>CAYYKK010000171.1:0-14932 GCA_964467935.1 uncultured Polyangiaceae bacterium
GAGGAGCGTCGGGGGTGGGGACGTCTCGATGCGGGCGCTTCTCTTCGTGAGGCGCGACCGAGCTTCCGCTCGACGCGCCGCGCGGCGCCCTCCTCGCCGGTGTCGAGGAGGAGGGCCCGCTCGGTGCTGCTTCGTTTCGAGGATCTCGTTCGGGAGGCGGAGCCGCCTCACCAGGAGCGTCACCGCGTCCGCGCGTTGGTCACTCCACGCAGTGGGCCTTGCCGCCGCCGCCGTGGCGACCGCCGGGCCCCGGCCCCATGCCGGGACCGCCTGCGCCGCCGGAGGCCGCGTCGAGCTCGGTGTCGAGCGTCTTGCAGATGGCGACGGCGAGGGCCGAGTGCTGCGCGGGATCGGTCGGGTCGATCGCGTTGCCGGCCGCATCGACGAACCAGTTCGTCGTGGTGAGGGAGAAGGGCAGGTTGAGCGGCGTGGTCGTGCTCACGGTGAAGGAGCCCTCGTTCCCTTGCTCGGCCTTGAAGTGGCCTGCGAACTGGAACGCCTTGCCTTGGTAGGTGCCGTCGACGAGGATCGACGCGCCCGTCGCCTTGAAGTCGGCGAGCTCGGCGCCCGACGTGTCACCTTGGTCCTTGTCGTTGTCGAGCGGCTCGATCTCGATCTCCGCGTCGCGGTACGTGCCCGCGGCGATCGCGCCGACCAGGAACTCGCGGTGCGCGCCCTTCTGGATCTCGTCGGCCGAGAGGTCGATCACGAACGGCCCCGACTCGACGTGGTCGCAACCTTTTCCGGTGCCGTTGACCTTCGCTTCGTTCACGAGGATGCGAACGCGCGAGATGGTCGCGGCGTCGGCCGCAGGCATCGGGATCACGCGCCCGATGCGGAGCGAAGCGTTCGCGGAGAGCGAGCTCGCAGCGCTCTCGGACAGCGCGGACTGGGCCGCGCCGCTCGCGGGCGCGATGTCGATGCCGAGCTTCGCTTCTTGCGAGCATCCCGTCGAGAGCGCGGCGCCGAGCGAGACCAAGATGCTTCCCGTGGTGAGCCAGTGTCGATTCATCGGATCGTTCCTTCCTCGATGCGTGGTCAGCGGGTGTTGCCTGGCTCGCCGAGGACCCTTCGGAGAAAGTTGCGTCGTCAGGGCCCCGAGATGACCTTCGCGTCGGCGCGATGGGCACCGTCGGGGCGTGACGAGAGGTAGCGTCGAGACGCGGCGCGCGCGTCGCCGTCGTGCCCGGCGCGCTGCAGCGCGATCGCGCGCAGGTAGTCCGCCTCGTCCGAGCGCGCGTCCCCCGCGTACTTCGCCGAGAAGGAGCCGAAGCGATCCGCCGCGAGCTCGTTGTCGCCGCGCGCGAGCGCATCCATCGCGTCGGCGAAGGCGCGCGACGCCGGGGAGGCCTCCTTCGTCGGCGCCGGCTCGGGCGCCGCGACCGGCTCGGGCGGCGTCGGATCCTTCTTCGTCAGCGCGTGCGCCGACCTCGGCGCGAGAGGCTCCGCCGCGGCGACGATCGCCGCGTGCGGCGACGATGCGGTGACGCTCGGGGTGCTCGGGGCGCCCGCCGCGAGGGACGCCGCGCTGCTCGCCGGCGGCGTCACGCTCGCCGAAGGCGGAGCGCTGTCCCCGTTCGCGCGCCAGGAGCCACCCGAGGGGATGATCGCCGTGAAGCCCGCGTAGCGAACCTCGACCGAGCCCTCGACCACCGTGACCCCGCGGATCTTCCCGTCCTCGGCCGCGACGTGGAACGCGGTCCCGCGGACCTCGATCTCCGCGTCGTCGGTGCGCACGACGAAGCGCTCGGCCTTGCCGAGGGGCCTCACCCGCACGTCGAGCTCGCCGCTCTTCAGCGCCAGCGTCTCGAGGCCCGCGTCCGTCGCGTGCTCGAACCGAGCGCCGCGCGAAGCGTGGATCGTCGTCTCGCGCGGGATCGGCGCATACACCGGGAGGTGCACGTGCAGCGCCGCGAGGGCTCGCTCCGGCGCGCCGCGATCGAGCCGCGAGAAGCCCCACCCCGACCCGACGGCGACGAGCAGCATCACCGCCGCGAAGGCGACGGCGCGCCACGCGCTCCCGGTCACCTTGCGCTCGGGAGTCATCGCCTTGGAGAGCAGCGCCCTCCGGGCCCGCTGGTGCTCGAGCTCCGAGGCCTCGGGCTTCGAAGGCGCGCGGAGCGCGTCCCCGATGAGCTCGAGCTCACGCGCGTAGGCGCGACACTCCGCGCACGTCGACAGGTGGCGCTCCGTCGACGCGCGGTCTTGGGGCGCGAGGCGTCCGTCGCGGAGCGCCTCGACGAGCGGGATCTCTCGACATGATGCGGTCGTCATCGCTCCCCCCTCTCGAAGACGCTGCGAACCTCGGCGCGGGCCTCGTGCAGGCGTCGCCAAATGGTACCGACGGGCACGTCGAGCGCCTTCGCGACGTCCACGCCGCTCATCCCGCCCCACTCGACCATCGTGAGCACCAGCCGCTTGTCCTCGGACAGGCGCTCGACGGCCGCGCGGACGCGAGCCTCGTCCTGCGACAGGCTCGTGCTCTCCTCGGGGTTCTTCGGGGCCGTCTGCGGCGCGGCCGAGAAGGCCTCGACGAGCCGCCGGATCCTCGCGAAGGTGCGTCGGCGGCGTCTCAGGATCTGCGCCGCGACCCCCAAGAGAAAGGGCTTGGCCGACTCGCGTCCATCGAAGCCCTTCGCGGCCCGCGACGCCGTGAGGAACGTCTCCTGGACGAGATCGTCGACGTCGGACGCGTTCGGCGACGCTCGAAACAGGAACTGCCGAACGTGCTCGTGATGGCGGTCGAACAACACGCCGAGCGGCGCCAGATCGCCGTCCGCCATCGCGGCGAACAGCTCCGCGTCACTCACGCGCTTCACCTCCGCCAAGTCACGTCGTTGCGACACGGGCTTCATCGGATCGCGACCTCCACGCCGAGGCCGAGCCCCATCGTGTACGAAGGGAACTCGGGCTGAGGTTGCTGGGGCTGGTCGGCCGGCGGGCGATGGACCTCCTCGCCGATCTCGCGGGGCGACAGCTCGGAGTCGAAGGCGACCAGCGCGCGCACCGGCGAGGAGACGGGGAACACGGCGCTCGCCTCGAGCCCGATGCGCCCCGAGACGCGGCCGACGTCTTCACGCTCCCGCCCGAAGGACTGGTTCACGATCGCGACCGAGGGACGCACCCCGGCGCGGATCTCGACCGGCTTCACCTCGAAGGTGCGCGCGAACGTCGCGCCGACGCAGACCTCGGTGACGTGCGTCGGACGATCGAGCGAGGCCGCCGGGCCGTCGTAGCGGACCCAGCCACCGGCGAGCCACGACGAGAAGGGGAACTCGACCGCGCCGGTGACGCCGCCCCAGAGGACGTTGCTGCGCCCCGCGTAGCGAGGGGCGAGCGACGCGTTGAGGACCATGAACGGCTTCTTGACGACCGGCCCGCGATCGCGCGCCGGAGGGGCGGTCTTGTCGGGCTGCGCCGGTCCCGGCTGCGGCGCGACCGGAGGGGCGACGACCGCCGCGACGACCGCGGGCGCGGGCTTCGCGAGGAGCGCCTCGCCGAGCGGGACGACGTCCCCGGGTGTCTCGACGTCGCGCGAGATCGATCGTCCAGCCTCGTCGGTGACCGTCAGCGTCGCGCCATCGCCGCGCAGCGCGAGGTCGACGGTTCCACCCTGGCAGCTCCACGGCTGGCCCTCGCTCCCGGTGGACGCGACGAGGTCGCGCACCGCCTGCTGCCACGCCTCGGGCAGGACGTCGACCCCGCGAGCGACCTTCGCCGGCGCGCACGCCGCCGCGGGGCCTGCCCAGAAGGCCAACGACGTGAAAGCGACGACGAAGGGGGTGGCGCGCATCTCCAAGGGGTCTCATCCCTCGCTTGCCCGGCAGTGGCAAAGGCCTTCGCCGAACCAGCGCGCGATTTCGTGCGGCGCAGCGCCGATCGGACCGCGAAAATCCGGCCAAAAGACGCGATCACGGCGCGAACGGGTGGGTCCGTGTGCGCCCGGCCGACGGCCGGCGACGGACAGGGAGGGCGGCGCGCGGCGCGAAGTGGGTCGTCGGCTGGTAACCTCGCGGCGTGCCCGCCACGACCGTGGAGCCCTCGCGCCGCCTGCCCCCTCACCCCCGCGAGGCGCCGTGGGTCCAGGCCGTCCGCTTCGGCGCCGCCCCCTACGACTACCTCGAGCGGTGCGCCGCGACGCTCGCCGATCCGTTCACGCTCACGCTCCCCGGGGATCCGCCGCGCGTCGTCTTCAGCGATCCGGCGCTCGTCCGTCAGACGTTCGCGCTCCGCGCAGACGACTTCCGCGTCGAAGACCAGGCGTTCCCGCTGAACCTCGGGGCGAACGCGCTCATCTTCCTCGATGGGGAGCGGCATCGGCGCGACCGCACCCTGATGACGCCGCACCTGCACGGCGCGCGCCTGCGCGGGTACACCGCGATCATGAGCGAGGTCGCGCGCGAGGCGGCGCGCGCGCTGCGACCGGGACAGCGCGTCCCGCTGCATCGATTTCTACAAGACATCACGTTGCAGATCATACTGCGTTGCGTCTTCGGCTTCGCGGATCGCGCGAGGCTCGCGAGGGTCCTCGAGCGCTGGGTCGAAGGGACGCTCACGCCGACGACGTTCTTCGCGGGCATGCTCCTCGGTTCGTCGCGCGTGCGGCGCTTCCTCGATCGGCTGGTCGCGCGCGCGAGCCGGGGCGCGACGGCCCTCCCCTTCGCCGTGACGCGCGCCGCCGCCGCGAAGGCCGAGCTCCTTCGGCTGCTCGAGGACGACGTGCTCCGGTGCCGCCGCGACGGGGGCGCCGATCGCACCGACGTGCTCGCGCTCCTCACCGACTCCCGGTACGAAGACGGCGCGCCGATGGCGATCGACCACGTCGTCGACGAGCTCGTGACGCTGCTCGTGGGCGGGCACGAGACGACGGCGAACACGCTCGCCTGGACGCTGTGCCACGTCCTTCCACGCCGAGACGTCATGGCGCGCGTCGACGCCGAGATCGAGGGCGTCTTCGGGGGAGGCGCCGTCGATCCGGATCGGACGACGGAGCTCGCGTACGTCGACGCGTGCATCAAGGAGGCGATGCGCCGCTCGCCGATCGCCCCGGCCGCGGTGCGGCCCCTCGCGCGTGAGCTGAGCTTCGGGGGCCACGTCTTGCCGCCCGGTACGATCCTCTGGCCGTGCGTCTACCTCACGCACCACCGACCCGACCTCTGGCAGGAGCCGCACGCCTACCGACCCGAGCGCTTCCTCGGGAAAGACCCGGCGACGAACCACTTCTTCCCGTTCGGTGGAGGGCGGAGGGCGTGCCTCGGCATGGCGTTCGCCAACGTCGAGATGCGCATCGTGCTGGCGGAGCTCTTGTCTCGCGTGCGTCTCCGTCTCGTCTCACGCCGCCCGCCGAAGCCGATGTTCCGCGGCATCACCATCGCTCCCGAGGGGGGCGTCGAGCTCGAGGTCGTCGAGGTCCTCCGCCCGTGACGTTCGTGCCGTGCCCGCGCTGCAAGACGCGC
The DNA here is from genome assembly GCA_964467935.1 of uncultured Polyangiaceae bacterium. Taxonomy (GTDB): domain Bacteria; phylum Myxococcota_A; class Polyangia; order Polyangiales; family Polyangiaceae; genus CAYYKK01. The sequence continues at coordinate 5,457 of CAYYKK010000171.1, forward strand.
AACTCGGCCTTCAACCCGACGTGCATCGCGTGCGGCAAGGCGATGGAGGAGCCGCGGGAGGCGGAGGCTTCGCCGAAGTCCGAGCGGGTCGCCTCGCGCGTCGCGGCGGGGAGGCCGGGGGATCGCGTGGGGAGCTACGTGATCGAGGAGGCGATCGCGCGCGGCACCACCGGCGCGGTGTCGAGGTGCCGGCGCGCGTCGACCGACGAGGTCTTCGCGATGAAGATCCTGCACCCGCACCTGCTCGGCTCGGCGGAGGCGCGGTCCCGCTTCCTGCGCGAGGCCCGGGCGCTCGCGAGCGTCTCACACCCGAACCTCGGCGGCATCCACGAGGTCATCGACGAGGCTCCCTTGCTCGCGCTCGTGCTGGAGCTCGTCGACGGCGAGCCGCTCGACGCCATGATCGCGAGGGGCCCGATCGCCGAGGCGACCGCGCGCGCCCTGCTGGCGGACGTCGCGCGCGGCCTCGAGGCGCTCCACGCGGCGGGCGTCGTCCATCGCGATCTGAAGCCCGCCAACGTGGTCGTCGCGCGCGACGGTGGGGCGAAGATCATCGACCTCGGGCTCGTGCGCGTCCTCGAGTCGCGCCCGGGATCGCTGAAGACCGAAGGGGGCGTGCTCCTCGGATCGCTCGCGTACTCGGCGCCCGAGCTGGTCCTCGGCGAGCCGGCGGTGCGCGCGAGCGACGCGTGGTCGCTCGGTGTGGTGGCCTTCGAAATGCTCACCGGGCGCCGTCCGTTCGAGGCGCCCTCGCGCGCGGCGCTCGCGGCCGCGATCCTCGGCGAAGAGCCACGGTGGGGATCGTCGCCGGCCGGGCTCTCCCAGCTCGTCCACGATCTGCTCCGCAAGGAAGCCGCGGAGAGGCCGCGCTCACTCGGGTCGATCGCCGCGTCGCTCGCGCGCTGATCGACGGCCCGTCAGAAGTCGAGCTCGCCCGCCTTGGGGCGGGCGTCGTCCTGGGGCGCGCCGCTCGCGAGCGTGCGGGGAGCGATCTTCGCGTGCTTGGGGAGGCTCGACGAGGGCAGGCTCGGCGTCGACGGCGCGGACGCCGAGGGCTCGAGCGACGCGCTCGCGGAGGGCGCGCTCGCGCTCGGCGCGTTCGCAGAGCGCTCGCTCGACGCGGCGGTCTCGACCTCTCGCTTCGCAGGCGCCGCGCGGAGATCCGTCGTCCGCTCGCCACCGCCGCGCGCCAGGATCGCGACGGCGATGCCGACACCGAGGATCGCCGCTCCCCCGCCGAGGAAGACGGCGTCGCGCGACGCGCCCCGCGCCTCGCTCCCCCGGCGCGAGCGCGAAGCCGCGAGCACCGTGTCCGCGAGCGCCGTCTCGGCGCGCGCCGACGAAGCCGCTCTGTCGGAGCTCCGCGGCGTCGTCGGGGCGCGAGAGAAGCGCGTCGCCGGCGCCGACAGCCGCGGAGCCTCGAGCGCCGCGGCGCGCGCGAGCACGTCGCACACCTCCGCGAGCGAGGGGCGCTCGTCGCGCTCGCGGCGCAGCATCCGATCGACCACGAGCGACACGTCCGCGGGGACGTCGGGCGCCACCTCGGCGAGCGGCCGGATCGCTCCTGTCAGGATGATCTTCAGGATCTGTCCGATGCTCGCGGAGCGCGTGGGCAGCACGCCGCTCAGGCACTCGTAGGCGACGAGGCCGAGCGACCAGATGTCGGCGCGATGATCGATGTCTTGATCGTCGAACGCCTGCTCCGGCGCCATGAACGAGGGCGTGCCGACGATCGCGCTCGTCTCCGTGCCGATGGACCGCGCGGTCTCGGCGTCGAGCGACGTGACCTTCGCGACGCCGAAGTCGAGGATCTTCACCTCGCCCGCCTCGGTGAGGAAGACGTTCTCCGGCTTGAGATCGCGGTGGATGATGCCCGCCGCGTGGGCCGCCGAGACCGCCGAGGCGATGGCGAGCAGGATGCGCGCCGCCTCGTCGAGCGCGAGCGGCGCGTCGCGACGGAGTCGGCTCGCCAACGCCTCGCCCGAGAGCAGATCCATGACGAGCGCCGGCTCGCCCGTGTCGCTCTCGACGACGTCGTGCACGGGCACCACCCCCTCGTGGCCCACGGCGCAGGCGGCGCGGGCCTCGCGGACGAAGCGCCTCCTCACCGACGAGTCGAGGCCCCGATCCTTCAGGAATTTCAGCGCGACGGGCCGCCGGGTGATCGTGTGGACGGCGGCCCACACGACGCCCATCCCCCCCTCGCCGAGGGGTCGATCGAGCCGGTAACGACCGGCGATCACCTCACCTGCTTCGAGCGTGAACGACACCCGCCGCCGAGGCTATGCGGCCGTGCGCGCCGACGCAAAGGTCCGGCGAAGCGCCGAAGCGACGAGCGCCAGAACGCGCGCCTACGCGGCGCCATCGGGCTCGCCGCCGGCGATCCGGTGGCGCGCGAGCATGCGCTGGAGCTGCCCGCGGTGGATGCCGCTCTCGCGCGCGGCGCGCGAGACGTTGCCCTCGCTCCGCGCGAGCAGTCCCTCGAGGAAGCGCCGCTCGAGATCGGCGGAGGCGCGCTCTCTCACCTCCTCGAGCTCGTCCTTGTCGTAGCGGGCGAACGACGGCGAAGCGGCGCCGGACGGGCCCGTCGGCGCCGGCGCGCGAGGCTCGGCGCGCGCCGAGATCTCGTCGGGCAAGTCGTGCACGTCGATCTCGGTCGAGCAGGAGGCGAGCAGGCAGGCGCGCTCGATCGCGTGCGACAGCTCGCGCACGTTGCCTGGCCAGTCGTGCCGCTCGAGGCAGGCCAGGGCGCGGGGAGAGATCCGCACCTCGCGCGCGCCGGCGTGCTCGGCGAGGAAGTGCTGCGCGAGCAGCGCGATGTCGAGACGACGCTCTCGGAGCGGGGGCACGACGATCTCGACGACCTTGAGCCGATAGTAGAGATCCTGTCGGAAGGAGCCGGCGGCGACCATGGAGGAGAGATCGCGGTGGGTGGCCGCGACGACGCGCACGTCGACCTTCTCGATCCGATCGGAGCCGACGCGCTGCAGCTCGCCCGACTGCACGGCGCGCAGCAGCTTCGCCTGCACCTCGAGCGGCAGCTCGCCGACCTCGTCGAGGAACAGCGTCCCCCCGCTCGCGCTCGCGAGGCGTCCGGCGCGATCGCGGTCGGCGCCGGTGAACGCGCCGCGGACGTGACCGAAGAGCTCGGACTCGAGCATCGTCGAGGGGAGCGCGGCGCAGTGCAGCGCCACGTACGGGCCGCGCCATCGAGCGCCGTTCACGTGGATCGCGCGCGCGAGCAGGTCCTTGCCCGTGCCCGTCTCGCCGCGGACCAGGACCGAGGCCTTCGCGTTCGCCACCTGACCGACGGTGCGCAGGGCGGCGAGCATCGCGTCGTCGCGCGTGACGATCCCGGCGAAGTCGAACTGCGCCAGCAAGCCGTCCTCGAGCGCACGAGAGCGCCGGAGCAGCTCGGCGCGCTGCACCGCGCGGTGGAGCGCGAGCCCGGCGAGCTCGCCGACCTCGAGCACGTGCGCGCGCGCCTCGTCGGTGAACCCGCCCCGCGCCGGGTGCTCGAGGTAGAGCGCGCCGAACCGCGCGTCCCCCGAGCTCAACGGGACGACGAGGACCGCTCGTCCCGCCGAGGCCATGACGCTCTCGGTGTGCATGAGCTGGGGATCCTCCGCGGGGTTCACGGAGTGGATCGGCCGGTTGTGCGTCAGCGCGGCCCGCACGAGGGCGCGGCTGAAGCGCGCGACGTCGTCGTTGCCCTCGGCGTCGATGCGGTGCTCGAACTTCGGCACGAACTGATCGCCGTCGCGAGCGACGACGAAGCCCCGATCGCCCCCAGTGACCTCGAGCACCTTGCCGAGCAGCACCTCGGCGAGAGCGACGTCGTCGTCCTCGGTGAGGAGCAGCCTGGCGAGCTCGAGCGTCGGGGTACCCATGGAGGCGCCGCGCGGGCGGCGGACCGACTCTACACGCGGCGGGCCGAGCCGCCGAGCCTCGATCAAAGAGGCGGCGCGACCTCGGCCACACCGGCTCCATCGACGACGGCCGCGACGTCGAAGCGCGGCGGCGACGCCAGCACCTTCTTCACCTTGCAGCCGTTGGCCGCAGCGACCACCGCGCCCCGATACTTCTCCGGGAACGTCGCGGGCAGATGCACCCGCATCACGATCTCGGAGAGGACGTGCTTGTCGTCGTAGCGGGCCTCCTGGTCGAGGCGAATGCCGTCGGTGGGGATGTTGCGCGCCTGACAGAAGCCGAGCACGTAGATGCCGGCGCACGTCGCGAGGGACGTGAGGAACAGCTCGAACGGCTCGGGCGCCGAGCCCTCCCCGCCGTGCTGAGGAGACTGATCGGTGTGGACGACGCGCCCGTCGTAGGAGGCGTCGACGCGCTTTCCACCCGGGAAGGTCACCGTGCAGTTCATTTTCCTTCTCCTACGCTTGAGAGCCATCGGGCGAGCGATGGGGTTCGTCGACCGTCGACGAAACGGATGGACCCGGCGACGCCGGACGACGATCATCGGCGCCATGAAGCGCGCAGCGCGTGCCGTCGCTCCGGGAGCGCTCCTCGCCGCTCTGCTCGCGTTCGCCCTCTCCTGCGGCACCTCCGCCGCCGGGGGCAGCCGCGCGACGTCCCGCCCTCCGCCTTCCCCGCCCGGCCTCGACCACGACGGAGCCCGGGCCCTCGCTGCCGCCGGAGAGCGCACCGATCTGTCGAAGCACGGGCTCCCGCTCACGATCCATCTGCCCGAGTGCGCGAAGGTCGTCGAGCCCGAGGACGAGAAGACGGCCGAGGACGCGCACGACCTCCTGCTCCTCTGCGATCTGTCGGACACCGACGCGATGGACGGCAGGCAGGCGTTCGCGATCCAGCTCGGCCCCGCCAAGGGCAAGATCGGCAAGAAGGAGATCTCGGAGGATCCCGCGTTCGTGCGCTTCACCAAGGTCGAACCGCCGCTGCTCGAGTTCGAGAGCAAGCTCTTCGGCGAGGTGCGCCGCGACTTCATGGTGCGCGCGTCGCGCGGAGGCACGGAGTACGCGTGTTACCCCGTCGCCGGCACGACCGACGAGAGGCTCTTCGCCGCGGAGCGGGAGGCGTGCCTCTCGATCGCCGCGACGAAGAGCCCGGCGAGCGACGCGCGACCTGGCGCGGCGAAGTGAGCCGCGTCGCCGATCCGCGTGGATCGGAGCGCGCGCTCGGCTGAAGGATCCCTCAACTCCGCGCCCGGCGCCCCGGACCATTTCCCTGGGGTCCCCGCCGCCGCCAGCGCGTAGGATTCGTCGAAGCCCCATGCTCAGCCGCCGTCGCTCCTCCCTCTCCTTCGCGTCGGCGCTCGCGCTCGCGCTCGTGCTCGAGGTCGGCTGCGCCGACTATCGCTACGCGTTCTACGAGGGCCCCGTCACGAAGAAGGAGGTCCCCACGCCGCCGCCGGAGGACTTCACCGCGTGCAACGCGCGGAACGTCCGCCATCAGATGCTCGACGCGGACGCCGACGGTCGAACCGACACGATCCGGATCGTCTCGGCGGACAGCGACGTCGAGATCTGCCGCGGACACGACTCGGATCACAACGGATCGATCGACACGTGGGACGTGGTCGCGGACGGCAAGGTGACGAAGCGCGCGCACGACTCCGACGACGACGGCCGGGTCGACCAAGTCTGGACGTGGCCCGACGCGAAGCGCCCCGCCTGCGCGCTCGTCGCGCACGACGGGGACGGCGACGGACGCCCCGACGGCGCGACGCTCGATCTGTGCGCCGCGCTCACGCCGCCGGCGCGCGCGCCGGATCCCCCGACGCAGACCGCCCACACGACCGACTCAGGGGTAGCTCGGTAGCTGTCGCTTGATCTTCGCGAAGAGCGCGACGAGGTCGTCCGCGGCCTGACCCTGGCCCATCCAGCTCGGGAAGTCGCCCGCGAGATCGAGGTGGAAGTGATACGCGGCGTGCGTGCTCTTCCCGCCGTCCTTCGGCGTCAGGACCCATCCGCCTTCGTGCGACGTCACGCGCACGACGCCGTCGACGGGCGGAGGTCCCTTGCCCTCCGCGACCACGAACGCCATCTTCTTTCCGTCGCCGTCGGGTCCCCACGTCACGTGCAACGTGAAGTCGCGATCGTCGAGCACGGGGAGGCTCAGCCTCTCGTAGACGTCGAGGAAACCGTGTCCTCGGTCGAGCACGCGACACTCGGCGAGGTGCTCCTGCCATTTCTGGTGGTTCGGGTAGTCGACGAGCACGGCGAGCACGCGCTCCGGGCTCGCGGGGAGATCGCCCTCGGCCGCGAGCTCGATGCCCGGCAGCTTCTCGCGGCGATACACGGTGACGCCGTCCTTCTGGCCGAGGGCGACGAAGCCTTGGGAGACGAACGGGTTCGCCGGCGCGGCCTTGTCGCCTCCGCCGTACGAGACGATCACCGGCGACAGCGACGGCCCACACGCGGCGAGCATCAACGAACCGATCGGCAACAGCGCTCGAAGTCGCATTTCGCGACGATAACCACTCGTTTCGCGACCGCAGCCCGCGACGTGGAGCCATTCCGGTACGGCAGCGCGGCGCCCCGGCGAGTATCCTGCGCTGCCGAAGATGCGGATCCGCCCTCGCCTCGTCCCAACGGCGCTCGCTCTCGTCGGGCTCACGTCGTGCTCACGCGCGATCGTCGCCCCCGCGACGGCGAGCCTGCGCGCCGCGCGCCCCGACGCGATCGAGATCACCGAGCGCGGGACGCTGCACGTCGGGGTCGCCGAGGCGGACATCACGCCGCCGCCGGGCCTCGCGATCTCGGACGGCACGAAGAGCGTCGGCGTCGGACCTCGCCTCCGCTGCGCGGTGTTCTATTTCGAGTACGACGCAGGCGACGCGCGCCCCCACGAGGCGTTGGCGATCGCAGCGTGCGATCTCGGCGCGCCTTCGTCGCTGCGCGAGCGGCGCGCCGCCGCGCGCGTGCGGCGCCCGACGCCGCTCGGCGCCGACCGGGTCGTCGTCGCCGCGTCGGGGGCGCCGGGAGCGCCGCGGATCGTGCCCGGGACGGTCGATCACGAGGGCGTCGGGGGCGACGCGCTCGCTCGCTTCGTCGCCGATCGGATCGCGCGCGCGATCGCCCACGCGCACGACGACGCCGTCCGCGCGGGCGCGGACGCGGGTTGCGTCGCGTGGAGCGAGTCGTCGATCCGTGGCCACGGCGCGCACCGATCGCCTTCCTTCGGTCGCAACGCCGCCGTCGACGCGTTCGCCGCGAACAGGCTGTCGCGAGAGGAAGAGGCCATCTTCGGCGCGTCCGCGGACGACGCCGAGCGAGCGACGCTCGGACGCGTGGCCGTGCTGCGCGTCGATCGCTGCGACGAGAGCGGCAAGACGTCGCGCCCGCTCGGCGCCCTCGCCCTCGTGGACCTCTCACCGGCGGCCATGCCCGCCACGGGCGACGTCTACCACCCGGACGTCTTCGGCGTCGCGGCGCGCGAAGCCACCGCTGCGTTTCGCGATCGCGAGCGCTGTCCGCCGACCGACGAAGAGGGCGCGCCGTGCTTCGTCGTCGGCGTCGCCGAGGGCGTCGCGGGCGACGTGATCCCGAACGTGACGGGCCGCGGTTCGCGAGAGACCGCGCGCCTCGGCGAGGCGCTCGGACGCGAGATCCAGCGGCTCCACCACGAGGCCGAGGGGTCGCTCCTCCGCGATGCGCCGATGCGCGTCGCCTACCGCGAGCTCACGCTCGCGGGCGCGCTGGTCGAGGCGGACACGCCCTTCTGGCGAGCGCTTCGGCGCGACGTCTACGCGCCGATCGGCGACGGCAGCCGCTGCGGCGCGCCCGTCGCGCTCGTCTCCGACGGACGGAAGCCGACGAGCTGCGACCCCCGCCTCTGCGCGACGCCCGAGATCGGCGCCGTCGACGACGACCCGGGCGCGCGGCTCGATCCGGTGTCGGTGGACTGCCAAGCGCCGAAGGTGGTGCGGCCTCGTCGCTTCGCCGAGGCCCCCTCGGAGCTGCCCCGCGTCGCGCCGCTTCGCGTCGTCTACCTCGGCGATCGTCTGCTCACGACGGTCCCGGCCGAGGTGAGCACGCTCGCGGGTCTCCGCGCCGCGCGTCAGCTCGAGGCGTGGCTCGGCTCGAAGGGCCGCGCCGATCTCGGACACGTGCTCACGCTGTCTCGGGCGAGCGCCGACGTCGGCGCGGTCACGACCGAGGACGAGTACGCGGTGCAGGCGAGCGGGGGCGCGCGGACGCTCTACGGTCCGAGCACGTCGCGCTTCTTCGCCGATCAGGAGCTCTGCCTGGCGCGCTGGATCCTCGAGCCCCTCGACGTTCGCTCCGACGCCGAGTGCGCCCTCGGGCAGCCCGACCCGGGCGAGATGCGCGCCCTCCGCGTGCGGGGCGACGAGGGCACGCTGCCGGCGACGCGCTGCGCGCCGGAGGGCGACGGGCGCTTCGTGACGAGCGTCACGCCCGACGCGCTCGCGCCGCTGAGAGGCCCTCCCTCTTCGTGCGGCGTCGATCTGCGTCGCGTCCAACGCGACGGCGAGGAGGGGTTCTTGGCGCGCTGGATCCCCCCCTGCGGCTGCGGCTCGGCCGCGATCCTTCCGCGCGTGAGGGTGCTCGACGCGTCCGATGCGACGCGCGAGATCGACGCGGACGACGGCGCGGGGATCGACGAGCGCTTCGTCGACGGCGCGTGGCGCATCACCTGGGTGCCGGGGGCGCGCGCGCGCTCTCGCCTCCTCGGTCGCCCCTTTCGCCTCGAGCTGTCGCTCGAGCCCCTCCGCCCCGGCGCGCGCCCGCACGTCGAGCGGTCGGAGCCGTTCGACCCCAGCTGCCGCTGACCGGATCCGGTGGGATCCGCCCCCACCTGGTGAACAGATCTTTATCCAGTCCACGGGGTCGCGCCGAGGAAACCACCCACTCCTGGGCCGCATTTTGGGGTGCGACATGTGGCACAGATGTCGCTAAGGGGTGGGTCGCCACCCGAACGGAGACCCGCCACGTGAAGAAAATCATCGCCTCGCTCGCCGTCGCCGCCACCGCCGCCCTCGCCCTCTTGGTCAACGGCTGCGCCGTGGACGACGGCTCGGCCGACGAGGATCTGCTCAGCAGCAAGACCATCAACGGCGCCGGCGCGCCGGGGTTGATCCTCACGTTCGACGACGGCCCGAAGAGCTACGCACAGCCGGTGACGTACACGAGCATCGTCGACGGGAAGAAGACGACCGTGGGCTCGAGCGCCGACCTCGCCGAGTGGCTCCACGCGAAGGGCGTGAAGGCGACGTTCTTCATGGTGGGGAACGTGGTGAACCAACCCGGCGGGCTCGCGCAGCTCCGGCGCATCGCCGCGGCGGGTCACACGATCGGAAGCCACACGTGGGCTCACATCACGAGCCCGGCCTTCGGCGCGCTGCCGATCGCGAAGGCGCTCGATGAGGGCGCCGACATTGTCGTGACCGGGCGTTGCGCGGATTCGTCGATTGCGCTCGGGCCGCTCATCCATGAGTTCGGCTGGAAGACCGACGACTGGGATCGTCTCGCGGCGGGCAC
>CAYYKK010000172.1:0-14923 GCA_964467935.1 uncultured Polyangiaceae bacterium
CTCGGCGTCGATGTCGGGGCGCATGATGTAGATCGTTTCGTACTCGCGAGCCTTGCCCGCGGCGGTGACCATTCGACTCATTTCGATTTCCTCTCGGACTAGCGGCCCCCGGCGTGGTGCGCCGGGAGCGAGGAAGGAGACCGGGCCGGATGCCCGAGCCTCCTCTCTAGGAGCCGCGCTTCGCTTGCGCTTCTGCGGCGGCCCCGGAGCTCTCGCTCTTCGCCTCGCCCGCCTTCGAAGGAGCCTGTTGGTCGGGCTTCTTCTTCGGGGCGTTCGAGGTGTTGAGCTTGTTCATCGCGGGGGTGAGCCCGCGGGCGAGCACGTCTAGCACGGAATCGGTCGCGCGCCGCAAGATGTCTCCGAGCTCCGCCCGCTCCATCGTGTCGAAGGAGGACAGGACGTAGTCGGCGACCTCGCCCCGGAAGCCGGGCTTGGGGCGACCGATACCGATGCGCAGTCTCGCGAAGTCGTTCGTGCCGAGGCTCTGGATGATCGACCGCAGGCCGTTGTGGCCCGCGTGACCTCCGCCCTGCTTGAGGCGGACCTCGCCGAAGGGGATGTCGAGCTCGTCGTGCAGCACGAGCACGTTGGCCGGCGAGACCTTGAAGAACGCGGCAGCCGGCTGCACCGATTGGCCCGACAGGTTCATGAAGGTCTGGGGCTTGAGGAGCACCACGTCGTCACCGGCGTGCTGCCCCTTCGCCCACTCCGCGCTCCACTTCGCGCGGAACGCGTCGGCCCGCACCGCGCTCGCGAGCTCGTCGACGGCCATGAAGCCGACGTTGTGCCTGTGGCTCGCGTACTCTCTGCCTGGATTGCCGAGACCGACGACGAGCCACATGATCCGCACCGAGCCCGCGTGGGCGCGTTACTTCTTGGCCTTCGCCTTGTCGGCGGCAGGCGCGGCGGCGGCGGCAGGCGCAGCGGCGGCCTTCGTCGCGGCGGCGGCGGCCTCTTCCTCGGCGGCCTTCTTGTCGGGCGCGACCACGGCGGCCACCGTCTGCTCCGCCGGCAGGCGCACGGTGACGCCCTCGGGCAGGGTGAGCTGGTGGGCCTTCGTCGACTCGCCGAGGCCGAGCTCGGTCACGTCGAGCTCGAGGAGCGACGGGATCTTCTCCGGGAGGCAGCGGACCGGGAGCGCGCGGTAGACCTGCGAGAGCACGCCGCCGGCGACGACGCCCTTGCACTTGCCGAAGAGCTTGAACGGCACGTCGACGTCGATCGGCTGCGTGATGTCGATCTGGAGGAAGTCCGCGTGCAGGATGTCGCGCGAGACGGGGTGATGGGCGTACTGCCGCACCATGGCGGTGAACGTCTCTTTGCCGTCGACGGTGAGCGAGAGCACGGCGTTGCGGCCGTGGGCGCCCGTGAGGGCGACCTTCAGCTCCTTCGGCGAGACGGCGAGAGCGAGCGGCTCGAGCTTGCTCCCGTACGCGATCGCCGGGATCTTCCCCTCGCGGCGCAGCCGTCGCGAAGGCCCTTTACCCGCCAAGGTGCGGCGAGAAGCGGTCAGCTTGATGATTTCCATGGTGGTCTCGGTTCTCCAGTGAGCTTCGACCCGGGAAAACGAGCCCGGGCGAAGGGGGCGACCTTCTAGCAGAGGTCCGCGACCCGATCCACTGGACACGAGAAAAGAAGAAGGGCGCGCCCTCGGTAGCGGGCGCGCCGTCGGGCGACGAGGAGATCAGTCCTCGGCGTTCGCCGCGGCCTTCTTCTTCGCGGCGACCTTCTGCCGGATCTCGTCCTCGTCGGCGTCCTCGTCGACCTCGACGGTGATGGTCTTCTTCTTGGTCGTGCCGTTCTTCTGGACGCGGACCGGCTCGTCGCCGTCCTCGTCGTCGGAGGAGTCGCGCTCGACGCGCTTCGCCTTCGCCGCGAGACGCTTCGTCTCCTTCGGCTTGGGCTCCTCTTCCTCTTCCTCTTCGTCGTCCTCGCCGTCCTTCAGGCCCTTCTTGAAGTTCTTGATGCCTTCGCCGAGGCCTTTGCCGACGGACGCGAGGCGCGTGCCGCCGAACAGGAGCACGAGGACGACTGCGACGACGAGCCAATGAATGGGGCTGAAACTACCCATGGGTCTTGTGCCTCACGATTACCACCCGCGAAGCATGACCGCAATCGAGGGACGACACCAAGCTCGTTGCGAGAGGCGCGACTGAACGCGACCACGTCCAGGGGAGACCAAACGAAGCGGGCGCGCCGAAGCACGCCCGCCATCGCGAAAGAACGGACGGGGAAGGCCCCGCGCGCGCGCTACTGACAGACCGCGTTGTTCGTCGGGTTGATCGTGCCGGGGCACGAGGTCGCGCTGCACGAGTTGGTCCAGTCGCAGTTCACGCAGCTCGCCACCAACAGATCGGGGCAGTCGACGTCCTTCGCGCCGCAGCCGCAATCACAGGTGCCGTCGTTGTAGTGGAAGGCGAAGCAGGTCCAGCCGACCGGCGGACACATCGCGTGACCGAGGCACTTCGGATCGTCGCAGTCGGTGTTGCCGTCGAAGTCGTTGTCGATGCCGTCGGTGCACAGCGCGTCCGTGTTCTCGGCGACGGGCGCGTCGCAGACGCTGTTGTCGGCCGCGTTGATCGCGCCCGGGCAGCCGATGTTGTAGGTCGCGCTGCACGAGCCCGCGGTGTCGCAGTTGTCGCACGACGCGTTCGTCGCATCCACGCACGCGGGATCGGCGACGCCGCAGCCGCAGTCGCAGAGCGTGTCGAAGTAGGCGCCGGCGCCGCAGTTCCAGCCGACGGGCGGGGTGCACGCCGCAAGCGCCCCGCAGTCGGGGTCCGCACAGTCGATGAGCGTGTCGAAGTCGTTGTCGATGCCGTCGGAGCAGAGCGCCGGCGTGTTCTCCGGCTGGTTCATCACGCACTTGGAGTTGTCGGTCGGTTCGATGCTGCCCGGACAGGTCCCGGGGCTACAGCTGTTCGTGTCGTCGCAGTAGTCGCAGGCGGCGACGAGAGCGCTCGCGCAGTCCGGATCGGGCGCGCCGCAGCCGCAGTCGCAGTCGAACCCGTCGGAGTAGAAGGCTGCGTCGCAGACCCAGGTGGCGGGGATCATCACGCCGCTGCTCGAGCTCGACATCGCCGAGCTCGACGTCGACGAGGCGACGCTCGACGAGGACGACGCGACGGACGAGCTCGCGACGGAGGTCGACGCGGACGTGGTCGCGGAGGTGGTCGCGCCCGTCACGGCGGACGTGCTGCCCGTGGTCGCCGAGGTCGATCCGGAGCCGCCGCCGCCCCCCGTTCCGCCGGAGCTCCCGCTCGCGCACCCCGCCGCGAGGCCGAGCGCGACCGGAACGACGACCGAACCGAGGAATACCCAACCGAGTCGATGCATGAGAACCTCCGAAGAGATCGGCGACTACCAGCGCGGGAGCGTGAAAGAAAGGCTCACGGCGCGCCTTCCTCGCGCCTCGTCGCCGAAAGCTGCGCGATGGGGGCGGCGGCTCGTCGAACCGGTCGATCGCCAGGAAATCGAAGACGGAGAATTCTCGTGAGCCCGAAGATCCTGTCCCGCCGCGACCTCGCGTTCCTGCTCTACGAGTGGCTCGACGTGACCGCCCTCACGGCGCGCGAGCGCTTCGGCGATCACACGCGCGAGACGTTCGACGCCGCGCTCGACACCTCGGAGACGATCGCGCGCGAGCTCTTCGCGACGCACAACCGGCTCTCCGACGAGCACGAGCCCACGTTCGACGGCGAGCGCGTGACGATCGTCCCCGAGGTGAAGGTGGCGCTCGACGCGTTCGCCGCCGCGGGGCTCGTCGCCGCGGGCCAAGACGCGGCGCTCGGCGGCATGCAGCTCCCTTGCGTCGTGGAGAAGGCGTGCTTCGCGTACTTCATGGGCGCGAACGTCGCGACGAGCGGCTACGCGCTGCTCTCGATCGGCAACGCGAACCTGCTGCTGGCCCACGGGTCGGAGGCGCAGATCGAGGCCTTCGCGAAGCCGATGCTCGAGGGCCGCTTCTTCGGCACGATGTGTCTTTCGGAGCCGCAAGCCGGCTCGTCGCTCGCGGACATCACGACGCGCGCCGAGCCCGACGGAGACTCCGCGCTCGGCCCCCGTTACCGCCTCTTCGGCAGCAAGATGTGGATCTCCGGCGGCGACCACGATCTCTCCGACAACATCGTGCACCTCGTGCTCGCGAAGATCCCCGGCGCGCCGCCCGGGGTGAAGGGCATCTCGCTCTTCGCCGTCCCGAAGCGGCTCGTCGCCGCGGATGGCCCGGACGGAGAGCGGAACGACGTCGCGCTGGCGGGGCTGAACCACAAGCTCGGCTTCCGCGGCACCGTGAACACGCTGCTCTCCTTCGGCGAGGGCAAGCGCACACCGCGCGGGCGAGAGGGTGCCGTGGGCTACCTCGTCGGCGCGCCGAACGAAGGGCTCAGGGTGATGTTCCACATGATGAACGAGGCGCGGATCGGCGTCGGGCTCGGCGCCGTCGCGCTCGGCTACGCCGGCTACCTCGCGTCGCTCGACTACGCGCGCGAGCGCCCCCAGGGGCGCCCGCTCACGAGCCGGGATCCACGCTCGAAGCAGGTGCCGATCGTCGAGCACGCGGACGTGCGTCGCATGCTGCTCGCGCAGAAGGCGTTCGTCGAAGGCGGGCTCGCGCTCGCGCTCTACTGCGCTCGGCTCGTCGACGAACAGAAGACGGCGCCGGATCCGGCGGCGCGCGCCCGGGCCGGCGCGCTGCTCGAGGTGCTCACGCCGGTCGCGAAGTCCTGGCCGTCGCAGCACTGCGTCGTCGCCAACGACTTGGCGATACAGGTACATGGTGGATACGGCTACACGCGCGACTACCCCGTCGAGCAGCTCTGGCGCGACAACCGGCTGAACCCCATCCACGAGGGAACGCACGGCATCCAGGCGATCGATTTGCTCGGTCGCAAGGTCCCCGCGAACGGCGCCGCGTCGCTCCTCGCGCTGTCGGAGGAGGTGACGAAGACGATCGCGCGGGCGAGGAGCGCCGGCGATCCCGAGCTCTCGGCGCACGCCGACGCGCTCTCCCGCGCCCTCGCGCAGCTCGCCGCGACGACCGAGACCCTGCTCGGCGCGGGCGACGTCGAGAAGATGCTCGCGAACGCTTCGGTCTACCTCGAGGCGTTCGGACACGTCGTCGTCGCGTGGCTCTGGCTCGAACAAGCGCTCGCGTGCGCGGGCAAGGCGGGCGACTTCTACGACGGCAAGCGCCGCGCGTGCCGCTGGTTCTTCCGGTGGGAGCTGCCGAAGACGGGACCGCAGCTCGCGCTGCTCGCGAGCCTCGACGACACGACGCTCACGATGAAGGACGCCTGGTTCTGAGCCGCCCGGCGCCGAGCCGCGCGTCAGACGAAGAGCGAGCTGACCGAGTCGGAGTTGTGGATGCGACGGATGGCCTCGGCGAGGAGGCGCGCGACGCTGACGACCTTGAACTTGCCGGTGCCCCTCGCCTCCTCGGGCAGCGGGATCGAGTTCGTCACGACCACCTCGGAGAGCGGGCTCTCCACGATGCGCTTGACGGCGGGACCGCTCAGCACCGCGTGCGTCGCGCAGGCCGCGACGCGCTTCGCGCCGGCGTTGATGAGCGCGTTCGCCGCGTTCACGAGGGTGCCCGCGGTGTCGATCATGTCGTCGAGGATGAGGCAGCTCTTGCCCTCGACCTCGCCGATGATGTGCATCACCTCGCTGACGTTCGCGCGCTCGCGGCGCTTGTCGATGATGGCGAGCGTGCCCTGGAGGCGCTTCGAGTACGCGCGCGCGCGCTCGACGCCGCCCGCGTCGGGCGAGACGATCACGACGTCGTTCGAGTAGTTCGCCTTGAGGTGCTGATCGAGCAGCGCGGGCATCGCGAAGAGGTGATCGAACGGGATGTTGAAGAAGCCCTGGATCTGCGCGGCGTGGAGATCGAGCGCGACGATGCGGTTCACGCCGGCGGCGACGAGCAGATCGGCGACGAGCTTCGACGTGATCGGCGTGCGCGGCGCGACCTTGCGGTCCTGCCGCGCGTACCCGTAGTACGGGATGACGGCGGTGATCGAGCCGGCGCTGGCGCGCTTCAGCGCGTCGACCATGATGAGCAGCTCCATCACGTGGTCGTTCACCGGAGAGCACGTGGGCTGCACGACGTAGGTGTCGACGCCGCGGACGTTCTCCTCGATCACGCAGAAGGTCTCGCCGTCGCTGAAACGGGAGACCTTCGACTTGCCGACGGGGAGCTCGAGCGCCTGGCAGATCTCGCCAGAGAGAGCCGGGTTGGCGTTCCCCGAGAAAATGCTCACGCGCTTGAACATCGGCGGACCCCTTTCTACAGGGAAAACACGCGCGCTGAGTAGCAGTCGAGGTGGAGCACGTCAAGGCATGCTGCGGGTCGGTGCGCGCCGTAGTAAGGATGGCCGCGATGGGCGCGCTCGTCGCGATCGGAAACTTCGACGGTGTCCACCGGGGCCACCAGGCGGTCCTTCGCGGCGCCGCCGAGATGGCGTCGCGTCGCGATCTCCGCGCGAGCTTGCTCACGTTCCACCCGCACCCGGCGGCCGTCCTCGGGCGCACGCCGCCGCCGCTCCTGACGACCCAGGGGCGCAAGCGCGAGCTCGTCGCGCGCGTCGCGCCGAGCGTGTCGTTCGTCGAGCGCGCGTTCGATCTTCCGTTCGCGGCACAGTCGCCTGAGGCGTTCGCCGAGAGCCTCGTCGCCGCGTACGACGCGAAGGTCGTGGTCGTGGGCAAGAACTTCCGGTTCGGCAAGGGACGCGCCGGGGACTTCGCCGAGCTCGCGCAGCTCGGCGAGCGCCTCGGCTTCGGGGCCGTGTCGGAGGCGCTGCGGGGCGACGACGCGGGCGCGTGGTCGAGCACGCGCATCCGCGAGGCGATCCGCGAAGGGCGCCTCGACGAAGCCGAGGCGATGCTGGGCAGGCCGCACATGCTGAGCGGCGTGGTCGAGCGCGGCAAGGAGCTCGGGCGCACGATCGGCTTCCGGACGGCGAACCTGGGCGGCGTGCGCGAGATGACGCCGCCGCTCGGGATCTACGCGGTCCTCGTCGATCTCGTCGGGCCCGACGGCCGCCCGCGCGCCCTCGCGAAGGGCGCGATGAGCCTCGGCACGAACCCGACGACGGACACGACGAGCGACGTGAAGATCGACGTTCACCTCCTCGACACGTCCCGCGATCTCTACGGCGCCGAGCTGCGCGTGCACGTGGTGAAGTGGCTGAGGGCGGAGGCGCGGTTCGACTCGCTGGACGCGCTCGTCGCGCAGATCGCGAGGGACGTCGACGAGACGCGCGGCCTCCTCGAGGGCCGCGCCCCCGACGCGACGACCGGCGCCTGGGGCTGAGATCGAGCCGGCGCGCCGGGTCACGAGCGGGCGAGCCCCGCGCGCGCCTCGGCCTTGTCGCTGAGCCCACGGGCGGCTAGGACTGCCGCATGCTGCGCAAGGATCTCGAGGGACTGTCGCGCGACGATCTCGTCGCCAAGGCCGAAGAGCTGGGCGTCGTGCGCCCGCGAACGCTGACGATGCCTGAGCTCATCGACGAGATCCTCCTCGCGACGGAGCGTCGGACCGGTCAGACGCAGAAGAGGTCGCGCGGCTGGTTCGGACGCGCGCGAGATCTGCTCACCAGCGTCATCGACCGTGGGCTCGCGGAGCCCACGAGCACGCGAGGGGACGCGAGGCTCGCGCGCACGGCGCCGACGGCGCCCGCGCCGCTCCCCACGGTGACGCTCGCCGAGATCTACGCCGCGCAGGGGCACTTCGAGCGCGCGATCACGACGCTCGACGAGGTCATCGCGCGCGACCCCGATCACGCCGAGGCGCAGAAGCTCCGCGAGCGGTTCGCGGAACAGCTGCGGCGGACGCGCCCCTCGGCGCCGCCGCCGGCGGTCGAGCTCCGCCCCGTGACGCTGCCGCCGCCGCCGGCGGTGAGCGAAGCGCTCGAGACCGCCGCGCTCGCGGGGCGGAGCCTCACGACCGATCACGCGGCAGCTGGCCCCGAGGCCTCCACCGCGACCGCCGCGTCGGACGTCGCGCCGCCGAGCCCGGCCGCGCCCGTCGATCCGACGATCGCCGCCGCCGCGCCCGAGCTGCTCGACGAGCGCTACGACGTCGACGAGATCGTGGCGATCGCGGTCGATCCGCACACCGTCTACGCCTACTGGGAGGTGCGACCGACGACCCTCGCCGAGGTGCGAGCGAGGGCGCCCGAGGGCGCGCTCACCCTGCGCGTCGTCGCGGTGGCGCCCCACGACGACGGCGTGCCGCCGCGCACCGAGGCGCGGGACGTGCGCGTCGACGCGCTGAGCGGCGACCTGTTCCTGCGCGACGTACCCGCGAACGCGAACGTGCGCGTCACGATCGGGTGGAAGGGCTCGGACTTCTTCCCGGTCGCCGTCGGCCTCGATCTCTCGACGCCGCGCGAGACCCCGACCGCGCGCGTCTCGCGCGACGTCGCTCGGTTCGACGCGGCGGGCGTCGCGGACGCGTTCGATGCGCTGCGCGCCGGCGGCCTCGCGCGTGGCGGCGCCACGGCCGCGCCGCGCGGGCAAGCCGTCGGTCGGACGACGCCCGAGGAGATCGCGCTCGGCCATGGCGCGGAGGAGTCGTTCGAGCCGCGCCTCGTCGTGACCACCGACGAGCAGCGCACGCCGGACGGGCGGCTCCTGCACATCGAGTCGCGGCCCCTGCGCGGCGGCGCGAGCGAGCTCCTACGCATCGAGAAGCGCTTCTTCGGCGCGAGCGAGCAGTCGCGTCGCGAGGTCCGGTTCTTCGGAGCGAGCGACCAGCTGCGGCCGCCCCGTCCTGCCGAAGATCGCGCCGTCCGCTTCGCCTGACGCGAGCGCGCGGCGATTCGACGCGCAACTCGCGGCGGCTCGCGTCGACGTAGCCGCATGACGACGCTCTCGCGCCTCACTCCGTTCGCCATCGCGGTCCTCTTCACCCTGCCCTTCGCGCGCTCGGCGCGCGCCGAGCCTCCGAACGACGACGTGCTGACGCCGCTCGACGCGCGCGAGGTGCGGCGCGACGTGCGCATCACGAGCTACGACGAGCCCGGCGACGCCTCGCCGCTCTGGTTGTCGGTGGTGGGCGGCCTCTCGTCGACGCAGGCCGGCTACGAGGGCACCGCGATCCTGTCGCTCGGCGGCGCGATGGATCGCTTCGCGAGGCGTCCACCGGCGCCGAGCCGCGCGAAGGAGATCGAGGAGCCGCGGAGCACCGCGCGCGACGCGGCGACGCGGTCCGACGCCGCGCACGCCCGAAGCGCCAGGAAGGACGCGCCCCTCGGCGCGGGCAACGAGACGCGGCCGAGCGAGGAGCCCCCTCCCCCGCCCGAGCGCGCGTCGACGCCCCCCAAGAACGATCCGCCGCCCGTCGAGCCGCGCATCGACGGCGCGTTCGCGCGGGGGCTCGTGCGAGCAGTCCGCGCGCGCGCGAAGGAGCGCGACTCCGACGAGCGACTCGACGGGCTGGCGACGCGGGCCCGCGCGAGCGCCCTCCTGCCCGAGGTGCGGGTGCGCGTGGCGCGCGTGACGAGCGGCACGCAGGCGCTCTCTCCCACCGAGTACGATCCGACGCGCGTGACCACGAGCGACGGATCGGGGCTCTGGCTCGAGGGACGCGCGACCTTCCGGCTCGATCGCCTCGTCTTCGCGGACGACGAGATCGCGATCGAGCGGATCCGCGCGGAGCGCGACCGCATGGACCGCGCGATCGTGGCCGAGGCGCTCGCCGCGCTGGCGCTCTACCAGCGCGGCGCGGCGCGCGCGGCCGATCCCACCCTCGCGGACGACGATCGCGTGACGGGTGAGATCACCGCGCTCTCGGCCGCGGCGACGCTCGACGTGCTCTCCGACGGGTGGTTCAGCGCCCACTTGCCGAAGACGGACTGACGGCGAGGACCGTCACTGGATGTCGTTCGAGAGCCTCAGACGCATCGAGCCGGTCGCGGAGTCGCCGTCGCGGTCGGTCACCTGGATGCTCACGTCGAGCTCCTTGCCGAGGAGCGCCGAGACGGGGTGTTGGTCGTCGTCCAAGCGGAAGCGCAGGCCGTAGATCTTGCAGTAGCCGCCCTCGTCCGGATCGAACGTGAAGATGACGCTCGAGGGGGCGACCTCGTAGCCGAGCTCGGGGATGCTCCCGGTGAGGGTCGTGATCGAGCCCGATTGGTGGAGTCCCTTCATGCGGGCCGCGAGCCACACGTGATAGCCGCCCTGCGGTCCCGCCTCGACCTGCACGACCTCCAGATCGGTGAGGGGCAGGTAGTCGGCCTGGCCCTCGCCCACGGTGAGCACGGGCGCGCTCCCGGTCTTGCACACGTCGTTCGTCGATCCGCTCGCCCAGTCGCTCGTGTAGCTCGGCAGCGCGCTGGGCGCGACGAAGCTGTCGACACAAGCGCCAGATGCGCAGGTTTGACCCGCGCCGCACGTGACGGCGTTCGGCGCGGCGCAAGCGGAGGCGAGCGGCGCGCGCAGGAGGAGCGTGCGTCCCTCGACCGCCGTCGTCCTCGCTTCGCGGGAGATCACGTCCACGCCATGCGATTTGCCGTGGAAGATCGCGTCGATCTCCTGACCACCGACCAGATCGTCGAAGCGCACCTCGAACGGAAACGCGAGCTTCGCGCCGGTGTAGGCCGTGGTCCCGAGCGACCGCCCCGCGACCTTGCGCTCGACGTCGAGCTCGTCGAGATCGATGCCCGGGCGAAGGTCGGTCACGACCCCCACGACCACCGCCGTGACCGGCGTGTCAGGCCCGTGGCATCCGGCGGCCCAGGCGAGGCCCACCGGCAGCGAGAGCGCCCCCCAGAAGAGCCGACGAAAAGCCGAAGGGCGGCGTGCCACCGTGTGCATGCCGCCCCCTCGAGCAAACTCCGCACCAGCGCCGCGCGTGCCGCGCCGGTGCGTCGACGGGGTCCCGTCAGTCGACGTCGTGGATCGCCGCGAGGAACGCCTCGGGCTTCACGAACTCGTTGAAGCGCTTCCGCTCCTTGCCGGTCGAGTCGATGATGACGACCGTGGGCAGACCCTTCACGTCGTACTTCTTCGTGAGCGCGGTGATCTTCGGATCGTCCTCGTTCGTCGCGTCGACGCGCACGGCGACGAAGTTGCCGGCGGCGACCTTCACGTTCGCGTCGGAGAAGGTCTCCTTCTCGAGCTCTTTGCAGGCGCCGCACCAGTCGGCGCGGAAGTCGAGCATGAGGGGTCGCTTCTCGGCCTTGGAGACGGAGACGCCCTTCTCCTCGTCCGTCAGCCACTCGAGCAGGTGAACGGGCTTCGCGGGATCCTTCGCGTTCTTCTTCTGCTCCTCGATCGCCTTCGCGATGTCCTCGGCGCTCGCCTCCTTGGGCTTCTCCATCGCGGCGACGACCATGAACCCGCCAGCGACCGTCAGCGCGATCCCGAGGCCTTTGCGGACCTTCGTCAGCACGCCGCCGTCGTCCCAGTTCACGTGCACCGCGCCGAGCGCGAGACCGGCGACGCAAACGACCGCCGCGACGAGGATGAACGTCGACTCGTGCTTCGCGGGCGAAGCGATCACGGGGAACGCGTCCTTCAGGAAGAACAGCGCGACGCCGAGGAGCGTGCAGCCGAAGAACGACTTGACCCACACCATCCACTTGCCGCCCTTCGGGAGGCTCGCGGCGAACGTCCCGACGACCCAGGTCGGGAGACCGAGGCCGAGCGCGAAGGTGAAGCCGACGATGGCACCGAGCGCCACGTTTCCGGTCTTGCCGATCCACGTCATCATGCCGATCGTGACCGGGCCCGAGCAGGGCGCCGCGATGAGGCCGCTCACGAGGCCGAGCGAGAAGGCGCCGCCGTAGCCGACGCCGCCGACGCCCGAGATGCGCTGCATGACGGACTCGGGGAGCGTCAGCTCGAACGCGCCGAACATCGACGCGGCGAGCACGACGAAGATGGTCGAGATGCCGACGATGACCCAGCGGTTCTGGAGCACGGCGCCGAAGGTGCCACCGAGCAACGCGGTGACGACGAGCAGCGCGGTGTAGAGCACCGCGATACCCGCGACGTACGCGGTCGACAGCGACGCGGCTTGCGCGCGCGACTTCGCCTGCTTCGCACCGAACACCGCCGTCGTGATGACGATGAGCGGGTAGACGCAAGGCGTGAGGTTGATGCTGAGGCCTCCCAGGAACGCGGCGAGGCCGGCGAACACGGGGCCCTTGGCCATGGCCGTCGTGAACGTGTCCTCGTCGGCGAAGGCCAGCGAGGGGACGACGAGCAGCGCGAGGAAGGTGAGCGCGGCGAACGTTCGCCGCGCGTTGGCAGATCGATCGAGCAGCGTCATACGTGTCACTCCGAGGAACGGCACTCTAGCAGAGGAAGCGGCTCGCGTAGGCTCTCGCCCGCACGAAGGAGCATTTTGCTCCGATAGAGCAAGTCATTCTCCCGAGCGCGTCGGCGCGTCGCAGCGAGACGGGTCGAGAGGCGCGCCGCGTCGCGACGATCACCCACGCGCGCGCTGCAGCTGAGCGAGCGTCCGCTTCGCCAGGGCGAGCTCTCCGTCGAGCGCGATCGCGAGCGCGGGTCGGCCCTTCTCGGTCCTCTCGACGAACGACTCGAGGAACGCGCGCGCGTCGCGCGGCCGCCCGCCATAGAACGCCATCTGACCGAGGACGAAGCGCCCGTACCCTTGGCCTGCGGGGACCTCTCGGAGGTGCTCGATGAGCTCCTCCAAGTCGTCGACGGCGAGCCCCGAGGCGCACCGCGCGAGCGCGAGGTGCCCTTGGTAGAGAGGCTTGTCGCGCGTGCCCCAGCGGGCCGCGCGCGCGAGGGCGCCGATCGCCTCCTGATGGCGCTCCGCGACGAAGAACATGCTGCCGAGCGTCCACCAGTGGAACGCGCGCCGGCTCGGCGGGCCGATGCGCGCGGCGAGGCGGAGGTGCCCGGCGGCGCCCTCGATGTCGCCGAGCGCGACGCACGCGCGCGCGGCGTCTTGGTGGACGACGTCGAGGAGCACACCGAGCCGCAAGCTCTGCTCGGCCACGGCAGCCGCCTCTTCGAAGCGGCGCTGCTCGAAGTTCGCGAGGTAGAGCTGACGGAGCAACATCGCGTGGGTCGTCTTGTCGATGCGCGCGCGCGACGCGAGCCCGCGACGCGCCCACGCCGAGCGGGAACGGGGCGTCTTCGCCTCCATCGCGCGGGCGAGGTGCTCCTCGGGGCTCAGGATCGGCAGCGGAGTCGGCGCGCGGCTCGGGACCGGGCGCACCGACGGGCTCGGCTTCGACGACGAGGTCTTCGCGCGACGCGATGACGCGGGGGCGGCCTCGCCGCGCGCGGCCGCGTGGTGCGGCGGCGGGTGCGAGGCGTAGCTCGTGCGTCGCCTCGAGGACGCGCGTGCTGGGCTCTTCGACGCGGGCGGTTGGCTGGCCGGCGGCGACGCGCTCTTCCGGGCCCCGCTCGCGCGAGCCCCTCGACCCGACGAGCTCCTCGACGTCGCCTTCGGGGGGCGGGGCGGTTCGAGCGCTGCCTGGGTTTCCGCGTGGAAGAGAGGGTCTTTCGCCCGGCGCACAGTCGCAGCGTAGCAGCACCTGCACACTCGTCCAGAAAACGGCTGAGATCCCGCGGCGGAGGACCCGGAGCGGCTCGGCACGACTTCGTGTGCTTGCGGCCCGAGGGAGCCGGGGCCATGGTGCTCGACCGAAGATGCCGCGCGCGCCGCTCCACGTGCCCGCCCTCCTGATCCTGCTCTCCGCCTGCGGGCACCCCGCCACGCGCGACGAGTGCGAGTCGATCCTCACGAAGAGCGCCGAGCTGAAGCTCAAAGAAGACAACGTCACCGACCCGAAGAAGGTCGAGGAGAAGCTCGACGGGTTGAAGCAGAGCAAGGGCGACGAGCTCTTGAAGAGCTGCGTCGGCCGAACGATCACGAAGAGCGCGCTCGAGTGCGTCGGCAACGCGCAGAGCTCGGACGCCGTGGACGCTTGTCTCTACTGACGGCGGGGATGATGCGCGGCCACGCCGAGAGCGAGAAGCGGGACGTCGTCGCGACCGGTCTGTTGCTCGTGGGCCTCGCGACCACCGTCGTGATCCTCGGCGTCCGACGCGGAGAGCGCGCCCCCGCCGAGTGCGCGCCGCTGCTCGATCACTACGTCGAGCTGCGGATGCGCGCGGCCTACGAGAAGCTGCCCCCCGCGCTCGTGGAGGAGAAGCAGGAGCAGTCGAGACGCGCGGAGCGGGCCGCGGAGGCGATGGGAGACTGCGCGCGGCGACTCACGACCGAGACGGCCGAGTGCGCGCTGAAGGCACCGAGCGCCGACGAGCTCGAGCGCTGCTTTCCTTGAACCGCCGACGCGTCGCGTCCGTGGGCTGGGACGGCGGTTCTGGACGGACTTCTCCGCGGCGTTTCTGTTAGGCTCCGAGTGGTCGAGCGGCCAGCGCCGCCACGATGCACGTCCGTGACCCCACGACGCCGGGCCCGAGCCGGCCTCGGCCCCCCGCTCCGACCCTCGCGATGCCGCGCCGATGAAAGCTCCCTCGCCGCTCCTCGGCTTCAACAACAACGTCAGGCACAAGGGACGCGTCTTTCACATCCAGACGGAAGACTCGGGCGTCAAGCATCCGCACGTCATCACGCACCTCTTCGCGGACGGCGGCCGCATCGTGCGTTCGACCAAGACCTCGTACGCCGAGTACCTCGGCGACGAGGAAATGCCTCGTAAAGTTCGTGCCCTGATGCAGGAGCAACACAAGGCGATGTTCATCGCCTTGCGAGCGGGGAAGTTCGATCACCTGATGGACGGCATCCCGCTCGCGGAGCCGCCTCCGGGGGCGCCGGCGGCCGGCCGCGCCCCGATGGAATCGACCTTGAGCATCGAGGTCGGCGACGGGGAGAAGGTCGCGATCCCCGGCGCCCATCCGAGCCAACCGGGCGCACCGGCGCCCGCGCCCTCCTCGCCGCCCGGCGCGCCCGCCCCTGCCCCGTCGGCGCCCG
>CAYYKK010000173.1:0-9213 GCA_964467935.1 uncultured Polyangiaceae bacterium
GCTATTGCGACGTCACGATGTGCGCGCCCAAGCTCGGCATCGGGACGAGCTGTCCTCGCGACGCGGCCTGTACGTCCGGGTTCTGCAACGACCTCACCGGGAGCTGCGACGACCCGCACCCGCTCGGCGACGCCTGCTCCAAGCAGACGGGCTGCCTGAGCGGTCATTGCGGCGAATCGCTGCTCGGCGGCAAGATCTGCTGCAACAGCGATTGCACGGGCATCTGCGCCGGCTGCAATGGCGCGGGCACCTGCGTCAACGCGTCGGCCGGGACCGATCCGAAGAACAAGTGCGACGTCGCGCCGGGCTCGTGCAACTCGGGATCGTGCAACGGCAGCGGGCAGTGCGGGCTGCTCCCCGCCGGCGCGCCCTGCAACGGCGGGTGCTCGTTCGCGACGGGGTCGATGCAATGGTCGATGTGCAACGCCTCCGGAATGTGCGTGGCGCAGAACGACTACAGCTGCTTCACCGGATCGTGCGACTTTCCAGGGCCGGCGTGCACCTGCACCAGCATCTTCGATTGCCCGTTCGCGGGCGCATACTATTGCAAATTCAATGGCGGAAACTCCACGTGCGTCCCGCGAAAGACGATCGGCCAGCCGTGTCAGGGTTACTCCGAGTGCTTCAGCAACCAATGCGACGGCGTGTCGTGCGTGAAGGGAACGCTCATGTCCGGGAGCGCCTGCACGTACGACGACGAGTGCTCGCAGGGCCTCCATTGCGGGGGCGGCACGCCGCTCGTCATGCCGGGTCATTGCCAATGACGAGGAGCCCCGCCACGAGCCCCGCAGCGCCTCAGCCGGACGGCGCGGTCGCGGCGCCGACCGCCGTGAGCACGTCGTCGACCTCGGCGGCGCGACAGCCGAGCCAGCCCGCCAAGGGGAGCTTCGGTCGCTCCTCCTCCGTCGCCAATGCGATCCGACCGGCGACCCGCTCGAGCACGTCGGCGCGGATCGCGCGCGGCCCGACCACCGGGTAGCCGACCGCCGCGTAGAGGGCGCGATCGATCCCTCGCTCGGGCGCCACGGAGACCGTCGATCCGTCCGGCCAGCGGACGCGCCGCGATGGGTCGAGCAGCGCCGACGCGAGCGCCACGCGATCGCCGAGGGCGGGTTGCTTGAGGAGTCGAGGGAGGTAGACGACCCAGCGCCCGAGGACGACGCCCGCGCGCGCGAGGGTCGCGCGATCCTCCTCGGTGAGGGCGTCGAACTCTCCGCGCACGTCCGCGGTGAGGAGCGTGCCGAGCCGCTGGCGCAGCAGATAGACGAGACCCCGGCCCATGGGCGACAAGCTCGACGAGGCGTCCGTGACCTCGGTGAAGAGCCCCGCGACGACGTCACGCGAGAACGCGACGAGGCGGCGCTGCGCGCGCAGCTTGTCGCTCGGCGACAGCTCGGCCGTGACGAGCACGTCGGGGGTCGCGAGATCGCGGCCGGGCGAGAGGCGCGCGATCGGCTCGCCATCGAAGCGGATGACGCCGCTCGGCTCGAGGGCGATCTCGTC
The DNA here is from genome assembly GCA_964467935.1 of uncultured Polyangiaceae bacterium. Classification (GTDB taxonomy): domain Bacteria; phylum Myxococcota_A; class Polyangia; order Polyangiales; family Polyangiaceae; genus CAYYKK01. The sequence continues at coordinate 1,504 of CAYYKK010000173.1, forward strand.
GTGCATCGCGGCGACGAGCTCCTCGACGAGCGGCCGCTCGCTCGTGGTGGGGCCGTCGGGCAGGGCGAGCCTCGCGAGGACCGCGAAGGGGCTCTCGCGCGCGGCGGGGCTCGCGCGGACCGACCCCGTCCCACCCGGGCTGGACTTGCCAGGGCTGGACTTGCCAGGGCTGGACTTGCCCGGCGCGCTCACGCGCGCGGCGCGCGAGCGGTCCACGAAGCGCGCGACGAGGGCGTCATGCAGGGCGTCGCCGAGGCGATCTTCGAGATCGCTCGCGCGCCCTTGGAAGCCGACCGCGTCGTCGACCCAGCCCGCTTGGTTCGCGACGTAGTTCCACGTCCGGATCGACGCGAGCTGCGCCATCAGTCCCTCGAGATCGGGCGCCGGCTTCGCGAGCGCCTCGAGCTTCTCGTTCAAGAAGTCCGCGTCGACGCGCCCGCGCGGGCCGAGGAGCTGCTCCAGGATCGTCCCGAGCGTCGCGAGGTGGTCCTCGAACAAGATCTGCCTGTAATCAGGGACACGACAGACGTCCCACGTGAGCGCGACGCTCTCCTCGCCGCGCACGCGCTTCGACCAATCGGGATCACGGAGGAACGCGGTCAACGCGGCTTGATCCTCCGCGCGATCGATCCTCCGGAGGAAGCGGTGGGGCGGCGGCGCCTCGAGCGAGCCCACGAGCGCCTCGAGCGAGCGGAAGTCGAGATCGTGATTGCGCCAGACGAGCCCGCGCACGCGCCCGAATCGGTGCTCCTCGAGATCGCGCGACAGACGATCCGAGAGGGCGCCGAGCGGCGCGAGGGTCCCGAAGCTGCCGTCGCGCGTGTGCCGTCCCGCGCGCCCGGCGATCTGCGCCATCTCGGCGGGCGAGAGGTCGCGCGCCTCGCGACCATCGAACTTGCGCAGATCCGCGAAGGCCACGTGATCGATGTCGAGGTTGAGGCCCATACCGATCGCGTCGGTGGCCACCATGTAGTCGACCTCGCCCGATTGATAGAGCGCGACCTGGGCGTTGCGCGCCCTCGGCGAGAGCGCGCCCATCACGATGGCCGCCCCGCCTCGGCGCGCGCGCACGCGCTCGGCGAGCTCGTAGACGCGCTGGAGCGAGAAGGCGACGATCGCGCTTCGCTTCTTGAGCTGACCGAGCGACGTCGCGCCCGACGCGGAGAGACGCGAGAGCCGGGGGCTCGAGGCGAGGCGCGCGGTCGGCAAGAGCATCTCGATCGCGCCGCGCATCGTGTCGGCGCCCAAGAACCACGTCTCGCGTCGGCCGCGCGCGTGGAGCAGTCGCTCGGTGAACACGTGGCCGCGCTCGTCGTGCGCGGCGAGCTGGATCTCGTCCACGGCGAGGAAGTCCACCTCGGGCCGCGCGTCGCCGCCCGGGCGCTCGACGAGGGGCATCGCCTCGACCGTGCATACCCAATAGCGCGGGCGCCGCGGGATCCGCTTCTCTTCACCCGTGACGAGCGCGACCTGGCTCTCGCCCGCGCGCGTCGTCAGCTTGTCGTAGACCTCGCGCGCGAGCAGGCGGAGCGGCAAGCCGATCATCCCGCTCTCGTGCTCGAGCATCCGCTCGAGCGCGCGGTGGGTCTTGCCGGTGTTCGTCGGCCCGAGGAGCGCGACGAGTGACGAGCCTGCGGACGAGTCGACCACGAGAGCGCGCGCTCAGCCGCCGCGCGGCGCGTCGGGGCCCGAGCCCGCGTCGGAGGCGGGCTCGGCCTCGGCGGAGGGCTTCCCGAAGGTCTGCGAGAGGTAGAGCACGCCGATCGCGATGAACAGCGCCCCGGCGGCGCGACGGATCCAAATCGGAGGAATGGCCTTCGAGATGAGGCCGCCGACGAGGACCGCGAGCGCGCTCGTGGCGACGAGCGCGGAGGCCGACGCCGTGAACACGGTGATGCGTGCGCTCGAGTTCGAGGCAGCGACCGAGAACGTGGCGAGCTGCGTCTTGTCGCCGAGCTCCGCGAGGAACACGGCGACGAAGGTCGAGGCCCAGAGCTTCCAATCCATGGCGCTCAGCATGGCCTCGCCGCGGCGCGGCGGCCAGCGTCCCGTTCGCGCCGGCTTCGCGGGTGTTTCGCTTCGAAGGCCGCGTCGCCTCAGGGCGGCGCGGGCGTGTTGGTGTAGGGCGCGTAGGCTCGGCATTGCTGCGCGCGCAGCGACGGGCACGGAGGCAGCGGCGTCGTCGCCGCGACCCCGTTGAGGACGGGCAGCACGATGCTCGAGGGGAAGCTCGCGTTGTGCGCGACGTCGTATTGCACGGTCCCCACGTACGGCTTGAGCGCGAACTCCCACGCCGCGCGGCTGTCACCGGGCGTGTCGACCGAGATGCGGATCTTCGAGCCGGCGCGGAACACGTGGCTGAACGCGGGAATGCCTACGCGCGCGGCCGTCCACTCGCCAGGGACGAGGAGCGCCTCGTCGGCCTGCAGGTACGTGTGCTCGGGCCAGAGCTCGGTCGCGGAGGCCGCGAGCTTGCGGAGGCTCGCGCGGAGCCACCCGCTCTGGATGTAGCGCTCTTGCCCGTCGGGTCGCACCTCGGTGAGGTTCACCTCGAGGTCGGTGTCGTCGACCGGCGAGCGCACCCAGAGATCCACGCTGCCCGAGCCCAGCATCACGAGATCGCTCGCCAGCGGCGCTGATTCGAAGATCACGTCGTAGCCCGCCGGCGGCTCCTTCCAGTCGTAGGCCGGGAGCGGATCCCAGACGTTGCCACCGGGCGCGAGGATGCCGCGGTGACCGGCGTCGGGATCGAGCTGGAAGCTCGACGCGCCCGTCGCCGCCGACGGAGCGGTCGCGCCGAGCGTGCCGTCCGGCTCGAAGAAGAGCCGATAGGGCGTCGTGCCCGGGGGAGGCCAGGAGTCGAAATGCATCTCGGTCGTGCCGATCGGCGCGCCCACGTTCGTGGTCCCGCCGTCCTCGAAGATCGCCCGCACCGGCTGCTCGGCCTCGTACGCCATCTTCGCGTCCTGCCACGTCGCGTAGCTCGCGAAGCGGTCCGGCGGAAAATCCATCTGCGTCTTGAAGCCCTGCTGGAAGAGCAGCGGAGCGAGCGTGCGCACCTGCGCGCTGATGACCGGGACCTGCTGCGCGACGTAGAGGTCGAGGAAGGCCTTCCACTCCACGACGATCTGCGGCGCGAAGCCGTCGATGTGAACGCCGTTGTAGATGGTGAATCGCGTCAGCGGAGAGGAGGTGAATTTGTCGAGCAGGTTGAAGAAGAAGGGGCCGGTCTGCTCGTCCTGGAACGCGCCCGCGAGGAAGACGGGGACGTCGATCTCGTTCACGAACGCGCTCGGATCGAGCGGCTCGGTCAGGTCGGCCGTGTAATAGGGCGTGTTCTTCGCTTCCGCGATGACGTCCACCTTCTGTCCGTGCAGGAGCTGGTTCTCCGCGCAGATGGTGTCGCCCTTGTCGACCTGACCTTGCTCCCAGCCTTGGCCGTACGGATCGGCCTTGTCGAGGACGTTCGTGATCCAGTTGAGGGCGAATCCGTCGTTGAAGATGCCTCCCGGCCGGCCGGTCGAATACGTGCTCCCGATGACGGAGAGGGGCGTGATCGCCGCGAGGCTCGGCGGATGCGTCCGCGCGACGAAGAGCTGCGAGATGCCGGGATAAGAGAGTCCCGTCATGCCGACGCGGTGCCCGAGGGTCCAGTCCTGCGCCGCGACGGTCTCGATGATGTCGTAGCCGTCGAGGAGCTGGAGCGTCTCGAAATAGTCGTAAGCGCCGCCGGAGCAGCCGGTGCCGCGCATGTTCACGCCCACGGTCGCATAACCCATCAGCGCGGCGACCACGGCGCTCTCGTCGGTCGGCGCGTCGCAGAGGACGGGCAAATCGTTGCAGAGCGAGCCGAAGCTGCCGAGCGGCTTGCCGGGCTCCGACGGGTTGTAACCCGAGTAGTTCACGACGGTCGGGAAGGGGCCATTGCCGGCCGGAAAGGTCACGTACGCGGAGAGCTTCGTCCCGTCGCGCGTCGTGATGTAGTTGAATCCAGGCTTGAGCTTCTGGTTCGAATAGAAGTCCTGCGTCGGGAGGCTGTTGGCCACGGTCATGACCTTGAGCGGCTTCACCTCTTGCGGTGGGCTCAGCGTCGACGCGACGACCGAGTAGCCGTCGCCCGGCGGGACCTTGCGGAAGACCCAGCTGCCGAGCTTGTCGGTCGTCGCCGTCGCGACGACGGCGCCGTTCGCGTCGCGCACCTCGATCGGCGTCGCGGGCGGCGTGTTCCAGACGTCGATCTGCTCGACGCTCCCTCGCGCGCTCATCGTCGCGGTCGCGCCGCCGCCGCCGCCCGTGCCCCCGGTCCCGCTGCCCGTGCTGCTCGTGCTGCTCGAGGTGGTGGTCGTGGTGGCCGGATCTCCGCCGCAGGCGAGCGCGAGCAGCGAGAGGGGCAGAGCGAAGGCGATGAGGCGAGACATGAAGAGGAGTCTGCCCGTGCCCTCCGCGGGAAGCAATCCGCTAGAGGGACTCGCGCGAAGGCGCGCTCATGCGCCGTCGCCAAGACCGTATCGTGGCGCGGCTCTCCGCCCCCAAGAAGAGCAGGTCGCACACGTGCGCATCGAGCTCGTCCTGCGTCTCGGGATCGATCCCTCGATTGGCCGACGCGAGCCGCTCGCCGAGCGCGCGGACGAGGCCGAACGCGGGGTGCTCGCGCGGCGGCGCCGGCAGCGCGCGGAGGTGCGCGATCTTCATCTGCGGCATCCCCTGTCGAGCGTCCCGGTGGCGCATGTAATGGTACCAGCGCACCGGCGACGAGTTGAGATAAGCGACGAGGAAGGGCGCGTCGAAGGTCTCGTCCGCGAAGCCCGCGAGGATCGAGTTGCGGAAAGGCAGCCCGTCGCTCGCGGCGGCCATCGGGAAGCGAGCGGTCTGTCGGACGTAGAACGCCACCTCCGCGAAGCCTTCGCGCGAGCGGAGTCGCCCGCCGAGCGCCTCGGGATCGCAATGGAGGACGGGCTCTTTGCGCGAGAAGGGCGCGACGTCGCCGCCCACGCGGAGCGGCGTCGTGGAGCGCCCCGTCTTCGCCTGCGTGAAGCCGCGGACGTCGTCGCTCGTCGACTGGAATCCGCGCTCGCCGAAGAGGTGCGCGGGCAGCGTGGGGAAGGCGCCCAGCTCCGCGAGCAGCTCGCGCGACGGCGGATCGAGATCGTGCCGCGCGAGCGGCCACACGCCGGCCTTGTCGACGGGGTGCGCGGCGCGGCGCTTCGTCGAGATGAGGCCCATGCAGGGCTGAAAGACGCCCTCGAACCCGCCGTCCTCGAGATCGGGCAGCTCCGCGTCGCAGATCGCCCACGTGTCGTGCGCGCGCCGCGAGGGCTCGTAGCCGCCGAGGTCCGACATCGACGTCGGGAGCACGAAGCCGAGGCGCCCCTGAGGTCGCAGCAGGCTCAGCGCCCGCTCGACGAAGAGCGCTTGCAGGTTTCGATAACCCGCGAACGCCGCGTAGGTCGCCGCGTAGTAGGCGCGCAGCGCGGGCGCGAGCGGCTGCGCCGCGCGCCCGGCGTAGGAGACCCACGGCGGATTGCCGATCATCGCGTCGAAGCCACGGCGCCTCGCGGGCTCGGGGAACTCGACGGCCCAATGCAACGGGACGAGCTTCGCCGGATCGGCGTCCGCCGCGCGGAGCGGCGCCTCGAGCTCCGGGTGTTCGCGGACGAGCGCGCGATCCTCCTTGTCGCGTGACGTCGCCTCCTCGCGGAGAACGATCGACCCGACGAGCGCGTCACCCCTTCGCAGCGACGAGGTGGCGAAGGACGGCGAGAGCGCCTTCGAGCCGACCAAGAGCCAGAGCGAGAGGCGCGCGACGTCGACGGCCACCGGATCGCGATCGACCCCGTGGAGGCACTTCTCCGCGACCCTGCGCAGCGCCTCGCGCTCTCCCGTCCGAGGCGATCGCTTTCGTACCCTCGCGGCGAGGAAGCGGCACGCCTCGAGCAGGAACGCCCCCGAGCCCATCGCCGGATCGCAGACCAGCACGTCGAGGGGATCGCGACCCACGACCGGCTCGAGCGCGAGCTCGACGATCCGCGTCGTCACGCTCCGCGGCGTGAAATGGGCGCCTGCTCGACGACGCGCTTCGCTCGGGCCGAGGACGAAGCCGCTCGCTCCGCGATCGACCTGCCACCCCAAGAGCTCCTCGTACACGGCGCCGAGCGCCTCGACCTCGAGCGGCGCTCTCACGGCCTCCTCGATCGTGCGCCGAGCGCGTTCGAGCACGCGGTCGCCCGCGCGGATCGCGAAGGACGCGAGGCGATCGAAGAGCGGCCCCTCCACGTGCGGGTGAAAGGGCGGCGCCCGTCTCTTCGCGAGCGGCGCGAGCGTCGCCTCGAGATCGTCCCACGTCGAAATCGGGGTCGGCTCGAGGAGGCCGCGCGCCCTCGCCATCGCGACCGTCGTGAGGCCGAGGACGCGCGCGACGATCTCGGCCTGCACCGCGGGCACCCGCTCGACCGGCAGATCCGGATCGATCGACTCGGTGAGGGCCTTGCTCGCCGCGAGCGCCGCGAGGACGAGCGAGCGCCGGCCGAGCACGGCCTCGCCCTCGCCCTCGTTCTCGCTCTCCGCCGTCGGATCCGCCACGACGGCCCCCATCGTATCGCGGGTCGGGCTCAATGCGCGGCGGACGGAGGCTCCGGCTCCTCGACCTCTCCGTGCGCGCCCTTCTTCGGCCCTTCGGTGCTCATGCCGAAGATCCTCCTCAGCCAGAGCGACAGATCGTCGAAGAGCGCGTAGGCGACCGGCGTCGCCAAGAGCGTGAGGAGCAGCGCGAGCGTCTGGCCGCCGATGATGACGTAGCCGGTCGCGCGGTTGGTCCCGGCGCCGGCGCCGCTCGACGCGACCAGCGGGAGCATGCCGGCGACGAACGCGACGGTCGTCATGAGGATGGGCCTCAGACGATCGCGGTTCGCGTGCAGGATCGCCGTCGTCCGCTCGAGCCCCGCTGCGCGCAGCGCGATCGTGTGGTCGACCTGGAGGATCGAGTTCTTCTTCACGACGCCGAAGAGCACCAGGATGCCGAGCATCGAGAAGAGGTTCAGCGACTGCCCGAAGATGATGAGCGCCAGGATCGCGAACGGGATCGTGAGCGGCAGGCTGAGCAGGATCGTCACCGGGTGCAGCCACGAGTCGAACTGCGCCGCGAGGACCAGGTACATGAAGACGAACGAGAGCATGAAGGCGATGAAGAAGTTCAAGAACGCCTTGCCGAGCTCCTTCGACTGTCCGACCGGCGCGACCGAATAGCCCGGATCCATGCTGAGCTTGTCGGCCGCCTTCGTGACCGCGTCGAGCACCGTCTGCTGGGACTTGCCGGGCGCGAGGTTGGACGTGAGGATGACCGTCTTCTTGCGGTTGTAGCGATCGATGCGCGACGGACCCGTGCCCTCGCTGAACGTCACGATGTTGTCGAGCGTCACGGTGCCGAGCTTCGCGGAGGGGACCGCGAGCTGCTTCAGCGAGTCGACGCTCTCGCGCGCCTCCGGGATGGCGCGGACGAACACGTCGTATTGCTCGCCCTTCTCGGTGTAGTCGCTGACCTGATAACCGCCGACCAGGAGGCGCAGCGCGCTCGCGACGTCGCTCACGCTCACGCCGAGCTCCGCGGCCTTCTTGCGATCGATGACCGCGCGCAGCTCGGGCTTGCCGACGACGAGCGACGTGTCCGGATCGACCACGCCGGGCGCCGCGCGCATCGCGCCCATGAGCTTGGCC
>CAYYKK010000173.1:9313-14770 GCA_964467935.1 uncultured Polyangiaceae bacterium
CGCCGGGCGCCGCGCGCATCGCGCCCATGAGCTTGGCCGTGTAGGCCTCGAGCTTCTTCATGTCGTTGCCCTGGATCTGCATCTGGATGGCGGCGTTCGAGCCGCCTCCAGAGAACGCAGGCACCGGGCCGACCGAGGTGCGCAGGTGTTGCTCTTCGGCGAGCTTGTTCGTGATGTCGCGCGCCATGACCGTCAGCTGCTGCTGCGTGAGCTTGCGCTCCGTCGGAGGCTTCAGCTTCACGTAGATGTTCGCGAGGTTCGGCGTCTTGAACGAGTCGTCACCGATCGTGAGGACGGCGTAGCGAACGCCGTCGAGGTGCTCCACGTCGTTCGAGAGGCGCGCCGCGATGATGCGCGTCGCGTCGATGCTCATGCCCTCCGGCGCGCGCATCGTGATCTGGAACTGCGACTCGTCCTCGTCGGGGAGGAAGTTGATGTTCGCGATCTTGAGCAGCGGGACCGTGCTCACGAGCGTCAGCACGCTCGCCACGACGATCACCCAGCGGTGCCGGAGCGACCAGCCGAGGATGCGCATGTACGTCCGCTCGATGAACCCGTAGACGCGGCCGACCTTGTGCTCCGACTTCTGCTCGCCCTGCCGGTACGCGCTCTGCTCCTTGTTCTCCTTGAACTTCTCGGCCGCCTTGAGCATGCGCGAGCTCATCATCGGCGTGAGCACGAAGCTCACGATGAGCGAGACGCCGATGGCGAACGCCATCGTGAGACCGAACGAGTTGAGGAAGCGACCCACGATGCCGGCCATGAACGCGACCGGGAGGAAGACGACGATGAGCGAGAGGGTCGTCGCGAGGACGGCGAGGCCGATCTCGCGCGTGCCGTCGATCGCCGCTTGGGCGGGCGTCTTCCCCTTCTCTTCGATGTGCCGGTAGATGTTCTCGAGGACGACGATGGCGTCGTCGATGACGATGCCGACGGCGAGCGTCAGCGCGAGCATCGTGATCGAGTTCAGGGTGAAGCCCGCCATGTTCATGATGGCGAACGTCGAGATGATGCTGACCGGGATCGAGACGGCGGAGATGATCGTCGAGCGCCAGTTCGCGAGGAACAGGAACACGACCACGGCCGCGAGGATCGAGCCGAGGAAGAGGTGCTCCTTCACCGCGCCGATCGCGTTGCCGATGAACTCGGACTGATCGCGCGCGATCTCGACCGTGTACCCCTCGGGCAGGATCTTCTTGATGTCGCCGAGGCGGTCCTTCACCTTCTCGACGACCTCGATCGTGTTCGTGCCGCTCTGCTTTCGGATCGACAGGAGGACCGCGGGCTTGCCCTTCGTGTAGCCGACGCTCTCGACCTCCTCCATCCCGTCCTCGACGGTGGCCACGTCGTGCAGCGCGATGGTGACGCCGGCCCGCTGCGCGACGGTGATCTCGCCGAGCGCCTCGATGGACTCGACGCGGCCGAGCGTGCGGAGCGTGAGCGACTTGGCCCCTTGTTCGACGCTGCCGGAGGGGAGCTCGACGTTCTGCGCGCGCAGCGCGCGCTCGACGTCACCAGGCTGCAGGCCCCGCTTCTTCAGCTTGTCGGGGTCGACGAGCACGTTCACTTGCCGCTTGCGACCGCCGATGATCGTGACCTCGCCGACGCCGGCGAGCGACTCGAGCTCGCGCTTCAGCTTCTTGTCGGCGAGCTCCGTGACCTCGCGGACGTTCCCCGGGCCGGAGACCACCATCGTGAGGATCGGCGTCGCGTCCGGATCCACCTTGATGACCGTGGGCCGCTCGGCCCCCTGCGGGAGCTTCTCGAGGACGGCGTTGACCTTCTCGTTGACCTCCTGCGCCGCGATGTTGACGTCCTTCTCGAGGACGAACGTCACGAACACGAGGCTCAGACCCTCGACGGACGTGCTGCGCAGCTCGTCGATGCCGCTCACGGTGTTGATCGACTCCTCGAGCTTGTCCGAGACCTCGGTCTCGACCTGCTCGGGCGCCGCGCCGGGGACGATCGTCGTGACGGTGACGACCGGGAAGTCGATCTTCGGGAAACGATCGATGCCCAGCTTTCGATACGAGAAGAGACCGATGACGGTCAGCAAGAGGGCGATGACCGTGGCGAAGATGGGTCGCTTGACGCAGATGGCGGCGAGCCATTGCATGGCCGACGTTCCTTCCTGGTAGAGGCGAGCTCGGAGAGGCGGCTCAGGGCGCCGCGGTGACGGCCGCGGCGTCGGAGAGCTTGTCGACGTTGTCGGTGGCGATCTCTTCGCCGGCCGCGATTTGGCCCTTCACTTCGACGAGGTTCCCGAGCGAGGCGCCGGTGGTGACGAGCCGCTCGCTGACGTGGTCGCCCGCCTTGACGAAGATCCGAGAGCCGCTCGCGCCGGGGACGAGGGCCGTCTTCGGGACGAGGAGGGTCGGGACCGGATCGCCGCTCAGCTCCACCTCTGCGCGGGCGAAGAAGCCGGGCTTCAGCTTGCGGTCCGCGTTCGCGACCTCCGCCTCGACGGGCAGGGTGCGCGACTGCACGCGGACGCTCGCGCCGATCCGCTTCACGATGCCGTCGAAGTGCTCGTCGGGGAACGCGGCGACGTGGATCTCGACCTTCGCCCCCATCGCGATGCCGGCGATCTCGCTCTCGGCGACGTCGAAGCGCAGCCGCAGCGGGTCGTCCTTCACGAGCACGGCCACGACCCGGCCGACGTTCGCGTATTCGCCTGGCGAGATGCGCTTCTCAGCGATGACGCCGTCGAACGGGGCGCGGATCTTCGTGTCGTCGAGCGTCTTGGCGCTGAGGCCGGCCTGCGCCTCGGCGCCCGAGAGCCCCGCGTAGGTCTGATCGATGCTGTTCTTCGCGACGTCGTATTGGGCCGCCGCGCGCTCCTTCGCGCTCTTCGCCTGATCGTATTGCGCCTTCGGGATCGCGCCGTCCTTGTAGAGCGCCTCGGCGCGATCGAGCTCGGTCGAGGCGAGGTCGAGCGCGTCCTTCGCGGCGCGCACGTCGGCCACGTTCTCCGCGTCGAACTTCCCCTTCTTGTCGAGGCCGAGGCGCGCGCGCTGCTGCTGCGCGGTCGCGGTCGCGGACTGCAGCTTGAACGAGGCCTCGCGCGGATCGAGCTCGACGATCACGTCGCCGCGCTTCACGCGCGTGCCGATGTCGGCGTTCACCGCGAGGACCGTGCCGGACGCCTGCGCGGCGAGCTCGCTCTCCTCGTCCGCGTCGAGCGTGCCGCTCACCGTGTGCCGTCGCGGGAGCGTCTTCTCCTCGACCTTGCCGACGTGGATCGCGATGGGCGCGCTGTCGCTGGCGCTCGCCTTGTCGTCCGTGGGGCCAGCTTGATCGGCCTTCTTGCACCCCGCGAGGGAGAGGCCGAGGGCGAGCGAGATCGCGACGCCCCCGAGGAGGGTCGCCGTCGACGCGGCGCGGAGCCCCCGCGCGACTGGGGCCACACCGCTCACCCTCCTCCCCACACCGGAGCGAGCGCGCAGTATTCGGTCCTTTTGGCCTGAAATCACCGCCGTTAACTAACCTAGCGTCCGACCTCGGTCAAACGCAGACGGACGAAGGAATGGGTGCTTCACACTTATTATCGAGGGGCCTCTCTCGTCGCCCGAGCGTTGCGTGCGGAGCGCGCGCGGCGCGGCCTCAGAGCTGGCTTCGGAAGAGCGACCAGAACCAGTCGGAGACCTTCTCCCACAGCGGTCGGTCGCGCCAGAGCGCGAGCGTGTATCGCTCCGAGAGCGCGAGATCCGCGTCGTGTCGCTCGACGACCGGCGCCGCGAACGCCTCGCCGATCACGATGACGGAGAGCTCGTAGTTGAGCTTGAAGCTCCGCTGGTCGAGGTTGCTCGAGCCGACCACGGTGACGGCCCGGTCGTAGATCAAGGTCTTCTCGTGGAGCGTCTCGGCCGCGTAGCGGAAGACCTCGACGCCGGCGCGCAAGAGGCTGCCGAGCAGGTGCCTGCTCGCGGCGGCGACGATGGGGACGTCGTTGTGCAGCGGGATGACGACCTTGCACGAGGCCGATCGGCGGCAGACCGCGGCGAGGGCCCGCCGCCATCGGACGCTCGGCACGAAGTAGGCGCAGCTGATGCGCAGCTCGGTGCGGACCGACGCGGCCATGCGCGACAGCGCCCACTGCAAGAGGTTCGCGATCCCCGGCTGGCTGCCGAGCGGGAGCACCGCGAGATCGCCGACCGCGCCGCTCGACAGCGGGGGTGGGGCGCGATCGGTGCCCTCGGCGAGGTCCCACATCTCGTCGAACATCGCGCCGAGGCGCGACGCGACGGGACCGAACATCACGACGCCGCAATCGCGCCATTGACCCTTGCCGAGGGCCTTGCCGAGGTAGTTCTCGCCGACGTTGCGGCCGCCGGTGATCGCGACGGCGCTCGGCTCGTCGTCCTCGCTCCCGACGTCGCTCGGAGGCTCCGCCGGTGTGCGCGACGATCGCGACGCCTTCGCCCAACCGAGCGTCGCGTCGCAGACGAGGAGCTTCCGATGATCGCGGTGGTTCGGCTCCCAGGTCTGCATGCGGCCGATGCGGCTCATGCGCAGGCGCCACGGCTTCACGGGGTGGAACTCCTCGACGTGCCCACCCGCGGCGATCAGCGGCTCGAAGAACTCGGGACCCGCGTCGGCCGCGCCGAGAGCGTCGAACATCACGCGGACGAAGACGCCGCGCTGCGCCGCCTCGACGAGGGCGCGAAGGAGCGTGCGCCCGACGTCGTCGGGCTCGTAGATGTACGCCTCCAAGTCGACGCGCCTCCGCGCTCGTCGGATGGCGGCGAGCATCCAAGCGAGCTGATCGCGACCGTCGTGCAGATAGAACGCGTGGTTGCCGTCGATGAAGCGGAGGGCCTCCGAGGAGGCGCTGCGCCACGGCGTGAGCGTCGCCAAGCGGCTGCGCTTCGACAGCTTCCGCTCGAAGGCGGCGCGCCACGCGGGCGAGCCGATCGATCCGCCGCGCTCAGCCGCCATGACGCGCCATCGTCGCGAGCGTGAGGAGGTGCACGAGGAGCCAGAGCGCCGGCATCGCGAGCAGCGCGCGCAAGGTCGCGCGATCCCGGTCGAGCTGGCCCAGGAGGGCCTCTCGCGTCGCCCCGAGCACGCGCGCCTCGTCGCCCTCGACTCCCGCGTAGCGCTTCGCCTGACCGAGCGCGCGGTAATCGTGGTTCGACGCGAGCCGATCGACGATCGTCTCCGCGCGGCCGACCACCGTCACCGCGGCCCCCGGCGCGAACGTCGTCTCTTTCACGGAGTGAAAGCGCAGCGCGCGCGGCGCGCCCGGTCGCTCGAACCCGAGCGCGAGGAGGGCCGGCGCGTCGACCGACACCAGCCGCGAGTCGCCGAAGAAGCGCGCGGTCGCCGCGTCGATCGAGAACCGGCCGTCGGGGCCCGACGCCGCGAGCTCCGGGCTCGACGCGAGGGTCGCGAGCCTCCGACCGGAGACGTGCTCGGCTCCGAAGGCGAAGAGCTCCGAGACCGCGAACGCGCGAG
>CAYYKK010000174.1:0-14744 GCA_964467935.1 uncultured Polyangiaceae bacterium
CGAGATGGAGCGGCACCAGCGCGAGCGCGTCGTCTCGCTCGCGAAGCGCCTTCGCCCCGACCTGACGCTCGAGGATCTCGCGAGCCCGCACGACTTCCCCGAGCTCGACGATCCGGACTGGCACTTCGAAGACGGACAGCTCGCGGCGATCCAGGCCGTCAGGTTCGCGCTGCTCGGGACGAAAGGCGACGCCGGTGGCCAAGAAGAAGGCTGAGCGACGCACGCGTGACCGGAAGGAGGAGGCTCCGGCGTACCGCCCCTTCGAGAAGCTCGGCGAGCGCCTCGCGAAGAAGCCTGGCGCCCGATCACCGAAGCGCGCGGCGCCGAAGCGGCAGGAGCCGGTCGCCGAGCACGCGCCGCCGACCTTCGAGGAGCACATGCGCGGCGTGAAGCCGCTCGGCGCGAAGCCGGCCCGCGTCCCGCGGACGGCCTCGGGGGTGGAGCGCTCGCGTCCCGGCACAGGCGAGCCTCGAGACGACGACGCGCCGGCGCGCGAGAGGCTCCACGGGCTCGTGACGGACGCGATTCGCTTCGAGGTGAGCGACGACGGCACGAGCCTCGAGGGTCGCCGACTCGACGTCGACCCGCGGGAGATCCGCCGGCTGAGGACGATGCGCTACGCCGTCGACGGCAAGCTCGACCTCCACGGCATGAAGGCGTCCGAGGCCCGCGCGGCGGTCACGCGGTTCCTCGCGAAGCGCGCGAGCGAAGGCGATCGTGCGGTGATCGTGGTGCACGGCAAGGGCAGCCACTCGCCGCGGGGCGACGCCGTGCTCCGCGGCGAGATCGGCGCCTGGTTGAGCCAGGGCGCCGCCGCGCGCCACGTGCTCGCGTTCGCGTCGGTGCTCGATCGCGCGGGCGAGAGCGGCAGCCTCTTCGTGCTCCTGACGCGCTGAGTCTCGACCGATCTCGATTCGAAAGACGCTCCTTGGCGCGTCGGGCCGACCTTGGTACGTGCGGTGTCCCGCGCGGGGGCACTCGAGTCAGGAGGAATCATGGTCGACAAGCTGAAGACGATCTGGATGAACGGCGAGTTCGTCGACTGGGACGACGCGCGCGTCCACGTCCTCACGCACTCGATGCACTACGGGCTCGCCGCGTTCGAGGGCATCCGCGCGTACAAGCGCGCGAGCGGCGAGACCACGATCTTCCGCCTGCGCGAGCACGTGCAGCGCCTGTTCGACAGCTGCCGCCTCGCGCTCATGAAGCCCCGCGTCTCGCGGGAGGACGTCGAGCTCGCTTGCGTCGAGATCCTCCGCAAGAACGGCATGGAGGATGGCTACCTGCGGCCCCTCGTGTGGGTGGGCGACGGGGCCATGGGCGTCTACGCGCCCGACAACCCCATCATGACGAGCGTCATCGCGTGGAAGTGGGGCGCCTATCTCGGCGCAGAGGCGCTCGAGCGCGGCATCCGAGCGCGCATCTCCTCCTGGGCACGCCACCACGTCTCGGTGAGCCTCGCGAAGGGCAAGATCGTCGGGCAGTACACGAACAGCGTGCTCGCCAAGCGTGACGCCAAGGCCGCCGGCTTCGACGAGGCCATCCTCATGGACGTGAACGGCTACGTCAGCGAAGGCTCGGGGGAGAACCTCTTCATCGTCCGCGACGGCAAGCTCGTCACGCCGCCCCTCTACGCGAGCATCCTCGCCGGCATCACCCGGGACACGATTCTGAACCTCGCGCGTGAGGAGGGCATCCCAGTCTCGGAGGAGATGATCACGAGAGACCAGCTCTACCTCGCCGACGAGGCGTTCTTCACCGGGACGGCCGCCGAGGTGACGCCGATCCGCGAGGTCGACTTCCGGCCGATCGGAGCCGGGACGCGCGGCCCCATCACGACCCGCCTCCAGGCGCGCTACTTCGACGTCGTGAAGGGCGCCGACGCTTCGCACCCCGAGTGGCTCACGCGGGTCTGATCGCATCGTCGAGGAGGGGCGTGGCTCGAGACGAACACGGACGCGAGGGCGGCAAGGTGGCGCGGAGCGCGTTCGTCGCGCTCGCGCTCTCGGCGGCGCACGGGCTCGGCTGCGGCCACGACGCCGTCGTCCCCGTCACCGCGCGCCCGACGCCCTCCGCTTCGCCGCCTCTCACGGCGGAGCCGGTGCTGGGCAGGAGCGGCGTGTTCCCGTCGAAGCGCTTCGGCCTCGAGCTCCCCCTCGAGGACGGGACGACGTGGCAGATCGACGACCATCGCACGCCCTGGCTCAGCGCGAAGCAGCCCTCCACGAGCTCGACCTTGATGCTCCGACTCTGGCGGGACGAGAACCGCATGAACCGCGACAAGTGCGAGGCGCGCGCACGCTCGTGGCGGACGCTGCCGCGCAAGGAGGACTCGAACATCCTCGAGGAGAAGGCGGTCGACGTGCCCCCCGGCTTCGACACGACGGCCGTCGTCGGGCTCGTTCCGGACGAGCGCTCGGGCGAGCTCTTCGGCTTCGTGATGGCCTTCGGCGGCTTTTCGCACAAGTGCTTCAGTTACATCTACGCTACTACCGCGAAGGGTCCGGGCGCAGAGCTGACGGTCGCCGACCGGCTCGCGCGCATCGTCGAAGGGTCGCTCGCGAAGATCAAGATCGAGAGCGATCTCGCGCCCGAGCTCGACAGGTCGCCCGAGCCGTGAGGACGCCGCGACGCCCGCGCGGCGAGGACGCCGCGACGCCCGCACCGGGATGACGACGCGATTGCGACCGCCGGGTCGCGCGACTAGGGTTCGGACCCGCGTGGCGCCTTTCGGCGCCGCGCGCCCGAGGAGCCGATGCGACGAAGATTCCTTTCCAGGGCAGCGACGCTCGCTGCTCTCGGTGCTTGTCTCGCGAGCAGCGGGCTCGCCGGGTGCGGCTACACCGAGCAGGAGTGGCAGGTCCAGACGGACAAGTACCAGCGCGTCGTCGCGAAGCAGCGCGCCAGCGACGAGAAGCTCGATCAGCTGACGGTCGATCTCGAAGCGCAGCACGCCCGCGTCGCGGAGCTCGAGGATCGGCTGAAGGGCATGGGCGTCGATCTCGACGCGAAGGACTCGGCGCTCACGAGCATGACGACCACCCTCGCGGATCGCGAGGCCGCCCTCGCACAGTACAAGCTGCGCACGAAGCAGCTCGAGGACGTGAAGCGGCGCTTCGAGGCGCTGCGCGCGCGCCTCGACGAGCTCGTCGACCTGGGCATCGAGGTCCGGATCCGCCGCAACCGAATGATCATCTCGCTGCCCGGCGACGTGCTCTTCGACTCGGGCAAGGACAAGCTCCGCAAGGAGGGCAAGGACATCCTGCGCAAGGTGGGCGCGGTGATCCACGACGACCCGCTGCTCGAGGCGCGCACGTACCAGGTCGCCGGCCACACGGACTCGAAGCCGCTGAAGGGCGGCAACTTCGGAGACAACTGGGGCCTCAGCGTGATGCGCGCGCGCCAGGTGCTCCTCTTCCTGACCGATCCGACGGAAGGGAAGCTGTCGCAGATGCAGTGGAGCGCGGCCGGTTACGCCGACACCGACCCGGTCGCCACGAACGAGACGGAGGAGGGGCGCCAGCAGAACCGCCGCTGCGAGCTCGTCGTGATGCCGAGCGTGGAGGAGATGCTCGACCTCCGAGCGCTCGCCGCGGAAGAAGGGCCGCCCCGGCCCAAGGGGGAGCCGGCGCCCAAGGCGGCCGTCGAGCCGAGCGAGGCGAAGAAGCCCGCCGAGAAGGTGCCCGCGGAGAAGAAGCCCGCGGAGAAGAAGCCCGCGGAGCCGGCGAAGAAGCCCGCAGACAAGAAGCCCGCAGACAAGAAGCCCGCGGAGCCGGCGAAGAAGCCCGCAGACAAGAAGCCCGCGGAGCCGACGAAGAAGCCCTCGAACACGCCTGCGAAGAAGCCGACGAAGTGATCCCGCGCGCGGGCACGGTGCCCGCGCTCCGCCCTCGCCTCTCGCGCGCCTCCACGGCTGCCTCGGCCGACGGCCGTCGTGCCCCTACTTGTAGGTGCGGCGGCGCGAGGGTCCGACCAAAGTGCGGTCACGGGCGCGACACAAATTTGGCCCAACCGTTCAGCTTGTGTCCTGAGTCGGGGGATGCATCGCCGAACGCCCCCGTTCGCCCGAGGAGGCACCCTCCGGGCAGAGGAACCGAGCCGCGGGGTCGAGGCGCAGCTCCGTCGTGATCGCGAGTCCGATTCCGTCGCCATCGAGACGATGTCGGATACGAACAGACACAGCAACTCTGCTGCAAGAGTGATCGGAGTTGCTCCCGCAATTCCATCGACGTCGCAACCACGTAGGCGTAAGCTCCCTCGCAACGTGCGCGCTCTCGCCGAGACCCTCACCTCGCGAAGCAAGCGGCTCTCGAAGCCCCGCGGCGCCGAGGTGACTCCGACGCCCGCGCCCGTCGAGGTCGCGCTCGACTCGCGGGACGAGCGCCGCGCGGAGGACTCGAACCGAGGGATCGATCAGGCGCGACAGCGCCGCCTGGCGCTCCTTCGTCGCGCCGCTGCGCGGCCGCGAGGACGTCTCGCGAACGGGCTCGCGCTCCTCGCGCTCGTCGTGGTCGCGCTCTTCGGCATCTCGCGAGCGCCCGGCGTTCCCTTGTTCGCGGACCGCACGCTGACCGACGTCGTCGCGCTCGCCTCGAAGAGCACGTCGCGTGCTGCCGCGGGCTTCGCCTTCACCTTCGGCGGCGCGGATCGAGAGGACGCGAGCGAGGCGCCGCATGACGCCGCACGAGCTGCGAAGCAGCAGATCAACCGCGAGGGCCACGTCTCGATCCCCGGCGGCATCTTGGTCCTCCCGAGCACGTTCGTTCCCGACGCCGACGGCGCGTACGATCTGATGATTCACTTCCACGGCAACACCGCGGTGGTGAAGGAGAGCGCCGAGGTGGCGAAGCTCAACGCCGCGGTCGCGATCGTGAACCTGGGCATCGGCTCGGCGCCGTACGAGGAGTACTACGCGGTCCCGGGGACCTACGAGGAGCTGCTCGCGAGCGTCCAGCGCGGCCTCGAGAGCCGAGGCGTCGCGAACGCGCACCTCCGGCGCGTGGCGCTCTCGGGCTGGAGCGCGGGCTACGGCGCGATCTCGACGATCCTCCAGGTCCGCAAGAAGACCGAGGACCTCGACGCGATCCTCATCTTCGACGGCATCCACTGCGGCTGGGAGGGCGGCGCCCTCAACGCGCGCCAGATGCACGTCTGGGTCGACGCGGCGAAGAGCGCCGCGAACGACGAGATCTATTTCGGCATCACGCACTCCTCGATCGATCCGCGCGCCTACGCCAGCACCACGGCGACCTCGAGCTACCTGCTCGACGCGGTGGGCGCGACGCGCGAGCCGCGCGATCCGGCGAAGGACTCGCCCCCTTACCTCGAGCTCGCTTCGATGAACGGCGCCATCGCGAAGAAGCTGGAGAAGACGATGGATCCCATCAGCGAAGCCCACAAGGGGAGCTTCCACGTGACCGGTTACGTGGGCGAGCTGCCGGAGCACCACATGGAGCACCTCTTCCAGATGGGCGCGACGCTCCTCCCCGAGCTGGTCGCGCGCTGGTCTCGCTGACGGAGCTTCAGGCGGCCGAGCCCTTGATCGCCGCGAGCGGCGTCGAGGACCCGGCGGAGTCGCCCCCGACGCTCGTGGCGGTCGGATCGTAGGCCTGGAGGACCGAGAGCAGCACGTCCGAGGTGTTGCCCGCGGCGGTCGACGGCGTCGTCATGGGCGTCGCCTGGTAGTGGATGCCGGGGTAGACGAGCTTGTTGCGGCGGTGGCCCGCGAGGAGGATCGGCTGGCGCGCGATCGAGTGCGTGAGCCCCTCGGAGCAATCGCTGCTGATGTAGACGAGCGACGTGTCGAGCAGGTTGAGCCCGGTGGGATCGACCGACGCCTTCATCTGCTCGAGCAGGTACGCGAGGCGCTGCATCTGGTAGACGACGCCTTGGTTGACGAGCGCCTGCGCGGACGGCGTGTGCGTGTTGAGGTGGTGGCCCGTCGTCTGGCCGAGATCGGAGAACGTCGTCTCGGCGGCGCCGCCCACGAGGAAGAGGCTCGCCACGCGCGTGATGTCGCACTTGAACGCGTAGATGAGGAGATCGCTCTGGACCTTGTTGACGTTCACGAGCGGCTCGTTGCCCGCGACGTCCACGTTCGCCTCGGTGGGCTGGTCGGGGAGGTTGCACGTCGGCATCACCGCGTTGATCTTGGCCTCCAGCTCGGCCACGCCCGTCACGTGCGCGTCGATGCGCTGTTGGTCGCCGGCGCCGAGCCGCGTCCGAAGGCGCTTGAGATCCTCGTTCACCGAGTCGAGGACGCTGACGCGCAGCGCGCGATCGTCGGGCTTGGGGACGTAGCCGCCGAACAGCGTCTGCCAGACCTTCTGCGGGTTGAACTCGGGATAGAGCGGCTCGTTCGTGCTCCGATGGCTCATCGCGAACATCGTCGTGCCGGAGTCCATGATGCTCGTGCGCTTCGAGACGCCGACCTGCACCGACTTGACCGGGGTGCTGCCGGCGATCTTGTCGGCGATCACCTGATCGATCGTGGGCCCGCCGGCCTTCGAGTAGAGGCCGCCCGTGTAGTCGGTGAAGGTGTAGCCGTTGAAGACGGTCATCCCTTCGTGATGCGTGATCTGCATCGCGCACGGGTTCTGGAGCCCCGTGCACACGGTGAGGTAGTCCTTGACGTTGACGAGCGGCGCGAGCTCTTCCGAGAGCTGCCACGTGGCGCCGACGTCGGTCGGCTCGAAGTGCGCGAGCCGAACGCCGTTGCCGAAGAACCACGTCATGAACGGGCTCGGGAGGAGGCTCCCGTCGGCGAGCGCGGTGCCGTTCGAGTTCAACATGATCTCGAGCAGCGGCAGGCCCACGGTGACCATGCTCCCGGCGGCGAGCCCGCGGAGGATCGCCCGACGACCGAGCTTGTGCCTGCTCATTTCGGATCTCCTACGCGGCGGAAGATCGGGCTCGTGCAGAGCTCGGCCATGAGCGACTTCATGCTGTAGCCGCTCGTCGCGAAGGACTTGTCGAGCGCGGTCACCGCCTCGCTCTCCCCCTTCGACTCGAGGTGGCCCATCGACCCGCGGATGAAGTTCTTGATCATGCAGGTCGTCGCGGCAGGGTTGTCGTGGAGGAGCGCGCCGAGGTCTTGCGCGCTGGCGAAGCTGCCGATGTTGCCGACCGTGCCGGTCGTGTCGAGCGGCAGGCCGCGATCGTCCGCGCGGAAGCGGCCGATGCCGTCGTAGTTCTCGAGGGCGAAGCCGATCGGATCCATGTCGAGGTGACAGCTCGCGCACTTCGGATCCGTCTCGTGCTGGACGAGCTTCTGCTTCATCGTCATCGGCTGGCCCGGCGGCTCTTCGGGGATGCTCGTGTTCTGTCCCGGAGGCGGCGGCGGGATCTCGTTGCAGAGGAGGCGCTCTTGCACGAACCGACCGCGCCGCGTCGGGGACGTGAGGCTCGGGTGCGCGAAGCGCGCGAGGTAGCCGATCTGACCGAGGAGCCCGGCGCGCTTCTGATCGGGCGGCAGCGTGACCTTGGCCCACTCGGTCGCGGGCGACGCCTGTCCGTAGATGGGCGCCGACTTCGCGTCGATGAACACGTCGGGGGAGGTGAAGAGCTCGCGCGCGTCGGCGTTGCGCGTCCAGACGAGGTCGCGCAAGAAACGGAGCGTGCCCTCCTCCATCGAAGCGGCGAGCGCGTCGTCGTACTCGGGGAAGGTCGTCGGATCCTTCTGCACGTCGGGGAGGTCGCGGAGATAGAAGAGCTCTCCGAAGTAGCGGTCGAGCGCGGCTTGGGCCTCGGGCTCGTCGAGGAGGCGATTCGCGGCCGCGCGGATGCCGTCGTCCGTGCCGAGATCGCCCTTCTCCGCGGCGTCGAGGAGCGCGGCGTCCGGCGTGCGGTGGACGAGGAAGAACGACATCCGGGTCGCGAGCTCCCAACCCGTGAGGTTGCGCTGACCCGTCTTCGGATCGAGCTCGCCGATCTCGACCATGTAGAGGAAGTTCGGCGACTGGAGGATGCCGAGGAGCTCGTACTTGAGCCCTTGATCGAAGTCCCCGGAGGCCCAGGCGCGCCCGGCGTTGCCGAGGTTCGTGAGGCGCCCGATCTCGTCGGCGTCGAGCGGGCGCCGCCAGGCCCTGCGCCCGAACTGCTCGGCGACCTCGGCGTAGCAAGCGTCGCTCGGCGTCGCGACGCACGGCGCGATGCCGCTCACCGTCGAGAGGTCGGCGAGGGCGGCGTCGAGGGCGCTGGTGAACGTGAACTCGAAGTTCGCGACCTCGTTCGAGGTCGTCGTGAGCTCGGCGGCGGCGATGGACTCGAAGCCGTGGAGCTGCGGCGTGTCGGGCAGCGACAGCTGCGACGCGGCCGAGGGACCCAAGAGGTCGCTCACGGAGTTGATGATCTGCGTCCCGGTGAGGCGCCGCAGACCGCCGGGGGCGGGGGCGACCTGCATCTCGGCGGGAGGCGGGATGATCGGATCGACCTTGCCGTCTTCTCCACCGCCCCCGCACGCAGCGCCCCCCACGAGGGTCGCCGACCACGCGAAGACCGCACGCCATCGGCGGGTCCCGCCTCGAAGGGGGCGTCTCAGCTGGTCACGGGGCACGGGCGAAAGCCTCCGGCAAAGGAACGATGGCGGATCGATGATAACAAGGGGGTGCGAGACCGCAACGAACGTTCGCTCAAGCCGGCTCAAAGATCGTGCTCGACGAGGTCGCGCGTCCCGAGCGGAGATCTCCGCCTCGCCGCCGGGCTCGTGTAGCTTGGGGGCGCTTGTCGATCGCCCATCGCCGTGAGCCAGCGCCTGGAAGGCCGAATCCGGCCGGAGTGGGGCGCCTCGTCACGCTCGTCGCGGCGATGCTCTTCGCGATCCTGGCGCTCGGGTGCGCGGCCGCGCAGAAGGATCCGTGCACGCCGCGCGATCTCAACGGCTGCGTCATCGACGAGCTCGAGATCATCGACAACCAGGCGCTGTCGAAGGCGGACATCGCCGAGAAGATCGCGACCGCCGAGACAGGCGGCATCTTCGAGAACGTGCCGATCCTCGGCGCGTTCGACGCCCTCAACGCGGACGACGTCCGCTTCGACCGCTTCGTGCTCGAGCGGGATCTCTCGCGGATCGAGCGCTTCTACCGATCGAAGGGGTACTACGAGACGCACGTCACCGCGGGTCGAGCGCGGCGGATGTCGCGCGCGCCGCTCCTCGAGGACGAGCCGCCTCCGCCCAACCAGAAGCCCGCGCGACGCGAGGAGCTCCTCCGCGACGAGGCGAAGCGCACGCGCGTGCGCGTGGAGATCGTGGTCGACGAGGGCCCTCCGACCCTGGTGGAGGAGGTCAACCTGGTGTGGCGCGACTGGAGCTCGACGACGAACCCCGACGCGGTCCAAGGCGTCACGAACGCGAAGAACCGCCTCAAGGTCGGGGCGCCGTTCGACGAGGACCGGTACGAGGAGGTCCGCAAGGCGATCCAGAAGTCCATGACCGACGCGGGCTATGCCTACGCGCGCGCCGAGAAGAGCGCGGAGGTCGATCTCCAGAAGCGGCGCGCCCGCGTGACGTACGCGATCGATCTCGGGCCGAAGTGCTCGTTCGGCAAGATCACGATCCTCGGCCTCGGACGCATCCCCGAGTGGCAGATCCGACCGGCGCTGGGATTCAAGGAGGGCGAGGAGTTCTCGACCGCGAAGCTCGACGCGGCGAACGCCGCGCTCACCGACTTCAACGTCTTCGCGACGATCTCGATCGAGCCCGATCTCCCGAAGGACGGCTCGAAGCCGGTGCAGGTGCCGATCAAGATCGTGACCGAGCCCGCGAAGCTCGGGACGGTGAAGCTCGGCGGCGGCATCGAGGCCGGTGACCCGGTGGCGACGCGCGGGATCGTCGGGTGGCAGAACAAGAACCTGTTCGGGATCCTCGACAGCTTCAACATCGAGGCGCGCCCGCGCCTCGTGCTCTACCCGTGGAAGCTCTCGACGCTGTTCAGCCGCGCGCCGTTCCGGGTGGTGCCGGAGATCACGCTGCGCGCCCAGTACTCGTTCCCCTTCCCCTTCGAGCCGCGAACGACGGTCTTCGCCCAGGCGGAGGCGAGCATCGCGCGGCCGCCGAACATCCAGACGCCCGACGACGCGCAGCGCACCGACAACATCCTCGGCTACCAGCAGGTCTCCGGCCGTTGGGGCGTGCAGCGCAAGTTCTTCCTCTCGCGGTTCCTCGTCGCGCCGAGCTTCAACATGACGTTCGCGAACCCGTTCTCCTACAACCTCGACAAGCCGCCCGAGGGTCTCTTGCCGCTCAGCATCCGCTTCCTCGAGCTCTTCCTCGAGGTCGACCTCCGACGGGGGCGGAACAAGTGGGACCCCATCAACCCACGCGCCGGCGCGTACATCGCGACCGACGTGCAGCTCGGCGGCTACTTCCTCGGCGGGAACGCGAGCGACGTGAAGGTGAAGCCGGAGCTCCGCTTCTTCGTGCCGCTCAGCAGGAAGGTCGTCCTGGCCGGACGTATTGCGACAGGATTGCTGTTCACTCATAGTTACGGAACGACCCTCGACAAGAACGTGCCGACCTCGGACGTGCTCAACGACTGTCAGCCCCCCGATGCCCCCTGCCCCAAGGTGAGCCCCGACAAGGACATCGTCCGGCGCACGACCGCGCGTGACCTGCAGGTGCTGCAGCTCCGAGGGCTCTACAGCGGCGGTCCGAGCTCGAATCGCGGGTACGGCTTCAACGAGATCTCACCGCAGCGCGTGCTCGACGACAACGGCCAGAAGCTCACGGCGCCGGTGTCGACCGGCGGCCGCACGGCGTGGGAAGCGTCGGTCGAGGTGCGCTTCCCGATCGCCGGGAGCCTCGGTGGGAGCTACTTCATCGACGCGAGCGACGTGACGGCGGGGTTCGCCGAGTACCGCATCAACCACCCGCACACGTCCACGGGCATCGGGCTCCGGTACGAGACGCCGGTCGGGCCGCTGCGGGTCGACCTCGGCTATCGCATCCCGAGGCTGCAGGTGCTCGGCAAGAAGGACGACGGGTCGTGCCTCAAGCGGAACGTGCCCTGCGACTCGCTCATCGTGGACGAGGGCGATCCGAGCGAGCTCTTCGGGCTGCCGCTCGCCCTCGCGATCGCGATCGGCAACGCGTTCTGATCGACCGCGCGCCCGGGCGATCGGGCTACTCCTCGTCCTCTTCCTCACGCTGCCACTCGGCGAGCGCGAGCATTCCGAGGACCGTGCCGCACGATTCGCAGAGGTGCGGCTCCTCGTAGCGGACCTCGTCGCCCCGGGACCAGACCATGAGCCCGCGACTGCCGGAGTCGTCCCTCACCGCCGCGTCGCACACGCTGCACCGAGGCGTGGAGGGGAGCTCGGCCCGGGCGGCGATGGCGGCGTCGGCGACGGCGTCGATCGGGATGGCGACGACGGCGGCGCGCTCGCGCGCTCTCGGCTCTCGCCCCGATCCTTTTCGACTCCCGGTCTCGCCGCTTGCTGCGCCCATCTCGGACCCTCCCTCCGAACTCCGGCTCAGCATAGTTCCATGATCCCGAGCCCGCAATTCGCGCGGCGTGATTCGCACGCGCGGCCCGTGGAGCGACGCGCGCGCCGTGCCCCCGCGTCGGCGCGCGCGGCTCAGCCTGCGTCGGCGTCGGCCTCGGCGGCCTTCGCCTTCTTCTTCGACACCTTCTCGGAGACGCAGCTCTCGAACAGGAGCTCGGCGACGTCGAGCTGCCGGATCTCCTCCTCCTTCGACTGCGACTTGAGGCCGTCGGTGAGCATCGTCTGACAGAAGGGGCAGCCGGTCGCGATGGTCTTCGCGCCGGTGTCGAGCAGCTGGAGCGTGCGCTTCACGTTCACGCGATCCTTGTTCTGCTCCTCCATCCACATCTGCGCGCCGCCCGCGCCGCAGCAGAGGCCCTTGTTGCGGTTCCACCCCTCGGCTTCGACGAGCTCGAGACCGGGGATGCGCTTCAAGACCTCGCGGGGCGCCTCGTAGACGCCGTTGTAGCGGCCGAGGTAGCAGCTGTCGTGGTAGACGACGCGGCCCTTCACCGGCGCGCTCGGCGTGAGCTTCTTCTCGGCGACGAGCCCGAGGAGGAAGTCGGTGTGGTGGAGCACCTCGAACTTCGCGCCGAAGTCGGGGTACTCGTTCGCGAGCGTGTTGAAGCAGTGAGGACAGGCGGTGATGATCTTCTTGATCCCGCCTTTGTCCTTGTAGCCGTTCAGCGTCGCGACGTTCTGCTCGGCGAGCATCATGAAGAGGTACTCGTTGCCGGCGCGACGCGCCGGATCGCCGGTGCACGTCTCCTCGTCGCCGAGGATCGCGAAGTCGACGCCCGCCTGCGCGAGCAGCTTGGCGGTCGCGCGCGCGACCTTCTTCGCCCGATCGTCGTAGCTCGCGGCGCAGCCGACCCAATAGAGGACGTCGGCGTCGGGGTGCTCGGCGAGGGTCTTGATGTCGAGGCCCTCGGTCCACGCGGCGCGATCCATGCGCGAGAGGTTCCAAGGGTTGCCGTTCGTCTCCATCGCGCCGAACGGGCCGTTCAGCTGCGCCGGGAACTCGCCCTTGATGAGGACGAGGTTGCGGCGCATGTCGACGATCTTGTCGACGTAGCTGATCATCACCGGGCACTGCTCTTCGCACGCGCGGCAGGTGGTGCAGGCCCAGAGGACGTCGGGGTGGATGACGTCGCCGACGAGCGCCGGGGGCGTCTTCGGCTCCTCTGCACCCTCGGTCGCCTCGGGGGCGGCTTCGTCCGGCGCGGCCTCGCCCTCGGGCCCGTGGGCGTGGCCGTTCGACTGGTGGGCGGCCCGAAACGCGTCGATGCGCTCGTCCTCGCGACCGTAGAGGTGATCGCGGAGGTTCAACGTGAGCATCTTCGGGCTGAGGATCTTGCCGGTCTTGTGGGCGGGGCAGTTGTCGGAGCAACGGCCGCACTCGGTGCACGTGTAGAAGTCGAGGATGGCCTTCCACGAGAAGTCCTCGATCTTCGCCTTGCCCACGGGCACGGCGTCGGGGGCGTTCTCGAACGCCTTCTCGACCATGCCGCCGAGCTCCTCGGACGACTTCGCGACCAGCGGCAGACGGCCGGGCGGCGCGATGTTGCGGGTGAAGACGTTCGGGATGGCGGTGATGATGTGAAAGTGCTTCGAGTGGGGCAGGATGTTCGCGAAGACGAGGACGAGCGTCGAGTGCGTCCAGAACCCGGCGTGCGCGAAGAGGAGCAGGTTCCTCGGCGAGAAGCCGGAGAGCAGGAACGCGAACACGCTGCCCACGGGCGCGTACCAATGGAACGTGAGCGGCGCGCCGATCTCGGCGGCCGGCAGGGGCGCCACGACGGTGCGCAGCGCCTCGCACGTGTCGACGTCCGCGCCACCGCATCGCGCCGAGCCGACGAGCTTGCTCGCGAGGGCGAAGGTCGCGCCGTCGTACACCATGTCGGCCACCATCATCGTGACGATGATGCCGAGGATGAGCAGGCCTTCGCCCGAGAGGGTCATGCGGGCCTCGCGCTTGACGACGCGGAGGTAGACGAACGCGAGCGAGCCGGCGACGACGAGCGTCGCGACGAGGTCCTTCACGAGCTCGTAGAGCTGCCCGAGGGGCAGGACGCCGAAGAGGGGCTCGTGCCCGAGGACGAAGAGGTTGAAGGGCGCGTAGAACCCGCGGCCCCAGAGCATGAGGGTGCGGAGCAAGAGCACCATGAAGCCGACGAAGATGACCTTGTGCGCGAGGCCGGCGGACGGGTAGTAACCCATCTTCTTCTGGGCGAACGCGTACTGCCACACACCGAGCAGGCGCTCGCCGACGTGGTCCCAACGGATCTCGGCGCGGCCGCTGAGCAGCAGCATCAGGCGCCGGCTCGCGCTGACGGCGAACGCCGTCGAGAGACCCACGATCACCACCGCCATCCAAATCGGACCCATCGCTGTCGTCTCTCCCGCTCCGAGCGCGTCCACCGCGCAAACCACCGGCGTTCTTAGGGGGATGGCGCGGCAACGTCAACGTGCCGTCGCGGAGGCAGGGGGCCCGAGCCCGTCAGAGCGTGAACTCGAAGGCCCGCTCGGCCGTCTTCTCGCCGGGGGAGAGGTCGAAGTGGAAGGCGTACGACCGCTGCCCGATCCGGACGCCGAGGTGGACGTTGACCGGGGGCGTCGCGGTGCCGAGCTTCTCGAGGCGCACGACGACGCGGTACCGGCCTCGCTGGGGCTCGGCCTCCACGAGGTAGACGTTCTCGACGTTCTGCCCCATGCACTCGCCGCTCGCCTTCGGGCAGTCGCGATCCTTGAGGAGCCCGCCGAGCGTCGGCTCGCCTGCCTGCGCGGCCTCTCCGCCGGCGTCGGTGACGTTCAGATCGACGTCCGCGTCCGGCGCGTCCCACGCGATGGTGAACTGGAGGATGCCGGAGTGGACGCCGCAGCCCTCGTCGATGACGCCGTTGCAGTTGTTGTCGATCGCGTCGAAGCACTGCTCGACGCCGCTCGGGGTGCAGGCCTGCTCGAGCCGAGAGCCGTCCGGGGTGGCCACGTCGCGCGGGTTGAGGCCGTCGTTGGGTGGCTTGGCGACGTCGATGCAACCGGTCGCGCCGAGCCCCGTCGCGAGCGCGCCGGCTGCGAGCCACGCGAGGACGGCGAACGCGGAGGAGATCGATCGGCGTCGGGGGGATCGCATCGAGACGAGGACTCTACCGAGGGCTCCCACACGCCGCAATCACGCGAGGCGCGGCGGGCCGGCTCAGGCGCCCTTGTCTCGGGCGATCGGGCCGACCTTCGCGCGCGTCGCGGCGAGGTAGTCCGACGGC
>CAYYKK010000175.1:0-14729 GCA_964467935.1 uncultured Polyangiaceae bacterium
CCCTCGATCCGATCGAGATCGCCGGCGACACGATGGAGCTCGCGCTCGAGGTGTCCGCGCCCGATCGGGGGCAGGATCGGTATCGCGTGGAGGTGCTGCGCGCCGGCCACCCGACGACGGTGACGAGCCACGTCTGGATCGACTACGCGAAGGGCGTGACCGGCGGCCTCGACGACGAGGTGCGCGGGGGCTGTGGGTGCTCGATCGCGGGGGACGCCGAGGGGATCTCGACGCGCTCGCTGTGGCTTTTCGGGACCGCGCTCGGCGCGGCCCTCGTCCGCTCGAAGAGGAGGAACGCGAAGTGAGCCTGGAAGACGTCTGCCGAGCCTTGAGCGCGGAGCGACCGGAGGGGCAACGGATCCACTACGTGGGATCGACGCCCTTCGGCCCCGGAATGAGCATCGAGCGCGTGCGCCTCGACAACGGCCTGTCGGTGCTCCTACAGATCGATCCGGCCGCGCCCGTCATCAGCCTGCAGACGTGGGTGCACGTCGGCTCGCGCTTCGAGAAGGAGGGCAAGACGGGCATCTGCCACCTCTTCGAGCACCTCATGTTCGGCGAGACCGAGGTGAGCGCGCACGGCGCGTTCGATCGACAGCTCGAGGAGGCGGGCGCGGAGACCAACGCCGCCACGTTCCTCGACTGGACGTACTACCACCAGAACCTCCCGAAGGAGGCGCTCGGCCTCGCGCTCAAGCTCGAGGCGGAGCGCCTCGCGAAGCTCGTGTTGCGCGAGCCGCAGGTGGCGAGCGAGAAGGAGGTCGTCGCGAACGAGCGCAGGCAGCGCGTCGACGACGACATCGACGGCGCCGTGAGCGAGCTGCTCTACAAGGAGGCGTTCCACGAGCACGCGTACGGCATCCCGACGATCGGCTGGATGCAGGACATCCAGAGCTTCACGCCGGAGGACTGCGTCGCGTTCTACAAGACCTACTACGCGCCGAACAACGCGACGCTCGTCGCGGTCGGGGACGTGGACGCGAAGGAGATGCTCGCGCTCGTCCTCGATCACTACGCCGCGATCCCGCCGAGCCGCATCCCGGTCGAGGACGTGCACCCCGAGCCACCGCAGACCGAGGAGCGGCGCCTGGTGGTCGACAAGCCGACGGCGACCCACAAGATCGCGATCGGCTACAAGGCGCCGGCGCTCGGCGATTTCGATCATGCGCCGCTCGTGGTGCTGAACGAGATCCTCTTCGGCGGGCGTGCGTCGCGCGTGCACCGCGCGCTCATCCAGCGGCAGGAGATCGCGACCGACGTGCGCGGGTGGGTGGGCACGTTCCGCGACCCAGGCCTCTACGACATCTGGCTCACCGCGCGCGACGAGCACACGGGCGCCGAGCTGCTCGCCGCGTTCGACGTCGAAGCGGAGCGGATCCGGACCGAGCCGGTGAGCGACATCGAGCTCGAGAAGGCGAAGGCGCGCCTCGAGCTCTCGACCGTGCAAGGCCTCGAGAGCGTCAGCGGAAAGGCGGAGACCATCGGCTTCTACGACAGCGTGCTCGGCGACCCCGGGGCGCTCTTCACCAAGCTCGAGCAGTACCGGCGCGTGCAGAAGGGCGACGTCCTCCGCGTCGCGCGCCGCTACCTCGTGCCCACGAGCCGCACGCTCGTCGAGGTGAGGCCGAACGGCGAGGCCGAGGGTGAGGAAGAAGAGGAGGCTGCGGAGTGAAGCTCTTCGTCGAGTCGAGCCGCGCGCTGCCGTTCGTGAGCGTCGTCGTGGCGTTTCGTTCCGGGTCGACCCACGATCCGATCGGCAAGGAGGGGCTCTCGCGGTGCACGGCGCGCATGCTGCGCCGGGGCGCGGCGGGGCTCTCGGCCGACGACGTGGAGGACACCATCGACCGCCTCGGTGGGGAGTTCGCGGCCGACGCGAGCCTCAGCTCGACGAGCGTGCACTTCGAGGTGATCAGGCGGAGCCTCGAGCCGTTCGCCGATCTCGTCGCGAACCTCGTCGGCGCCCCTTCGTTCGACGAGGCGGAGCTCGCGCGTCTCGTGCGCGAAGCGCAGGCCGAGATCGTCGAGGCGCGCGACAGCGACAGAGCGCTCGCGAGCCGCGCGTTTCGTCGCACGCTCTTCGCGGATCACCCCTACGGAAGGCGCGTCGCGGGATCCATCGGCTCGCTCGGGAGCCTCGCGAAGGGCGACGTCGAGGCGCACTATCGAAGACACTACTGCCGCGCGAACGCGTTCGTCGCGGTGAGCGGCGACGTCGATCGCGGGGAGGCCGAGGCGCTGGCGAATCGTGTGCTCGCGAAGCTGCCCGAGGGATCGGCGATCCAGGATCCGGTCCCCGAGCCGACCGCGCGAAAGGGCAGGCGGCTCGTGTTCGTCGACAAGCCGGAGCGCACCCAGACGCAGATGGTGATCGGGGGGCTCGGCACCCACGGGCACGACCCCGACCACCACGATCTCGTCGTCGGCAACACGGCGTTCGGCGGGACGTTCACGTCGAAGCTGATGGAGGAGGTCCGCGCCAAGCGGGGCTGGTCGTACGGCGCGAGCTCTCGGCTCGGCCTCGATCGGCGGCGCGAGGCCTTCACGATGTGGACCGCGCCGGCGGCCACGGACGCCGCGGCCTGCCTCGCGCTCGAGCTCGAGCTCTTGAAGAACCTCCGCGCCGACGGGCTCGAGGAGAAGGACGTGACGTTCGTGAAGAACTACCTCCGTCGCTCGCACGCGTTCGAGGTGGACACGGCGCGCAAGCGCGTGCACCAGCCGCTCGAGGAGGTGCTCTACGATCTGCCCGAGGGCTACCACCGGCGCTACCTCGAGCGCATCGACGCGGTCACCGTCGAAGGCGTGAACGCCGCCCTGAAGAAGCGGATCCCCGAGGAAGACCTCGTCGTGGGCGTCGTCGGGACCTACTCGGAGATCGGCAAGGATCTGGAGAAGGCGATCCCGGATCTCGCGGGCGTCGACGTGCTGCCGATCGACTTCGAGTAGCGGGGGCTCGGACGCGCGCGGGATCGCTGCGCGTCCGAGCGCGTCACGCGCGACCGAGCGTGTCGTTGGTGACGAGCCAGAGGACGGCCATGCGCACGGCGACGCCGGCCTCGACCTGATCGAGGATGACGCTCGCCGGGCCGTCGGCGACCTCGGGTGAGATTTCGACGCCGCGGTTCATCGGACCGGGGTGCATGACGATGGCGTCCGGCTTGGCGAGCGCGAGGCGACGCTCGTTCAACCCGAAGGTGCGGGCGTACTCACGCGTCGTCGGGAGGAACACGCCCTGCAGCCGCTCGCGCTGGATGCGCAGCACCATCACGACGTCGGCGCCCTCCAGCGCGGGCTCGACGCGGTCGTGCGCGGTGAGGGTCGTGCCGGGCGCCGCGAGCGACGCAGGCTCGACGGGCAGGAGCGTGCGAGGGCCGGCGAGGTGGACGTCGGCGCCCATCATCGTGAGGAGGTACGCGTTCGAGCGCGCGACGCGGCTGTGAAGGATGTCGCCGCAGATGACGATCTTCTTGCCGCGGAGATCCTTCTTGCGGCGACGCATCGTGAACGCGTCGAGCAGCGCCTGCGTCGGGTGCTCGTGGGTGCCGTCGCCCGCGTTGACGACCGAGACGCCGCTCCTCTTGGCGACGTAGTCGGCAGCCCCGGAGGCGGCGTGGCGGATGACGACCACGTCGGGGCGCATCGCCTCGAGGGTCTTGATCGTGTCGAGCAGCGTCTCGCCCTTCGTGGTGCTCGACGAGGAGCCCGCGAGGTTCACCGTGTCCATGCTGAGTCGCTTGCCGGCGATCTCGAACGAGGTGCGCGTGCGCGTCGACGCCTCGAAGAAGACGTTGAGCAACGTCTTGCCGCGCAGCGTGGGGACCTTGCGGACGCTGCGGAGAGAGACCTCGAAGAACGACTCGGCGGCGTCGAGGATCGCCGTCACGTCGTCGACCGACAGATCCGCCGCGGAGAGCAGCGAGAGATGACGGAACGGCGCGGGCCTCTCGGAGAGCGGCGGCTCGGGTGCGTCTCGGTCGGTCACGCGTCACCTCGCTTGCCGGCCGCGGGCGCCGGGGGATTCGTGCCGGCGTTCGACGGGGGGCTCGGCGGCACCACGATGGCCCACGGCTCCTCGTCTCCTTCGGCCGGCCCGGTCTTCTTCACCATCACCTCGACCCGATCCTCCGGCTCCACCTTCGCGCGGAGGCCGCAATAGGTCGGCTCGATGGGCAGCTCGCGACCACCGCGGTCGACGAGGGCGACGAGCTCGATGCGGCTCGGGCGACCGAAGTCGAGCAGCGCGTCGAGCGCCGCGCGGATCGTCCTGCCCGTCGAGATGACGTCGTCGACGAGCACGACCCAGCGGCCGTCGATCGACACGGGGATCCGGCTCGGACCGATGCGCGGGTTCGGTAACGCCGTCGCCGCGTCGTCGCGGTAGAGGGTGATGTCGACCGCGCCGACCGCCGGGCTCCGTCCCGTGGTCTCGGCGAGGATCGCGGCGAGTCGCTTCGCGAACGGATCACCACCGCGTCGAATGGCGACGAGCACCGGGAGCGCATCTTCGGTGCGGCCCTTCCTCGCGCGCTGCGCGCCGGCGCGGCCCCGCTCGACGATCTCCGCGGCGATCCGCCTCAGCGAGAGGCCGATGGCGGTCGGGTCGAGGAGCACGTCGCTCATGGCAGGGCGAGTAGCGAACCGAGCCCAACGAGTCAATCGGGCTCGAAGATCACGCGCTGCGTGCCGTCGACGTGGTAGTAGCGCTCGAAGCCCGCGCGCTGGAACGTGGCCGCGCCGAACGCGTTCACGGCGACCGCGAACGCCGCGAGCACGGCGAAGGTCGGGCCGAAGCGCCGCCCTCCGACGGCGATCATCGCGACGAGGAACGGCGCGAAGTCGTTCGAGAAGCGGTAGCCGAACTGGATCCAGCCCGAGTTCTGGTAGAGGAGGCTCGGGGCCGCGACGGCGAGGGCCGTGAGCGCGAGGGCGGCGTGCGTCGCGCGCGCTCCGGCCTCGCGTTCCGCGCGAGGCCAGAGCGCCCACGCGAAGAACGGCGAGGTGACCGTGAGCGCGAGGCCGTGCGCGTTCACGACGAAGGGCGCCGCCTTCTGCCCGAGCCACGGCATGCTCGCGAGGGCGATGGCGAGGTTTCGACCGAGGTAATGGAAGGAGAAGAGGCCCCAGCGCTCGATCCGCGCCTTCCACACGATCGCGAGGTATTTGTGCCCGAACTCGGTCACGTCACCGAACCGGGCGCGGTTGTGCCACGCGAGGACGCCGAGCACGACGACGAGCGGCGCGACGAAGCGCGGCGCCTTCGCCGTGAGCACGCGCGACGAGAGGCCGAGGACGCGCGTCGAGCCGTCCTCCGCGAGGCGCGCGGCGCGCCAGAGCTCGAACGCGAAGAGCGGGAACGCGAAGGCGAGGGGGGTCCGCGTCGCGAAGCCGAGCCCGAGGCAGAGCCCGGCGAGCGCCGGCCGCTCGGCGCCGATCGAGGCGTAGAGATAGCCCGCCGCACACGCCGCGCCGACGACGTGCGCAGCGAACCACACGGTGCCTTGCGTCGAGGTGAAGAAGTAGACCGTCCCGAACGCGAAGAGGATCGCGAGCAGCGCGTTCTCGCGCGCCGTGCGGCGCGATCGCCCGGACGCGGAGAGCGCGTCGAGAGCGAGGTGGAGGATCGCGGGAGCGAGGCCCGCGAGCACGACGAAGAAGAGCCCGTCCGGCGTCGCCTCCGCGGACCCGCAGAGGGCGACCAGCGGGAGGATCAAGAGCGCGGGCAGCGGCGGGAAGCTGACGAAGATCTTCTCGCCGTAGACGGCGAAGTCGTTGAACCCGGTGTATTCCGGCGGGCCGTTCGGTAGATCGAGATGCCCGTGCAACCACGTCTCGGCGAGGAGGGCGAAGTGGTTGAACGGCGTGTGCCCGTGCAGACGCGCCGCTGGGGTGAGGGCGATGAGGACGACCTCGACGAGCGCGTAGATCGCGAGCGAGACGGCGAAGGGCCCCGTGAAGGGCCTCGAGCTCGGTCGCGGGGCGCTCGGGCCGGCCGCGCTCGGGTCCTCAGCTCGCTCCTCGCGCTCGGGCATCGGCGCGAAGCTACTCCGACCTGCGCCGAAGGTCGAACACGGAGCTTGCCGGGATCGCGAGAGAGCGCTAAACGCCTCGACCCCTCCGCGCGCGCCCCGCCCGGAGCAGGAGCCGACCCGTGCGTCACCTCATCGAGATCACCGCGAGCGACGTGGAAGCCGTAGGCCTTGCGGTCGACGCCGTGCTGCCCGCGGCGTGGATCACCTCGCAGGCCGAGGACGCCGAGGCGCAAGCGGAGGTCGACGGGCACGTGAAGGCGCGGCTCTCGCGGACGGGCCGCGCCGACATCGTGGTGCGCGGCACGGTCACCGCGACCGTCTCCGTGCCCTGCGCCCGATGCCTCAAGTTGACGCCCGTCGAAGTGCGCGGGGAGCTCGCGCTGCTGCTGAAGCCCAACCCTGCGCTCAGCAAGGCGGCTCAGGCCAAGGCCGCCAAGACGCTGCACGACAAGGCCGCGACCAGCAAGGCCTCGACCAGCAAGACCTCGGGCGCGAGCGGCAAGGGCGCGTCGGCAGAGGCGGCGAAGGCCGGCCCGCAACGGCCGCGGCGTGACGCGCCTCACCCGACGAAGAGCGACAAAGGCAAGGGCGCCCGCGTGGCCGAGTACGAGTTCTCGTCGGAGGAGGCCGAGCACGACGAGTACGACGGCGAGACCATCGTCCTCGACGACTTCGTTCGCGAAGCCATCCTCCTCGAGCTGCCGAACTTTCCCTTGTGCTCGGAGACCTGCACGGGTATTTCCCCCCGCCTTCCCGTCCCGAGGCGAGATGCCTTCGGCGGGAGCGGCGTCGCCTCCGCGGCGGCGCCGGTCCGAGCCAACCCGTTCGAGGCGCTCAAGCACCTCTCGGGCGGGCTGCCCAAGGGGCCCGAGATCGACGAAACCCCCACCAAACACCCAGGTGACGCGCGCGAGGGTGACGGCGAGCGGGTCGGCCCGGCCGACGTCGGCGCCATGAAGGCCCGGGGCGAGGCGAAGATCGCCTCGACCCACAGCGCTCCGGCTCGAAAGAGCCCCTCGAAGAAGAACAAGAAGTCGTCGGCCGGCGGAAAAGCCGGCAAGTCGGCGAAGCGCTGAGACCGAAGAAGAGCTGAACGGCACGCCGGATGGCGACATCCCGGCGAGCCTCGTAGAAGAAGAACCAGGAGAACCACCGTGGCCGTCCCCAAGCGAAAAACCACCCCCCCGAAGCGCGACATGCGCCGCGCGAACCACGACAAGGTGACCCCGGTGCAGCTCGTCGCTTGCCCCAACTGCGGCGAGGCGACGCGGCCCCACCGCGCGTGCCCGGCGTGCGGGTTCTACAACGGCCGCAAGGCCGTCGCGACGAAGACCCCGGGCTGAGGCCCGCCGAGCCCCGGCGGAAAGCCCCCGGCGTAGGAGGGCCTCTCGTTGGGAAAGCCGCTGAAGGATCCGCTGGGTGAGCCGCTGCGTGAGCCGCTGGGCGGATCGCTGGACGGGCCGGCTCGTTCCGAGTCGGCCGGCCGTGGCGTCGCGGACCGAGGGACGTCGCGTCGGAGCGTGATCGCAGGCACCGGGAGCTACCTGCCCCGGCGCGTGGTCACGAACGCCGACCTGTCGACGTTCCTCGAAACGTCCGACGCTTGGATTCGAGAGCGCACCGGCATCGGCGCGCGGCGCATCGCGTCCGAGGACGAGCTGACGAGCGACCTCGCGGCCCACGCCGCGGCGAAGGCGCTCGAGAGCGCCGGGCTCGCGCCGCGGGACGTCGGCCTGTTGGTCGTCGCGACGGTGACGCCCGACACGCCGATGCCGTCTTGCGCAGTTCGTGTGCAAAAGAAGCTCGGTCTCGGAACGATCCCGGCGTTCGACCTCTCGGCCGCGTGCGCAGGGTTCCTCTACGGCGTGACCGTCGCCGACCAGTTCGTCCGCTCGGGCGCGGTCGAGCACGCGATCGTCGTCGGCGTCGAGCTCTTGAGCCGCGTCGTCGACTGGACCGACCGCACCACCGCCGTGCTCTTCGGCGACGGCGCCGGCGCCGTGGTGCTCTCACCCGGCGATCGCGGGGGCGTCCTCAGCGCCCGGATCCACGCCGACGGCGCGCTCGCCGACGCGCTCGTGATCCCGGCCGGCGGCTCGCGCGAGCCGCTCTCGCGCGGCGACGACGTCGAGCCGCGCAACAAGGTCCAGATGATCGGACAGGAGATCTTCCGGGCGGCCATCGAGCGCATGACCGAGGTCTCCCGCGAGGCGCTCGCGGCCGCCGGAACCGAGCCGTCCGAGGTCGCGGCGTTCATTCCGCATCAGGCCAACCGGCGCATCATCGAGGCGGTCGCCGAGCGCCTCGACGTGCCCATCGAGAGGTTCGTGCTGACGCTCGAGCGCTACGGCAACACGTCGAGCGCGTCGATCCCGATCGCCCTCGACGAGGCGCTGAGGACGGGGCGCGTGGGGCGCGGCGACAAGGTGCTGCTCTCGGCGCTCGGCGCCGGCGTCGCGTGGGGCGGCGCGCTCGTGGAGCTGTGACGCGTCGCGCGCGCGTACGTCGCGCCGCGCGTCCGCGCCGAGCCGCGCTTTCCCACTGGTGACGCGAGGAGAGTTCGCCTAGCGTCCGCCCGCTCTCGCCGCATCGCGGGGGCGCCGCGGCGAGCACGAGGAGCGACGAGTGAAGATCGCGTGGTTGTTCCCTGGGCAGGGCTCCCAGGAGGTCGGAATGGGCAAGGCGGTGCACGAGGCTTCGGCCGCGGCGCGCGCCGTCTACGGCCGCGCGGACGCCGCCCTCGGCGCCTCCGCCCCGGCGCTCTCGAAGCTCTGCTTCGAGGGGCCACTCGAGACGCTCACGCTGACGGAGAACACGCAGCCGGCGCTCGTGGCGACGAGCGCGGCGATCGTCGCGGCGATGCGCGAAGCGGCTCCCGGTTTGCCGGCGCCCGTCGTCGCGCTCGGCCACTCGCTCGGCGAGTACAGCGCGCTCGTCGCGGCGGGCGCCCTCGCGCTCGAGGACGCCGTGCGGCTCGTCAGGGCGCGCGGCCAAGCGATGCAGGAGGCGGTGCCGCCCGGGCAGGGCAGCATGGCGGCCGTGCTCGGCCTCGACCCCGACGCGATCCGCGCGGTGTGCAGCGACGCGGCCTCCGCCGGGCTCGTCTCGCCCGCGAACTTCAACGCCCCCGGGCAGATCGTCATCGCCGGCGCGCAAGAGGCCGTGGCGCTCGCGTCGAAGCTCGTCCAGGAGCGCGGCGGCAAGGCGATCCCGCTCAAGGTGAGCGCGCCCTTCCACTGCGCGCTCATGAAGCCCGCGGCCGAGCGGCTCGCCGCGGCGTTCGAGACGGTGCGCGTCTCGCCGCTCGCGTTCCCCGTCATCGCGAACGTGGACGCCGAGGCCAACACCGATCCGGCGCGGGTGCGCGAGCTCTGCGTGCGGCAGGTCGACGCGCCCGTCGAGTGGGTCCGGTCGATCGAGCGCGCTGCCGCCATGGGCGTCACCGTCGCCCTCGAGATCGGGCCGGGCAAGGTGCTCGCCGGGCTCGTGAAGCGCATCGACAAGCGCATCCGCGTCATCAACGTGTTCGACCCGGCGTCGATCGCCTCGCTCTCGGACGAGCTCTCGAAGTCGGCCTGATCGGCGCGACGGAGGACAAGGACAACAGCATGTTTCGACTGGACGAAAAAGTCGCGATCGTGACCGGTGGATCGCGCGGCATCGGCCGGGCGACGGCCGAGGCGCTCGCGAAGCAGGGGGCCTTCGTCGTCGTCAACTACGTGCGCGGCGAGGCCGAGGCGCACAAGACCGTGGCGACGATCGTCGAGCGCGGCGGCAAGGCCGAGGCGGCGCAGTTCGACGTCGGCGACATGAAGGCTTCGGAGGACGCGATCGCCGAGATCGCAAAGCGCCACGGGCGCCTCGACATCCTCGTCGCGAACGCGGGCATCGCCATCGACGGGCTGCTCCTCCGGGTCAAGGAGGAGGACCTCGACAAGATCTTCAGCGTGAACGTGAAGGGGTCGCTCGCCTGTGCGCGCGCCGCGATCAAGGTCATGATGCGCGCGAAGCACGGACGAATCGTGTTCCTCTCGAGCATCGTCGGCGAGATGGGCAACGGCGGCCAGGCCGCGTACTCGGCCTCGAAGGCGGCGATCCTCGGCCTCACGAAGACGCTCGCGCGCGAGTACGCCTCGCGCAACATCACGGTGAACGCCGTCGCGCCGGGCTTCATCGACACCGACATGACCACCGTCATCACGGAGCAGATGAAGACCGAGATGCTGAAGAGCATCCCGCTCGGGCGCACGGGACGAAGCGACGAGATCGCCGCGAGCGTCGCGTTCCTTTGCTCGGACGAAGCCTCGTACATCACGGGCGAGACGCTGCGCGTGAACGGCGGCATGTACATGTGACGCGCGCGCCCGCTGGATCGTCGGTCGCCCGTCCGGTGAAAGACTCACCGAACCGACACGAAAAAGGAGTGCCGCTGAACGCGAAACTAGGGTACTAGGCGGCACCGGAATCGGGGGCGACGAGGTCCGAGTCGGCCACCGACCCCATCAGTCTCACGCAGTTCGATCACAAGAGTCATTCGGAGGAAGCCATGGCGGAAGGTCGGGACATCACGGCCGAGGTGAAGCGGATCATCAAAGAGCAGCTCGATGTCGAAGAGAACGACATCAAGCCCGAGTCGACGTTCATCGACGACCTCGGCGCGGATTCGCTGGGTCTCGTCGAGCTCGTGCTCGCCTTCGAGGAGGCCTTCGAGATCGACATCCCGGACGAGGACACGGAGAAGATCCGTACGGTTCAGGACGCGATCAACTACATCGAGACGCACGCGAAGAAGTGACGGGAGCGCCTTCGGCGCTCCTCGATCGGCTCGGCGAGACGGCCCGCAAGCGCCGAGCTCGCGATGACGCCCCAGCCACCCGAGAGGTGACTGGGGCGTTCTTCGTTCATCCGCTGCGTGCGTCCGCTGCGCTCATCCGCTGCGTTCATCCGCTTCGTCGGGCGCCCGGCGCGCCGCGATCCGAGCCACGCGTGACGCGCTGCTCCGCTCGCGCGAGCGCGCGGCCGCGCATCGACAGCACCGTGTTGCGACCGCGACCGCGTGGCACTAGGAGCAAGACCATGGAACGAGTCGTTGTGACCGGGATCGGGCTCGTGACGCCCGTGGGTATCGGCACCGAGGCCACGTGGCGCGGCGTGCTCGAGGGCAAGAGCGGCATCGGCCCCATCACCCTCTTCGACGCGAGCGGCTACCCCACGACGTTCGCGGGCGAGGTGAAGGGCTTCGACCCCGCGGCCTTCATCCCGAAGAAGAAGCACAAGGAGATGTGCCGCTTCTCGATGCTCGCGATCGCCGCGG
The DNA here is from genome assembly GCA_964467935.1 of uncultured Polyangiaceae bacterium. Classification (GTDB taxonomy): domain Bacteria; phylum Myxococcota_A; class Polyangia; order Polyangiales; family Polyangiaceae; genus CAYYKK01. The sequence continues at coordinate 11,344 of CAYYKK010000175.1, forward strand.
CCGACCTCTGCATGAAGGACGCCGCGATCGAGCTCACGGAGGAGGATCGCGACGAGTGCGGCACGTTCTTCGGTGTCGGCCTCGGCGGGCTCGAGGGTCTCTACAACTGCTCGGTGCTCCTGCACGAGAAGGGGCCGAGCCGCATCAGCCCGTACTTCATCCCGCAGGTGATCGCGAACCTCGCCGGCGGACAGGTCGCGATGGCGATGAACCTCCGCGGGCCGAGCTACGCGAACACGAGCGCCTGCGCCTCGAGCGCGCACGCGGTGGGCGAAGCGGCCGAGTGGATCCGACACGGCCGCACCCGCATGATGCTCGCGGGCGGCGCCGAGGCGACGATCACGGGGCTCGGCATCGGCGGCTTCTCGGCGATGTTCGCGCTGTCGCGTCGCAACGCGGAGCCCGAGCGCGCGAGCCGGCCGTGGGACGTCGGTCGTGACGGGTTCGTCTGCTCGGAGGGCGCGGGCGCGCTCCTGCTCGAGTCGTACACGCACGCGAAGGCGCGCGGCGCGAAGATCTACGCCGAGATCTCCGGCTACGGCGCGTCGTGCGACGCCTACCACCTGACGAAGCCCAGCCCCGAGGGCGAGGGCGCGCAGCGCGCCATGCGCATGGCGCTGAAGGACGCGCGCCTCCACCCCTCGGCGATCGACTACGTGAACGCGCACGGCACCTCGACCCCTCACGGCGACATCGAGGAGGCGAAGGCCATGGTCGCGGTCTTCGGTGAGCACGCCCTCTCGACCGACGCGCAGAAGCGCCTCTGGGTGAGCTCGACGAAGAGCGTCATGGGCCACCTCCTCGGGGGCGCAGGCGCCGTCGAGGCGGCGATCTCGGCGCTCGCGATCCACCACCGCCGCGTGCCGCCGACGATGAACCTCGATCAGCAGGACCCGGCCTGCCCGCTCGACTGCGTGCCCAACGCGGCCCGCGAGCGCGCGCTCACGCACGTGATGAGCAACTCCTTCGGGTTCGGCGGGACCAACGCGACGCTCGTCCTCTCGAGCCCGGAGCGGCGTTCGTGAAGTGCCCATTTTGTGGGCACCCTGAAGATCGCGTGATCGACTCGCGCGCCGGCGCCTCCGGCGACACCATCCGCAGGAGGCGCGAGTGCGAGCGGTGCGAGCGCCGCTTCACCACCTACGAGCGCGTCGAGTACGTGCTGCCGACGGTCGTGAAGAAGGACGGACGGCGCGAGTCGTTCGATAGGAAGAAGATCGTCCAAGCGCTGTCGATCGCTTGCATCAAGCGGCCCGTGTCCGCCGATCAGATCGAGGGCGTGGCCGACGCGATCGAGCGGGAGATCCAGGACGCCGACGCCCGCGAGATCCCCTCGGCGATGCTCGGCGAGCGCGTCATGGCACGCCTGCGCGAGATGGACGACGTCGCGTACGTGAGGTTCGCGAGCGTGTACCGATCGTTCCGTGACATCAGCGAGTTCGCCGCGGAGCTCGGCCGGCTGCGCCACGACGACGACGAGCACGTGGAGAGCCCCCGCGGACGACCCGGCGGCGGAGCGTGAGTCGAGAGAGCACGCAATGGTTTGCGATCCGAAGCCCGTGAGGCTACGGACCCCACTCGACGGACGACGATGAGCTCCGAGCAAGAACTCGAACGAGACATGGGCTTCATGCGGCGCGCGCTGGAGGAGGCGCGGCGCGCGACGCCGTCGCCGAACCCGCCCGTGGGTGCGCTCGTCGTGCGACCGGACGGGCAGATCGCCGCCGTGGGTCACCACGAGCGCGCCGGAGGGCCGCACGCGGAGGACGTCGCGCTCTCGCTCGCAGGCGACGACGCGCGCGGCGCGACGCTCTACGTCTCGCTCGAGCCGTGCAACCACAGCGGGCGCACGCCCCCTTGCACCGAGGCGATCCTGCGCTCGGGGGTCGCGCGGGTCGTCGTCGGCTGCCTCGATCCCAACCCCAACGTCGACGGAGGCGGCGCCGATCGGCTGCGTCGTGACGGGATCGACGTCAGCGTCGGAGTCTGTCGTGAGGAGGCGCGCGCGCTCATCCTGCCGTGGAGGACGTTCATCACGACCGGCGTGCCGCACGTCTCGTTGAAGCTCGCGCTCTCGCTCGACGGTCGCATCGCGACGCGCACGGGCGCGTCGAAGTGGGTGACCGGGCCCGAGGCGCGCATCAAGGTGCAGGAGCTCCGTGCGAAGGCGGACGCGGTGGCGATCGGCGTGGGGACGGCGATCGCGGACGATCCGCTGCTCACCGTGCGCGATCTGAGCCTCCCCGAAGGAAAGCTCAGCCGGCGCGTGGTGTTCGACTCGCGCCTTCGCCTGTCGCTCCACAGTCGCCTCGTCTCGACCTCCAAGGACGCCGCGACGATCATCCTGACGACCTTCGACGCTCCGGCCGACGCCGAGCAAGCGCTCGTCGACGCAGGCTGCGACGTCTACCGCATCGCGTCCTCGGGCGAGGGGCGCGTCGACATGGAGAGCGCGCTCCGGCAGCTCGCGAGCCTCGGCATCGTCTCGCTCCTCGTGGAGGGCGGAGCCGAGCTCGCAGGCAGCCTGCTCGCGACGCGGTTCGCGCACGAGATGCACGCGTTCGTGGCGCCGGTGCTCCTGGGGCCCCGCGGCCGCCCGGGGGCGGTCGACTGGGCAGGGCCGGACACGCCGGCGGAGGCGCCGCGCATCCTCGACGCGCAGTGGGAGCTCTGCGGGCGAGACGCGTACGTGTTCGGGCCTCTCGAGTTCCCCCAGCGGGGCTGAGCTTGCGCTAGCGCGATGGCGCGGCGTCGCCCGGTGTGGAGGGGCGAGGCGCGGACGGGCCAGGCGCGGAGGGGCGAGGCGTGGAAGCGCGACGTGCCGAGGGGCGGAGCCGGTCGATCCGGGCCGCGATCGCGACCGCGAGCGGATCGCTCGGATCGGGCACCGGCGCGGCGAGGTCCACCTCGGGGCCGACCCGACGAGCGAGGACCTCGACGAGCAGCTGCGCAGCGAGGGGCGACGGCGTCTCGAGGCGCGCGCTCCGGGCGCGATCGCACAGCGCCGAGAGGGCCGTCGGATCTCGCTCGAGATCGGACGCGGCGAGGGCCGCGATCAGCGCGTCTCCGCTCGATGGCTCGGCGCCGAGGATCCGCGCGGCCTCACGACGCGCCACCTCCGCGCGCCCCATCGCCGCGGCGCGGACCGCCACCTCGGCGGGGCTCAGCTTCGCCGCCCGACCCGCGCGCTCCGCGCCCGCGAAGTCCTTCGCGTCGAGCAGGTGATCGACGAGGTCGAGGCGCTGCGCGGGGCTCGGCTTCGGCGGCGCCTCGGCGTCGGGGTGCAGCGACAGCGCGACCTTGGCGAGGCGCGCCGCGGGGACGTCGCCGAGGCGCTCGGCGACCCCCAGCCGCCGGCGCCCCGCGGTCGGCGACGGGCGCCGCGT
>CAYYKK010000176.1:0-14697 GCA_964467935.1 uncultured Polyangiaceae bacterium
GAGCGGTTGGTCGAGACCGTCGACACGTTCCCGGCGATCATCGTCGTCGCGTTGATCCGCGCGATCGAGGGCGCCCCGTCGGCGCTCTCCCTCGTCATCGGCGTCGCGGTCGTGCGTTGGGCCGAGGTCGCGCGCCTCGTGCGCGCCGAGGTGCTCCGCGCCGGCAGTGACGACTACGTGCTCGCGGCGCGCGCCCTCGGCAACTCTCGCGCGCGCATCGTGTTCCACCACCTCCTTCCCAACACCATCGGCCCGGTGATCACGAGCAGCGTGTTCGGCGTCGCGTCGGTCGTGCTGCTCGAGGCCGCGATCTCGTTCCTCGAGATGGGCCGCCCGACGCGCGCCGCCTCCTGGGGCGAGACGCTCGCCGAGGCGGCGCGGCACCCGAGCGAGTGGAGGTTGCTCCTCGCGCCGGCGCTCCTCTTGGGCCTGACCGTGGGGACGAGCTACCTCTTCGGCGACGCGATCCGAGACGCGGTCGACGCGCGCACGGTGCGGCTTCGCTCGCGGTTGTTCGGGCGCGCCACCGACGCGGAGTGATCGCGGTGCGCCGCTTCGTTACGGCGCGCGCGTGATCGCGCCGAGCGCGCACCGGGTGCGGTCCCCCGCACGACTTGCGTAGGTGCGCCTCGGCGAGGATCACGCGACGCGGCGCGCGTGCGCAACGACGCGGTGGAACGGGGCGTGCTTGGGCGATCTCCCATGGCCTCGAACGCACCCCATGTGGACCCGATGCAGCTGGCGGAGCTCCTCGACAGGTGGGCCCTCCGGCGTGAGAAGGTGATCTTCGTCCTCGATCACAAGAGCGCGCGCCGCGCGCGCGAGATCGCGCGCGAAGCCGTCGTCCTCGCGATCCGGCAGGCGGAGGCGCGGACACCCGAGGAGATCGACGCTTGGGGCGTGGCCTGGTTGCGCGTTCGTCGCGAGGCCGGCGCGCTGCTGGTCTCGACGGCCGCCGCGACGCCGCGCGCGAGCGTGCCCAGCGGGGCGACCGCGTCGAATCGACCCGACGGGTCGGCCGGCGGGTCAGCCCCGCCCGCTTCGTCACGCCGCACCCGCGCGGCCTGAGGGCGCCGAAAAAGGGCGCCGAACCGCGCACGAGACCATGGCAAGGCGAGTCGCCTTTGGTTAAGTGTTCGCCATGGCGATCCCGTTCGTGACCGAGAAGGACTTCGAGCAGGAGGTTCTCCAGTCGGAGCTCCCGGTCCTCATCGATTTCTACGCCGACTGGTGCAACCCCTGCAAAGTCGCGGCGCCCGAGGTCGAAGCGGTCGCGACCGAGCTCGAGGGCAAGGCCAAGGTCGTCAAGATCGACGTCGACAAGTCACCCCGCATCGCGCAGGCGCTCCGCGTCCAGGGCATCCCCGCCTTCGCCGTCTTCCACCAAGGGCGCCCGGTCGCCATGAAGGCGGGCGTGATGAAGAAGAAGCAGCTGCGCGAGCTGCTCGAGCCGTTCTTGCCGCGCGCCGAGGGCGCGGTGAAGCCGCCCGAGCTCGTCGAGCTGATGCAAGGAGGTCACGTGGTCGCCGTCGACACGCGCGAGCCCTCGGCCTACGGACGCGCGCACATCCCTGGCGCCGTGAACTTCCCGCTGGCGGACATCCGAAATCGCCTCGCGGAGCTGCACATGCTCGCCGGCGAGCCGGTCCTCTACTGCCGAACCGGCGCCGAGTCGAAGGAGCTGGCCGACGAGCTCGCGCAGACGGGCATGAGCATCGGCTTCCTCGAGGGTGGCTTCCTCGCCTGGGAGAGCGAGCTGCTCCCGGTCGAGCGCCCGGACTGATCCTCGCCCGATCCCGCGCGGCGGCGCGCGACCCTCGTGCGCGCGCCGCTCGCATCTTCACGCCGTCGCCGTCGCGATCACCGAACGGTCGCCGACGCGATCGCGGCGCGGATCACCTCGCGCAAGGGGACGCCCGCCGCGCGCGCGAGCGCCGCGCAGTCCTCGTACTCGGGCTTGATCTGCGGCGGCCCGAACGGCCCCTCGCTGATCTTCACGCGCACGCTCCCGTACGGCGTCGTCACCTCGATGCTGCGGCGAGGCCGCTCGATGCGCGAGACCGGCGTTCGCCGCACGCCGATCGACGAGGTCTCGCGCAGCATCACCGACGCGATGGCGTCCGCGTGCGAGGCCTCGGCGAGGGCCGCGATCACGAGGCCCGGTCGCCCTTTCTTCATCGTGATCGGCGACGCCCACGCGTCGAGCGCGCCCGACCCGAGGAGCACCTCGATGGCGTGCCCGGCGATCTCTCCGGTGATGTCGTCGACGTTCGCCTCGACGACGACGTGGGTCGCGGACGCGTCGCCCGCCGCGATCGTCCCGTCGCTCTCCGGGGCGGAGCGCCGCCCCGCGCCGCTCTCGCCGAGCACGAGCCGCAGCAGGTTCGGCCTGTCCGGCAGCTCCTTCTGACCCGCACCGAAACCGACACGCTCCGGCGCGAACGTGGGCCAGCGCGCGAAGCGCTTCGCCGCGGTCGCGACGATCGCGGCGCCGGTCGGCGTCACGAGCTCGACGTCGAGGTCGACGCCGTACGTCGGGCAGCCGCGGAGGCAGTGAACGACGGCGGGAGGCGGGAGCGGCAGGACGCCGTGATCCGCGCGGACGAACCCACGCCCCATCGGCAGCGGCGAGCACACGACCTCCGCGCCCAGGTACGTGAGCGCCGCGGCGGCGCCGACGATGTCGACGATCGCGTCCACCGCGCCGACCTCGTGGAAGTGCACCTTCTCGATCGGCATGCGGTGCACGAGCGCCTCCGACTCGCCGAGCGTCCGGAAGATCGCCCGCGCGAGCGTCTTCGTCGCGTCATCGAGCGGCGCGGCGACGAGCATCGCGTCGATCTGCGCGAAGTCGCGCAGGGGCTGCGGCGACTCGAGGTGCACGTCGAACGTCGTGGCGACGATCGCGCTCCGATGCGCGTGTCCGCGGTGCAGATGGAACCCCTCGATCGGCAGGGCAGCGACCGCGCGCTCGATGACGAGGAGCGGCACACCGAGATCGAGCATCGCGGCGATCGTCATGTCGCCGGCGACGCCGCTGAACGCATCGAAGAAGAGCGTCTTGCCGCGTCCGTCGCCCTCCTTCAGGAGCGGAAGGCGCGGCGCGCCGTCGTGCGCGTGCGAGCCCTCGTGCCCGCGCTCGGGGACGGCGCCGTGGACGTGCGCGACGTCAGGAGACGCGACCGCGGTCCCCGCGCCGTCGGCGTCGTGAGAGTGCAAGGAACGCCGCCCCGACGCCGCAGGTCGGTGCCCGTGCTCATGATCGTGCGCGTGCCCATCGTGCGCGTGCCCATGTTCGTGCGCGTGCCCATGCTCGTGCGCGTGCCCGTGTTCGTGCGCGTGCCCATGTTCGTGCGCGTGCCCATGATGCGCGTGCCCATGCGCCGAATCGTGGGGGTGGTCGTCGTCGTGATCACCGTGGCTCATGGCGCGCTCCGCCGCGGGTCCTGCGCGAGCAGGATGCGGTGGGCGACCATGGCCGCCCCGAACCCGCTGTCGATGTTCACCACGGCGACCCCGCTCGCGCAGCTCGTCAGCATCGCGAAGAGCGCGGTGAACCCGCCGAGCGCGCTCCCGTAACCGACGGACGTCGGCACCGCGACGACCGGGCAGCTCACGATCCCGCCGACGACGCTGGGCAGCGCGCCCTCCATCCCGGCGATCGCGATCACCACCGACGCCTTCAGGAGGTCGTCGAGCTTGTGGAGCAGCCGGTGGATCCCGGCGACACCGACGTCACAATGCAAGGTCGCGTCGATCCCGAGCGCGTCCAGCGTCTCGCGCGCCTCCTCGGCGACGCCGAGATCGCTCGTGCCCCCGGTCACGATCGCGACAGGACCGACCTCGCGGCGCGGCACCTCCGACACGACGAGCTTCGCGGTCGCCGCCCGGGCGTTGTAGACCACGCTCGGCAGGGCGTCCGCGAGGTGCTTCGCCTTGTCCGGATCGATGCGGGTCACGAGGACGTTCTGCCCCGCCGAGGCCAACCCTCGGGCGATGGTGACGATCTCCTCGGCGGTCTTCTTCTCCCCGAAGATCACCTCCGGATAGCCATGGCGCAGCGACCGGTGATGATCGATCTTCGCCACGCCCACGTCGCGAAACGGGAGGGCCGACAAGGACCGCGCCGCCTCGTCGACGCTCGTGTCCCCCGCGCGGACGCGCGAGAGCAGCTCGAGCAGCGCGCGCTCATCCATGGCAGAGTCGCTCCTCTGTCGTCGTCGGCACGGCCCGTTCGGTGGCGAGGTGGCTCATGGGCCGGAGAGCCTAGTGTCGCTCCCCCCCGCTCGCAATCCATCCCGCGCGAGCCCGCGTGAAGGGGCTGGCCTCGCGACGTCCCCCGCCCCACAATCGCGGCGATGTCACGCTACCGCAAGGTCGCCCTCGCGACGCTCGGCTTCACCCTCTTCGTGATCCTCTGGGGGGCGTTCGTGCGGATCACGGGCTCGGGCGCAGGCTGCGGCAGCCACTGGCCCACTTGCAACGGCGACGTGGTCCCGCGCTCCGCTGGCGTCGCCACGCTCATCGAGTACACCCACCGCGTCACGAGCTTCGCCTCCCTCGTCCTCGTCGTGTGGCAAGCGGTCGAGGCCTTCCGCTCGTTCCCCACGGGTCACGCGGCGCGGCGCGCGGCGATCTGGACCGTGGTCTTCATGCTGACCGAAGCGCTCGTCGGCGCCGGGCTCGTCCTCTTCGAGATGGTGGCTCAGAACAAGTCGGTCGCGCGCGGCTACTGGGTCGGGGTCCACCTGACGAACACCTTCCTGCTCGTCGGCGCGATGGCGCTCGCGAACTGGGCCGGAATGCCGGCGCGACGCGAAGCGCCGGGCACCGCCGACGCGCCGGCGCGCGGGGTCGACGCCTGGCCCCGCGAGCGCCTCGTCGCGGTGTTCGGCGCTGCCGTCGTCGCCGTGCTCGCGGTCGGCATCACCGGCGCCATCGCCGCCCTCGGCGACACGCTCTTCCCCGCCAAGAGCCTCGCCGAAGGTCTCTCGGAGGACGTGTCCAAGCACGCGCACCTCTTCGTTCGCCTCCGGGGGCTGCACCCGTTCGTTGCGGCGCTCTCGTCGGTCCTCGTGCTCGTCATCGCGGGCGCATTCGCGCGCTCGGCGCGCGGCAGGGTGCGTCGCCTCGCCTCGCTGCTCGGCGGGGCCGTCGTCGCGCAAGTGAGCCTCGGCATCGTGAACCTCCTCTTGCTCGCGCCCGCGATGATGCAGCTCCTGCACCTGCTCGCGGCGGACTTCGTGTGGATCTCGCTCGTCGTGCTCGGCGCCACGGTGATGGAGGGCGCGCGCGCGTCGGCGTCCGGCGTGCTGCACCCGGCGACGACCCGGTGAGCCGCGGCGCCGCGTGCATCGCGAGGCCGGCCGTACTAGCGCATCGACCATGACCAAGAGCGTCTTTCGCGATGACATCTTCGAGGGCAAGGTCGCGTTCGTGACCGGCGGCGGATCGGGCATCTGCTACGGCATCACCGAAGCGTTGATGAGGCACGGCGCTCACGCCGCCATCGCGGGCCGCAAGGCCGACCGCCTCACCGCCTCGGCCGAGGCGCTGGAGAAAGCGACCGGCAAGAGCTGCCTCGCGACGCCTTGCGACGTCCGCGAGCCTGCTCAGATCGAGGCGGCCCTCCAGGCCACGCTCGCCCGCTTCGGCCGCATCGACGTCGTCGTGAACGGGGCGGCCGGCAACTTCCTCGCGCCAGCATCGCAACTCAGTTACAAAGGATTCCGAACCGTGATCGAGATCGACACGCTGGGGACCTTCAACGTGAGCCGCGCGGCGTTCGACGCGTATCTCCGCGACCACGGTGGCGTGATCCTCAACATCTCGGCGACGCTCCACTACGCCGCGACGCCCCTGCAGATCCACGCGGCCGCCGCGAAGGCCGCCATCGACTCGATGACGAAGAGCTTCGCGCTCGAGTGGGCGAGCCTCGGCGTCCGTGTGAACGGGATCGCCCCCGGACCGATCGACGACACCGAGGGGATGAGCCGCCTCGCGCCCGGCGATCTGAAGAAGAAGATCATCGACACGATCCCCATCGGTCGCTTCGGCCGCATCGACGAGATCGCGAGCCTCGCCGTGTTCCTCGCGTCGGACGCCGCGAGCCTCGTCTGCGGCGAGACGGTCGTCGCGGACGGTGGCGCCTGGTTCGGCGCCGCACGCGCCCTCGGCTGAGCCTCGCGCGCTGGCCCTCGGCGGCGCGCGAAGTTGGAGCGGCATGACGACCGAAGGTGGTGCTAACGTTTCGAGTCTCGCATGAGCGTGACCTCCGACCTGCTCCCCGCGACGACGCTGGTGTGGCGCCCGCGCGGTACGGGCTACGTGCTGACGGCCGTCGCCAAGGCCACGGTGACGCTCGAGCCGGGCGAGTCTCGGCTCGCGCAGGAGCAGGAGCCGATCTGCGAGATCGACGGCCACTGGGACGACAACCCCACGCGCAGCCTCTTCATCGCGAGCGACCTCGTCCCGCAGAAGCAGCGCGTCGACGTCGTCGCCGTGGGGCACGCGTTCGCGGGTCAGGGCAAGCGCGCGCGCCAGCTCGTCGCGCGCCTCCAGGTGGGCACGATCGACAAGACGATCGAGGTCACGTCGGACCGATCCGTCGGCCCGGATGGGACGATCTACGACGCGGGGACCTTCGCGCGCATGCCGATCGTCTACGAGCGCGCCGCGGGGGGCCCCGGGACCACGAACCCCGTCGGCATCGGCCGCGACGATCGCGATCGGAACGGCAACGTGCGCCTGCCGAACCTCCAAGCGAAGGGACTGCCGCCGAACGCGCGCGTCGAGCCGATCGGCTTCGGCCCCATCGCGCAGAGCTGGCGCGAGCGCGCGGAGCGGCTCGGCGGTGCGGGCGGCGCGCTCCCCTCCAACTGGATGCAATCACCGCTTCACGAGACGTTCGACCTCGCCTTCTTCAACATCGCTCCGCGCGATCAGCAGCTCGAGAAGCTCGAGGACGGCGCGGCGATCGTGCTCGAGAGCCTGCACCCCGAGCACCCTCGCCTCGTCACGCGCCTGCCGCCGCTCAAGCCCCGCGCGACGTTCGAAGTGCGAGGCACCACGAAGACGACGACGATGGTGCCGGACACGCTGTGGATCGACACCGACCGCGGGCTCTGCACCATCACGTATCGCGCGCAGGTGAACCTCGATCAGGCCGACGAGGCATATCGCGTTCGCATCGATCTCGCGCAGAAGGGCGAGAGCCGGCCCCCGAAGCGCCGCGTCACGCCGACCGACATGTTCGCGGTGGACGGAGGCCAGAAGACAGGCGCGCTCCCCTTCGGAAAGAGCTCGGGCTCGCAGGCGACGCACCCGGCGCTCCCCGTGGTGGACGGGCCCAACTGGCTCTCGCGCACACCGTCGACCGCCCCTGGACCGTCGAGCGCAGCGCGGCAGACCATCGCCGACAACGGCCTGCCCTGGGAGCCCGCGGGCGCGCGAGGCGCGACGCCGTTCACGCCCGCGAAGCGATCGCAGGCCGTGACGGTGCAGCAACCCGTCCCCTCGGCCGCCGGGCCGATCACCGCGTCGCCGGCCGCGCTCGCCGGCTCCGCGACCGCGGCGATGCCTCCTGCCGCGATGCCGGCGGCGATCCCTCCTGCGGCGATTCCCTCCGCTGTGATGGCTCCTCCCGCCGCGATGTCTCCTGCTGCGATGCCGGCGCGAGCCCCGATGCCCGCCGCAGCGATGATCGCGACGCCGCCCGTCGCGCCGCCGGGCTTCGCGCCCGCGGCGGTGGCGCCAGCGGCCGTGGGCGCCGCGTTCACGGCCGCCGCGATGCCGCCCGAGCAAGCCAGCTGGAGCCCGTGGGCACAACAGGCGGGTCAGGGCCCGACGCACGCGAAGAGCGCCGCGCTCTCGGGCGTCGTCGGCGCGTCGAACGCCGCGGCGGATCTCCGCGCCGACGGCACCTACGGCGCTGGCCCTCGCAAGCCGCGCGGCACGGCGATGCAGCTCTTGTGGTTCGATCCCGAGATCCTCCCGCGCGTTCGCCGAAAGAAGCCCTGGAAGGCGCTGATCGACGAGCTCGACGCGGGGCCCTACGACCCCGAGCTCGACGAGGCCGCGCCGGGCGAGACCGCCGCCGACGTGGAAGACCGTCGCGAGATCGTCCAGGTCCTCGCCGTCGGAAACGCCTCGGGGGAGACGGCGATCGAAGCCGCGCTCGACGACGCGGTCCGCGACGACGGCCGCTTCGCTTCGCCCCTGCTGCTCGTCGCAGGAGAGCTCTCGATCGGCTTCGACGAGCTCGAGACGCTGAAGGCGGTCGTGTCGATCGCGACGCCGCTCGCCGCGGGCGACGAAGACCTGAAGGCCGCCGTCGAGGCGGCCGTCGCCTACCTCGGCGTCCCGGGGCTCGTGAGCTCGGCCGACGTCGCCCAATCGCTGACGACGCGCATCCGCGAAGCCTTCGCGAAGGGAAAGCGCGCCGTCCCGGGGACGTACCTCGACACCGAGAGCGAGCGCGCTCTGCTCGAGAAGCGCGCCTACCAGAAGCGCAACGTCTTCGGCGGCCCACACTTGCGCGGCCTGTTCTTCTTCGCCGGGAGCACGACCGGCATCCCGACGTACCTGCCCGAGACCCTCGCGCAGCGACTGCCGCTCTTCCGCCGCTTCCCCGCCCGACTCATCGCGGACGTCGCCTTCCAAGCCGACCAATACGAGACGCACCCGACGGCGCTCAAGGTCGGCGCGATCACGCGCGTCGTGGCCCCCCGATCCTGAGCGCCTCCCCGCGGACGAAGATCGCGCGCCGAGCAGGAACGGCGATGACCCACCGCACGTAGAGGGACGCGCCGCGGTGGCGTTCGCGCCCCGTGGATGTGTGTCGCTGTACGAGCGCCCGAAGGCGCGTAGTTTCTTGTCGAATCGATGCGCCGTCGCGGCGTAGCATCGAAGGGCGTGTCTCGAGGTCTCACCCGAGCCGTGAGCACATCGAGCGTTGGGCGAAGGCGCACCTCGCGCGCCCGCAGGGTCGCTCCCCGCGGGGTCAGCGAAGGGTCAGGAGAGAGTCATGGCGAAAGATCCGGTCGACGAAGGAGCTGCTGCTGGAGAGTCTGCCGCGAGCGCCGCCGAGGGCGGAGCCGATCAGGCCGCCGAGAAGAGCAGCTCGCTCGTGGACAAGGCGCTCGACAAGCTCAACGCCAACCTCGAAAAATCCCACCTCGGCCAGCAGGTGCTGAAGGTCGAGGCCGAGGTCTCGAAGGACATCGAGAAGATCCAGAAGGTCCAAGAGAAGGTTCAGCAGGTCGAAGAGGGCATCCAGAAGATCCGGGAAATCGCGGACGAGGCGAAGAAGCTCGAGGCGGCGGGCGAGTCCGACGCCGTCGGCAAAGCCGTCTTCAAGAGCGCGAAAGAAGCGCTCGGCAACCTGAAGGTCGTCAAAGAGGTCAACGAGACCGTCGAGAAGGCGAAGAAGACGGTCGAGACGGTCAAGAAGGACGTCGAGAAGGCGAAGAGCATCCTCGGCGCCGCGAAGGGCGGGAGCCTCAAGGACGTCGTCGCGGCGGCGACCTCCACCGTCGGCGGCGCCCGCACGCCCGCCCTCGACCTCTCGACCGCCACGGCCACCCCGTTCGACGTCCGCCGCGTGACCTTGCACGAGTCGCTCTCCACGCCCTTCTCCGTCGACATCATCGCCGTGTCGCAAGAGCACAACGTCGATCTCGAGGCCATCGTCGGTCAGGAGGCGACCATCAAGGTCCAATCCGGGTTCAGCGCGGTCATGGACGGCAATCGCAGCTGGTCCGGCATCGTCGCCGCCGCCGAGCAGGTCCAGGCGATGGAGAAGGGCCGCCAGGGCACCCACCCGCTGTCGACCTATTTCATCCGGCTCGTCCCGCGGCTCTGGCTCCTCACGCAGCGCACGAATCACCGCATCTATCAGCGGCTCTCGATCCCGGACATCTTGGACAAGCTCCTCGGCGAGTGGCAAATCGAGCCCAAGTGGGAGATCGATCGCGGCTCCTATCCGAAGCTCGAATACAAGAGCCAATACGGAGAGAGCGATTATGCCTTCTTCTGTCGCCTGCTCGAGGAGGCGGGGATCACGTTCATCCTCACCGACGTCGACGGCAAGACGAAGCTCGTCCTCTCCGACAAGCCGACCACGCATCCGATCCGCAAGGCGCCCGCGATCCACTGGGAAGACAGCCCCACCCAGTCGGCGCAGCGCGAGTTCGTGACGAAGCTGCGGCTGAAGCACGAGGTCCGCCCCGGCGCCCACCAAATCGTCGACTTCGACTTCCGCAATCCCTCGTTCAAGCTCCACGGCGACGGCAAGAAGGCGCAGGCGCCGGAGTCGAGCTACGAGCAATATCAATACAAGCCCGGCGGCTTCCTCATCGAGGGCAAGGGCGGCGGATCGACGCCGACGGCCGATGACAAAGGCGTCTATCGGTACGACGGCACGTACGGCGGAAAGCGCGCGCAGATCGCCATCGACGCCGAGCGCACGGGCAAGCGCGCCGTGACCTTCGAGACCAACGTGCTCGACCTCGAGCCGGGCATGGTGTTCAACATCGAGGGCCACCCGCACGAGTCGCTCGGCGAGCACTTGATGCTCACCTCCTTCGCCTTGCACGCCGCGCCCGGCGAAGACTGGAAGATGCAGGGGGAGGCCGTCTTCGTGGGCGAGCCCTATCGCCCCGCGATCCGCACGCCGAAGCCTCAAATCCACGGCGTCCAGAGCGCGACCGTGGTCGGCCCCCAGGGCCAGGAGATCCACGTCGACGAGTTCGGCCGCGTGCGCGTCCAGTTCCCGTGGGATCGCGAAGGCAAGATGAACGACGAGAGCTCCGTGTGGATGCGCGTCAATCAGGGCTGGTCGGGGACCGGCTTCGGCATGATCAACATCCCGCGCATCGGCCAGGAGGTCCTCGTCGGCTTCCTCGACGGCGACCCGGACGATCCGCTCGTCGTCGGCCGCGTCTTCAACGCCGTGAACCCCGTCCCGTACAAGCTCCCCGACAACAAGACCATCAGCGGCTGGAAGACGAGCTCCTCACCGGCCTACGGCGGCTACAACGAAATCAAGCTCGAGGACCGCGCCCACAAGGAGCTCATCTACATCCAGGCTCAGCGCGATCTCCACAAGCTCGTGAAGCGCGACGAGACCCATCGCATCGAGCGCAAGCACCACCGCACCGTGCTCGACGATCAGCACTTCATCGTGAAGAAGAACAAGAAGGAGCTGATCGAGATGGCCGATCACCTCCACGTGAAGGGCGATCGTTTCCAGAAGATCGACAAGTCCACGTCCCTCACCGTCGGCACCGACCAGGACGAGAAGGTCGGCGGCAAGCACGCCCTCGAGGCCGGCAAAGAGATCCACCTCAAGGCGGGGACGAAGGTCGTCATGGAGGCCGGCTCGAGCCTCACCATCAAAGGCCCCGGCGGCTTCGTCCACATCCACCAAGGCGGCGTCGACATCGTCGGCACGATGGTGAAGATCAACAGCGGCGGCTCGGCCGGGACCGGCAGCGGCGCGAAGCCGACCGATCCGAAGGACGCGGAAGAGGCGCTCCCGAAGGACAACTGGGAAGACATCGAGAAGCAGGGAGGTTGACGATGCCCCCGGCGGCGCGAATCACGGACCTCCACGTCTGCGGGATCCCCCAGCACCCGCCGAACCCGATCGTCTCCGGATCGGGCGACACGATCGTCGGCTTCATGCCGGCCGCGCGCGTGGGCGACAGCCTCGTGTGCGGCGACTCGATCGTCCAGGGATCTTCGAACGTCTTCATCAACAACAAGATGGCAGCGCGCATCGGCGACTCGACCGCGCACGGCGGCAAGATCGTCGTGGGCTTCCCCACCGTGCTCATCGGCGAGAGCAGCCAGTCCTCCACGTTGAAGCTCGCCGCGAAGAGCGGCGCTCCCTTCTGCGAGGAGTGCGAGAAGGCGCGCAAGGCCGCCGAGGCGGAGGCCGCGAAGAAGAAGGCCGCCGAGCAGAAGGCGACCCCCCCGCCCGACAGCGTGGTCGTCCCTCCGAAGACCGCGAAGGATCCGCCTCCGAAACCGCAGGTGGAGCTGAAGGGCGTCTCGCCGGAGACCGTCGCGCTCGCCGCCAAGAAGGGTGACACGCCGGAGCAGCGCAAGGCGCGAGCGGAGGTCGCCCGCGCGTTCTATGCGCAGAACGGCTTCGAATACGTCGCGAAGGACAAGCTCGACGAGAATGGCCGAAAGATCTTCGTGCCCGACGACGGCAACCCGAACGGCATTCGCCAGACGGAGAAGGTCTGGGAGCGAAAGCCGATCGAGCCCGCCAAGATCCGGAGCCACATTCGAGGCATCGACTTCTCGAAGCCCGTCAGCTTCGGCCCCCAACCGCCGATCCCCAAGGATCTCACGCAATGGCAGGCGCCCGGCGGGAGACAGGGGAGCTACTACGCGCACGAGGGCACGACGTGCGACGAGCTCGGAATCCATCACTCCGCCGCGGGCAAGGGCGAGGAGCCGGTCGCCAAGATCAACCTGCCCTACGCGATGAACGGCAGCGCGCCTTATCTGAAGAGCACCTCCGGCCCGATCCACGACACGTGGTCCATCTACCGGCGGCGGCACCACACGAACGGCGGCGGTACGCAGTATTACGTGCCCGAGCCGTCCCACGCGAAGAAGCAGGCCTGAGCCGATGGGCGAATACGGTGACATCGCGTCGAGAGACGCATTTCGCAAGAAGCTCGACGGCGCCATCGGGCTCACGAAGAAGCTCCTGACGAAATACCCGGGACACCCGGCGTTCGAGTCGATAGCGATGCAGCTCGCGGAGATGCAGCGCACGACGCACGGACGGGACCCGAGCGAAGACGAGCGGGCGAGCATCGACGTGGGCCTCGTGGCGGTGCGCGAGCTCGACGGCTTTCGCGAAGAGGACGTCTCGACGCTCGACCAGGCGATCCACCCGCTCGCCGCGTTCTACGAAGACTGGCCGACCGACGAGGTCGCGGCTCGCGAGGCGTCCGGATGACCTCTCACCGCCGCGCGATCCTGAAGGTCTTGTGGGGCAAGGCGGCGAGCCAGAAGATCGCCATCCTGCCCGGCCAGTCCGTCACCGTGGGCCGCGGCGAAGACGCGAACCTCTCGCTCTCGCACGATCGCAACCTCTCGCTCGTCCACTTCGTCGTCGACTTCACGGGCACGATGATTCGCGTGCAGGACGCCGGGAGCCACGGCGGCACGATCGTCGACGGGCGTCCTTTCGTCTCCGGCGTCGTCGAGTCCGGCGCAGTCATCATGGCGGGTGAGACGATCTTCCGCGTCTTCCTCGAGCGCAACACGCCGCCCGCGGAGACGGAGCACGACCCCGCGCGCACCGCGGCGGCCGAGCTCGCGCTCGCCGCGCTGCGGGCCGAAGCGCCGCTCTATGGGGTATTCGACGCCGCCCGCGATCCGCGCATCCTCGTGCTGCTCGACGAGTCGGTCGATCCGGCCTGGTCGCTCTACGAGGGCGCCGAGGGCGACGCGATGGCCGAGGTCGCGCCCTACGTCGTTCGCTTCCAATCGGACTCGGATCTCCTCGAGGCGATGGTGCGCGAGGGGTGGGGCCACGCCTGGGGCATCTACTTCACGGCGAGCCGACCGATGAAGGAGGTCCGCAGGCACCTCAGGCGCTTCTTGATGGTTCAGCCAGAGGACTCGCGCGAGCGGATCTATTTCCGATTCTACGACCCACGGGTCCTGCGCGAGTTCCTGCCGATCGCGACCCCCCGGCAGAAGAGCGAGCTCTTCGGCGACCTCGCGTGGTTCCTCTACGAGGACGAGCACGCGACCCTGGTGCGCACGGACCCGCTCGTGGCCCACGCGGAGGAGCGGGATTTCGCGGACGAAGAGACCACGACGGAGGGCCTGCATGTTCCGCATCCGTAGAGAGCAGCTCGACTTCCTGGGTCGGCGCTCGCAGGACGAGTTCGTCTCGCGCATGGCCGCCTATCTGCGGACCGACTTCGTCGGCGACACCGCGCTGATGACCGACGAGGCGCTCGAGGACTGGGTGCGACGGTGCGTCGAGACGGCCATCGCCCACGGCATCACCCTCGAGCCCGAGGTCGCCCAATACATGCTGCTCTGCCTCCCGCTCGGGGAGCGCGCGCCCGAGGTCTACCCGTGGGTCGCCGCGATCCTCGACGACCGCGGACTGCACGGTAGCGGCAAGATCCGCGCGCTCCTCCGCGAGGTGCGCGAGCGCTGGCCCACCGACGTCGGCCCGTACGTCATCGCCGACATCGAGGCCGCATGATTCGCCACGACACGACACGGTCCCGTCCCCAGCTCGGAGACATGAAATGAGCGGAGCCACTCAGTCCCACGGCCAAGCCAAACCGCAGACCTCCGAGAACAAGCCCGTCAACGGGGCGACGCAGGAGTGCCCCTACAAGCACAAGAAGCAATGCGAGGTCGAGAAGCTCGAGGTCATCGCGAAGTACGTCTACACGAACGACGCGACCCAGACCCCGGTCGTCACGAAGCTCCACGCGGAGAAGCGGCTGCGCCACGAGTTCATCCCCCCGAAGACCCAAGAGCGCATCGGGCACAGCGCGGTCGAGCTCCTCGGTAAGTTCGATCTCGTCCTCGAGTGCCTCGCCGGATTCCCGAACAAGGGCAACGAGGAGGGGGGCGGCGCCAAGCCCGGTCCGGGCGAGATGCGCAAACCAGGCGCCGTTGCGAAGGAGACCAAGGGCGTCG
>CAYYKK010000177.1:0-14652 GCA_964467935.1 uncultured Polyangiaceae bacterium
GAGCCCCCGTGCGACATCGTCGATGTCGAACGGGTCGTCCGGATCCCGCGACGCGATCTCGGAGTGGAACAGCACTTGCCACAGGAGGTCGCCGAGCTCTTCACGAAGGTCGGCGCGCGAGCCGTCCTCCTGCTCTTCTCTGCGGTGACGTGGCTCGCCGCGTGCGGCGGCGCGGCCGAGGGGACGGGCGGCGCCGGAGGCGGGCCCGCGGCGGGGAGCGGCGGCGCGGGGGGTGGTCTCGGCGCGACGACGAGCGCGAGCACCGGCGCGACCTCGAGCGCGACGAGCGTGTCCTCGTCCACGGGCGTGGGAGGCAGCGAGCCCGACTTCGCGTCGATTCCCTGGGAGACGGGCGCGTCGGTCGGCTTCGGCGTGGCGCGCAAGGACGGTCAGAACCACCTCGGCGACGCAGTGTTCATCGGCTATGCGGGATATGCGATCCCGCTCGACGCGGGCGAGGCCTGGGTCTCGGCGCTCTACGAGTCGTCGCTGCGCGCGCGCGGCGTGCGCTGGGTCTATGCCGTTCAGGGGCCCGCCGATCCTTCGTATTCCCAATTCGAAATAGGCAATTCGAAGATCGCCGCCGCGCTCGGCACGGAGGTCCAGGCCTCGACGCCGTTCGTGCTCGTCGCCGCGCACTCGAGCGGCAGCTTCGTCGCGCACGAGCTCCTGGGTCAGCTCGCGGGCGGCCTCGATCCTGGCGGGGTGACCGCGGGCAAGATCGTCTATTTCGATCTCGACGGCGGCCAATCCGGTTTGACGCAGGCCTCGGTGGATCGCCTGCGTAAGGCCTATTTCACGTCGGCCTTCGACGCCGGCACGGGCACGTATTCGCCGAACCACGGCACCATGACGGCGCTCGGCGCGACGTACGCGTCGAAGGGGGGCTATTTCGACACCGACGCGAGCGCCGCCGGCTGTCAGGCGGGGGCGACGTGGTGTCTGCACATGACGCTCATCACGACGCGACCGCACGATCCGACCGCGGCCGACGGCGTACCGGACTATTCGGATTTCGCGGGGCGCCCCGTTCAGCACGACTACGTCGACGCGAAGGCCGCGGAGGCCGGGCTCGGTCCCTGAGCGTCACGGCTTCTTGCGCGGTTTCGCGCCGAGGGTCGTCGGCTTCGGCGCGCGTCGCGCGATCGACGCGCGGACGCCCCAAGGGCAGCGGAGATCGCGCGGCTTCGTCGTCACCCAGAGCACCGGCAGCGGGGGCGGCTCCTCGGGCAGCGGTCCGTCGCCGTCGGTGAAGTAGACGACGCCGTCGACCTTCTGCGATCCGAGGAACGCGCGGTCGAACACGGGACGGAGATCGGTGCCGCCGCGCCCTTGGACCTCGGCGAGCACGCCTTCGAAGGGATAGGTCCGCGTGATCTCCGTGTCGCACTCCGCGACGACGAGCCTCGCGTGCGACGTCATGGTCGCGAGGTGCCGCGCGATCTCCTCGAGCTCCTTCGACGATATGCTCATCGACGTGTCGATCGCGACCAGCAGCGACGGGCGCGCGATGGCGCGCGGCGCCCACGTTCGACCCGGCACCTCGCCGGCCCTCGCTGGAAAGCGCCGGCTCGGGCGCGCCCACGTGTGCACCGGGGCCCGCGCGCGCGCGACGAACATCGCGAGCGCGGTCTTCCAGTCGACGAAGACCTCGGCCTCCCCGCGCACGCCGGTGAGCTCCTCGACGAGGCGACCGGGCGGGAGTCCGGCGACGAGATCCCGCTTCGGGTCGACGTCCTCGCGCGAGCCCGTGCGGCCTCGCACCTCGTCGATCGAGCCTTGCAGGAGCTGGCGCGTGCGCTCCACCGTGCCGCCGTCGCGCTCGGCGAGGCGGAGGAAGCGGTGATCGTCCACGCGGCGCGAGGTCGCGTCGCCGTCGCGCGGGCGGAGCAGATCGTCGCGACGACCGGCGTGGCTCGCGGCGACGAGCAGGCGGTAGCGCTCCATCGTGCTCTGTCCCGCGCGGAGGCCGAGGTCGGCGTAGGGCTTCCACACGATCGGGTCCGGCAGCGGCTCCTCGATGTACTCGTTCGCCGACATCTCGAGGGCGAGGTCGCACAGCTCCGGCTCGTCGACGTCGGCGAACTTGGGGTGCGTGAGGTGGCCCAGCGCGACGTGGTGCACCTCGTGGAGGAGCACGCCGCGGAGGAAGCGGGGCTCGCTCAGGAAGGACTCGACGTTGACGTGGAGATAGAAGCGCCCGTCGTGCAGCGAGACCGCCATTCGCTTCACCGAGGGATCGGCGACGGGCGCGAGACGCGCCAAGATCGCGGCGTAGAAGGGATAGCGCTCGAGGAACGCCGGATCGCGGAGGAAGCGCGCGAGCCACTCGGCGAGGTCGAGCCCTTCGCTCATTGCGGTCGTATCGGCGTGATGCCGAGCTTCTTCATCGTCGCGACGAGGGGCATCGCCCACTTCTCGTGCACCTCGGTGAGCAAGAGACCGAGCCCGGTCCGGACGGCGTTGCTCTTGCGCAGATCGGCGAGGTTCGGGTGGTGCTCGAGGTGCGCACGCACGGCGGTGACGGCGAGGCCGACGCGGTGTTGCTTGTTCGCGTCCATGCCCCAGCCGGCGAGCCTCCGGTGCGCGGGGCCCTGTGCGCCGGTCTGGAAGAGGGCCGTGGGGTCGATGTCGACGAGGCCCGTCGCCGTGGGGTTGTGGCCGAGCGCCTCTTGCAGCCGCTCGCGGTGATCGCCGGGGAGGTCGCCGAGGAGCGCCTCGAACGACTCGAGCGACAAGAGCTTCTTCGCGGCGAGGACGCCCGCCTCGGGGCCGCCGAGGAGGGGCTCGAGCCGCTTCGAGAGCTCGTCGAGTCGGTCGGTCTCGCCGCGCTCGCGGTAGCCGCGGATCTCCTTCGCGAGCTCGCACCCCGCGGAGTAGCCCGTGAGCAGCGTCTTCGGATCGAACGTGAGCTTCGCCGTCCAGCCCGCGCGCGAGGCGAGGAGCGCCTCGACCCAGACGGGCGGGAGATAGCCGCCGAGGGCGTCGCGCAAGAGCGTCGTGTCGTCGATCTCCTCGGGGCGAAGCGTCGAGAGGATCGTCGACGCGTACGTCCACGTCCTCGGGGGGACGTCGTCGAAGATGCGCTCGTGCGCGCGCGCGAGGGCGACGATCGCGGGGTGCACGCCCGCGAGATCGGCCCACGCGAGCCACGCGGCGCGATCGGCGCGCACCGACAGCTCGAGGAAGCGCGCGCGGAGCGCTCGGTCGAGCGTCGTCACGTGGTAGTCGCCCGACTCGGGGTTCACCGCGGCGAAGCACACCCAGCCCGGAGGCAGCTCGTACTCGTGGAGGCGTCGGGCCGTGAGCAGCTGGAGCGCGGGCTGCTGGATGTAGCGCTCGGCGCGGTTCAGCTCCTCGAGCATCAGGATGCCGGCGCCCTCCCGAGGGAGGATCGCGGGCAGCGCGTAGCTCGTGCGGCCGTCGCGGACGACCGGCAGCCCGACGAGATCGGGCGGCTCGAGCAGGCTCAGATCGAGGACGACGGTCGCGACGCCGAGCGTGTCGGCGACGTGCCGGACGATCTCGCTCTTGCCGATGCCCGTGGGACCCTCGAGCAGCACGGCGCGGCGGGCGCGGTACGCGAGCGTGAGGACCGCCTCGAGGCGCGGTCCGAGGGGCAACGAAGGGGGGCGGCTGTCGCGCGGGTCGCGTTCTTTCACCAGACCCGCGAGCTAGCACGCCCGGCGCCGCATGTCCGGCTCCGTCGGTGGAGCGCCACCGTCGGGCGAGCCCCTCAGTTCGGGAAGCAGAAGCTGTAGCCGGTGCTGACGCTCGGATCCGGCGTGCAGACGGTGTTGCCTTGGCACACTTGAGGATCGGCTTGGCTGCACACGAGCACGTCGCCGCCGCCGTTGCAGCTGTTCTGGCACTGCGTGCCCATCAGGTCCTGGAGCTGGTTCTGGAACTTCGCGCAGCAGACCTGGCCCGGGCAGTCCTCGGGGCCGTTGCACGAGAGCTGCACGAGCTGGCCGCACTGACCGCTCTGCCCGCAGTGGTCGCCCTGGCCGAAGGGGTTGAAGCAGCAGACGTCGCCGACGGGGCAGGTCATGTTGTTGCAGGTGACTTGCTTCTGTATCGGGCCACCGGAGCTCGAGCTCGCCGCGACGCTGCCCGAGGCGACGCTGCTCGAGGCGACGCTGCCCGAGCCGGGGCCGGTTCCGACCGACGTCGACGTCTTGCCCGAGGTGCCCGACGACGCGGTGCCCGCGGCGCCGGTCGCGGACGTGCTCCCCGCCGACGAGGACGTCTTGCCGCCGCCGGAGCCTCCGGCGCCGCCGAAGAGATCCGAGGTGTTCGTGGAGCATGCCGTCGCCGACAGCGCCGAAAGGCAGCCGATCGTGAGCCAAGAGAAGTGATTCATCGTGTTCCTTCGCGCCCGAGGGGCGGAGCGAGAGACCTTACTCTCGCACCCTTGTCCGACGCGGGCCTCCGCCTTCGAGCCCCTGCGCCTCCGCGATGCGCTTTTTTCGTGTTCCGCCGGTTCACGCCCCGCGGAGCGCGGCGGGGTCCTGGGCGTAGAACGCCGCGAGCTCGGCGTAGAGCGCGGGGTGCCGCTTCTGGAGGAGGCGAGGCTTCTCGAAGAACATCTCCGTCACCACCGCGAAGAACTCTTGCGGGTTCGTCGCGCCGTAGGCGTCGATGTCGCTCGCCCGCCCCTCGTGGAGGCGCGCCGTGAGCTCGGCGTACTCCTCGCCGAGCACGTGGGCCCAGGCGGTGTAGCGTGACCGCGCGCCGAGATCGGGCGCGCCGTCCATCGCGCCGTCCTCGCCGTCGAGCTGGTGGGCGAACTCGTGCAGGACGACGTTGTGGCCGTCGAAGAGGTTCGACGCGCCGCTCTTCACGCTGTCCCACGCGAGCACGACGGTGCCGCGCGTCCACGACTCGCCGAGGCGCGCGCCCTCGGACTCGATGACGACGCCGCCCTCCACGCGCTTGGTCTTCGCCCGATAAGCGCTCGGATAGACGAGGATCGCGTCGAGGTTCGGGTACATGTCCGTCTCGCGGTGCAAGAGGAGGAGGCAGGCTTGCGCGGCGATCGTCACGCGGATCTCGTCGGAGATCTCGAGGCCGCCGCACCCCTCGAACGACTTCTCCGCGAGGAACACCTTCACGAGCCCCTCGAGCTCCTCACGATCGGCCTCGGACAGGCGCGCCACGTAGGGGACGTTGCGGGTGACGATGGCGCGGAAGCCCTCGGGGAAGGGCGCTCGACGGAGCTCGGCGCGCCGGTGGTTCTTCCAGAAGGCGAACATGCCTCGACCCTGCCACGAAACGCGGCCGTTCGGGTAGCATCCGCGGGCGATGACCCAGCGCGAGCCCCTCGCCCCCGAGGCCCTCCGGCGGCGCTCCGGCCCGGAGGAGCTGCGATTCGACACGACCGACGAGCTCGAGCCGCTCGAGCAGGCGATCGGCCAAGACCGCGCGCTCGAGGCCACGCGCTTCGGGCTCACGATGAAGAGCGACGGCTGGAACCTCTTCGTCATCGGATCGCCGGGGGTCGGGCGCCGCACGCTCCTCCGGAGGTTCATCGAGGATCGCGCCGCGAGCGCGCAGGTGCCGCAGGACATCTGCTACGTGCAGCGCTTCGATCGCCCCGAGCAGCCGCGCGCGCTGCTCTTGCCGGCGGGGCGCGGACGGGCGCTGCGCAAGGATCTCGAGCGCCTCGTCGCGGAGCTGCGCACGGTGCTCCCGCAGGCGTTCGAGGCGGACGAGTTTCGCGGGAAGAAGCAGGCGATCGAGCAGTCGGAGAAGGAGGCGCACGAGGGGCGGCTCGAGGCGCTGAAGGCCTCCGCCGAGTCACGAGGCCTCGTCGTCGCGGCGACCCCCGTCGGCTTCGCGATCGCGCCCGCGAAGGGGGACGAGATCCTCCCGCCGAACGAGTTCGAGGCGCTGCCCGAGGCCGAGCGCGATCGGCTCACGGTCGCGATGGACGCGACGCGCAAGGAGCTGACGCAGCTGCTCGACGAGGTCCCGCGCTGGCAGAAGCGCGTCCGCGATCAGGTGCGCGAGCTCGCGCGCGAGACGGCGACGACGGCCGTCGAGCACGTGATGGAGGAGCTGCGCGCGCTCTGGTCGGACGAGCCGAGCGTGCTCGCGCACCTCGACGCCCTCGAGCACGACGTCCTCGACAATGCCGACGACTTCCTGAAGCCGCCGGAGCAGGGGGCCGAGGCCCGCGCGCTCGGCCAACCCGAGCGCCGCTACCAAGTGAACGTGCTCGTCGACAACGCCGAGACGACGGGCGCGCCGGTCGTCAGCGAGGACCACGCGACGCACGCGAACCTGATCGGTCGGGTCGAGCACCAGCAGCTCCTCGGCGCGCTCGTCACGGACTTTCATCTGCTGAAGCCCGGCGCCCTCCACCGCGCCAACGGGGGCTACCTCCTGCTCGACGCGCGTGACGTGCTGACGCAGGCGTTCTCGTGGGACGCGCTGAAGCGCGCGCTCCGATCGCGCGAGCTCAGGGTGGAGTCGCCCGCGCAGTCGCTCGGGCTCGTGAGCACCGTGACCGTCGAGCCCGAGGTGGTGCCGCTCGACGTGAAGGTGGTGCTCTTCGGCGAGCCCTCGCTCTTCGAGCTGCTCGATCGGGTCGACCCCGATCTCCGGCTCCTCTTCAAGGTCATCGTCGACTTCGAGGACGAGATCCCGCGGACCCCGGACAACTGCCTCCTCTACGCGCGGCTCCTCGCGTCGCTCGCCCGAAAGGAGGAGCTGCCGCCGCTCGCGCGCTCGGCCGTCGCGCGCCTCGTCGAAGCGTCGGCGCGACACGCGGGCGACGCGAGCAAGCTCAGCACCCACGTCATCGAGGCGTTCGATCTCGTCCGGGAGGCGGCGCTCTCCGCGCGCCAGCGGGGCGCGGCGCACGTCGAGGCGGAGGACGTCGATCGCGCGGTGCGAGGTCAGGAGAGCCGATCGGGGCGCGTGCGCGAGCGCCTGCTCGAGCGCACCGTCGAGGGGACGATGCTCATCGACACGGCCGGCGAGCGCGTGGGGCAGGTGAACGGGCTCTCGGTCATCGAGATCGGGCGTGTGTCGTTCGGCCGACCGATGCGCATCACGGCGAAGGTGCGGCTCGGGCGCGGCGACGTGATCGACGTCGAGCGCGAGGTGGAGCTCGGCGGGCCGCTGCACTCGAAGGGCGTGCTCATCCTCTCGTCGTTCCTCGCGGCGCGCTACGCGCCCGAGCACCCGCTGTCCCTCTCGGCGACGCTCGTCTTCGAGCAGTCGTACGGCATGGTCGAGGGCGACAGCGCCTCGCTCGCCGAGCTCTGCGCGCTCCTCTCCGCGCTCTCGGACGTGCCCATTCGACAGGGGTGGGCGATGACCGGCTCGGTGAACCAACACGGCGAGGCGCAGCCCATCGGCGGCGCCAACGAGAAGATCGAGGGCTTCTTCGATCTCTGCGCCGCGCGAGGTCTGACCGGCGATCAAGGTGTGATCCTGCCCGAGAGCAACGTGCGCCACCTCATGCTCCGCGACGACGTCGTCGACGCGGTGCGAGCGGGACGTTTTCGGATCGTGCCGGTGTCCACGGTCGACGAGGCGATCGAGCTGCTCACGGGCGTCGAGGCCGGCGAGCGAGGCGCGGGCGGACGGTTCGCCGAGGGGAGCCTCAACGCGAAGGTCGAGGCGCGGCTCGTCGCGCTGGCGACGAGGCGCATCGAGATCGGCCGGTTCGACAAGAGCTGAGCGCGACGCCGCTCACGGGTGCGCGGCGCCGTGGATGCGCGCGATCGTCTTGTCGAGCGTCGTTCCCTCGCCGCCGCCGAGCGGTCCGTAGTCGCCGAACGCCTTCGCCTGATCGCTGCGGATGACGCACCGAGCGTCCTCGTCGAAGCCCGCGATCGCATCGTCGAGGGCCCTGTCGGGTGAGCCGGGCTTCGCCGCCGCCGCGATCGCGCCGAGCGTCTCGGAGAAGGGCTTGCACGAGGCGACCGCCGGCACGTCGAGCGGAGGCGCGTCGGGGCAGCAGTGTCCCCGCATCGCCGCGACGGCCGCGAGCTCGAAGATCCCGAGCATGCCCCACTCCTTCATGCCCCCGCTCACGCGGCCGCCGCTGCCGCTCACCACGAGCTCCTTGATGCGCTTGATGACCTTCGACGGGCTCTTGCCCTCGCAGATCTTCGCGAGGGCTGGCTCCGGGCTCGTGAACGTGTCCTCCGCGAAGAGCGGCCGCAGGCAGCTCGCCGGATCGGCGGGCGAGCCCGCGGCAGCGGACGCCGCGCTCGAGGACGCCGCCGCGCTCGAGGACGCCGCCGCGCTCGAGGACGCCGCCCCGCTCGAGGACGCCGCGCTGGAGGACGCCGCTGCGCTCGAGGCAGGGGCCGATCCGCTCGCGCCCGGGGCCGACGCGCTGGCGCCAGGACTGCCCGATGCTCCGGGCGCCGCGGTCTTCGAAGGCGGCGCCGCCGGCTCTCGCCCGATCGTCGCCCACGGACCCCGGACGTGCAGGCCATACCCGATCCCCACCCCCGCAGCGGCGGAGAGAAGGACGGCGAGGGCTCGCGTGAAGGCGCTCATCGGACACCGCCACGCTCGCACGACCGACCGTGTCTGCTCAAGCGCCGCGTCGCCTCGCGCGCGCTTCGACGAGGATCACGGGGCGCGTCGCTTCTCGAGCTCGCCCTCGTCCACCGCGACGGGTCGCGAGGTGAGCCCCTTCGGCGGCTCGCACATCGCCTCGCATCGGCACTCGGTGTCGTCGTGACGGTAGGCGTCGAGCAGGGCGCTGCACGTGTCGCGATCCGCGCACACCGCCATCACCGCCACGTGATTGTCGTCGACCCCTCGGAAGCGCGGCGCCTCGATCTCCGCCGTCTCGATGCGCACCTCTCCGCGCGCGCGGGGGGCGCTCGACGTGAGCTTGGCCGCGGGAGTGTGCCGCGTCGCCTCGACCGCGCGATCGACGGCGGACACGGCCTCCGCGGGCCTTCGAACGGCGAGCAGCAGCCGTGGCTCCGCGCAAGGCCCCGCGAACGGGTCGCGCGCGGCGCTCGCCGACGGCGCAGGTCGCGGCGCGCTCGTCGCCTCGGGAGTCCTCCCGGCGTCGATCCCCTCGGGCGGGCTCGCCTCCGCGCCGCGCGCCGACGCCGACGCCACCGGGGCGCTCGACGTCGCGGTGGCCTCGGGCGCGCCTCCGCGCCGCGCGTCCCCGCACCCCCACGCGAGGGCGAGCGCGAGGAGAGCCGCGTGCGAGGTCCGCATCGCGCGACCGTAGCCGCGCTCGGGCGCGGGCGGCAACCGACCTAAAGGCGCGCCTCGTTGATCCGATCTCATCACGGATGGCTACGAGTCTCGCTCCGACCCCGGCACCACGTTCTCGCGTCTTCGTCGTCGACGACTCGGAGGAGAGCCTCTGCCTCGTCGAGGCGGTCCTCGACAAGGCCGGCTACGCCGTCTCGACGATCCGCGACGGCACGCTCCTCTTCTCGCGAGCCTTCGAAGAGAGGCCCGACCTCATCCTCTGCGATCTCTCGATGCCGGGCGTGGACGGCGTCGTGCTCACGCGGCTCTTGAAGCGCGTGCACGGGGCCGACGTCCGCGTCCTCCTCTACTCCGGGATGGCGGAGAGCGAGCTCTCCGAGCGCGCCGCGGACTGCGGCGCCGACGGGTTCGTCTCCAAGCGCGCGTCGCACGCGGCGCTCCTCTCTCGCGTGCGCGAGGCGCTCGAGGCGCGACGGTGACGGGCTCGCTCTCGATCCGGAGGGGCGGCTCTCGGTCGCGCGATCCGATCGTGGCGGCCCGCGAGCTCCACGCCGCCATCGACCAGCCCGGGATGTCGCTCGCGACCTTCTACTGCTCGCCCGACTACGATCTGGACGTGCTCGGCGCGGAGCTCGCGCGCCTCTTCGGCCCCACGACGCTCATCGGGTGCACGACCGCGGGCGAGATTTCTCCCCTCGGCTACACGACCGGCTCCATCGCGGGCGTCAGCCTCTCGTCGCCGGATCTCGTCGTCGCCACCGCGCGCCTCGACGACCTCGCCTCGTTCCAGCTCGTCGACGGCGATCGCGCCGCGCGCGCCGCCGTCGAGCGGGTCGCGAAGAGCGGACGTGCCCCCGACGGCCGAAACACGTTCGGGCTCCTCTTGATCGACGGCCTCTCGAACCGCGAGGAGGCCGTCGTGAGCTCGCTCGCGCGCGCCGTGGGCGACATCCAGCTCTTCGGCGGCTCGGCGGGGGACGGGATCCGCTTCGGCAGGACGTTCGTCTATCACGACGGCGCCTTCCGCTCGGACGCGGCGATCTTCACCCTCGTGCAGACCACGCACCCCTTCGTGGTCTTCAAGACGCAGCACTTCGTGAGCTCCTCGGAGAAGATGGTCGTCACCGGCGCCGATCCAGGCAAGCGGGTGGTCTCGGAGATCAACGGCGAGACCGCGGGCCGCGAGTACGCGCGGGTCGTCGGGCTCGAGGTCGACGAGCTGACGCCCCTCATCTTCTCGACCCACCCCGTCGTCGTGCAGATCGGCGGCGCCTACTACGTCCGGTCGATCCAGAAGGTGAACCCCGACGAGAGCCTGACCTTCTTCTGCGCGATCGACGAGGGCGTCGTGCTCACCGTCGCGCGAGGCGTCGATCTCGTCGAGAACCTCCGCGACGCGTTCGCCGAGGTCCGCGCTCAGGTCGGCGCGCCGAGCCTCGTGCTCGGGTGCGACTGCATCCTCCGGCACCTCGAGGTGGAGCAGCGTCACCTGAACGACGACGTCGCCCGTCTGATGGTCGAGAACAACGTCGTCGGCTTCGCGACGTACGGCGAGCAGTTCAACGCCATGCACGTGAACCAGACCTTCACCGGCGTGGCGATCGGTGGAGCCCCTCGTGGCTGAGAGCGACCCCGTCGAGCGCTGCGCCGAGCTCGAGCGGAAGATCCGGAAGCTCGAGAAGGTGAACCAGGTCCTCATGGCCCGCGTCGAGCGCGGCATGAACCTCCAGGGGGGCAACGGCTTCTCGCTGTTCCAAGCCGCCACCACGCTCGAGGCCGAGGTGCGGGCACGCACGGCCGCGCTCCAAGAGACGATGCGCGCGCTCGAGCAGACGAACCGCGATCTCTCGGCCGCGAAGGAGGCCGCGGACGGCGCGAACCGCGCCAAGAGCGAGTTCCTCGCGAACATGAGCCACGAGATCCGCACGCCGATGAACGGCGTCCTCGGCATGACCGAGCTGCTCCTCGGGACGTCCCTCCAAGACCGCCAACGGCACTACGTCGACACGATCCAGACCTCGGTCCACTCGCTGCTCGGCATCATCAACGGCATCCTCGACTACTCGAAGATCGAAGCGGGCAAGCTGGACCTCGAGTCGATCGAGTTCGATCTCGTCGACGTCGTCGAGGAGAAGGTCGCGCTCCTGGCCGAGAGCGCGCAGCGCAAGGGGCTCGATCTCGCCGCCATCTTGGACCCGAACCTCGCTAGCCTCGTCGGCGATCCAGGGCGCATCGGTCAGGTGCTGACGAACCTCGTCGGCAACGCGATCAAGTTCACCTCCCAGGGCGAGGTGGTCGTCCGCGCCTCGCAGGAGCTCGACGAGGCCGGCGTCGCGCGCATCCACGTCTCGGTCTGGGACACGGGGCCGGGCGTGCCGCTCGCCGTGCAGGAGCGCATCTTCGAGTCGTTCAGCCAGGCCGACGGCTCGACGACGCGGCAATACGGTGGCACCGGTCTCGGTCTCGCCATCGCGCGTCAGCTCGTGCGCCTGATGGGAGGCCGCATCGGGATCGAGAGCTCGCCCGGGCGCGGCTCGCGCTTCTGGTTCACGGTGCCGCTCGCGCTCGCGCCGAGCGCGGAGGCGTCGCCGCCGAGCGAGCAAGGTCTCAGCGGCGTCAGCGCCCTCGTGGTCGAGCCGCACGAGGCGACGCGTGAAGAGATCGCGTCGGTCCTCACGAGGGCCGGCGTCGACGTGCTCGCCGTCGCGGACCTCGCCGCTCTACCGCCGCCCCGCGCGCGCTTCTTCCGCGTGGCGATCGTGGACGCGAGGATCCTCGCCGATCACGCCGATCGCGTGGCGGCGGAGCTGCGCGTCGCGCGCGCCGGGATCCGCATCGTCGCGCTCTGCCCGCTCTCGGTCGGGAGCTCGACCCTGCACGCGGTCCGCGGCATCGCCGGCCGCATCACGAAGCCGATTCGACGGCGCGCGCTGCTCGACGTCGTGGGGCGCGCGGTGAGCTCCACCGCCAACTTCGCGCTCTCACCGCGGAGGGACGCGCAGGCCGCCCGTCCCACCCTCTCGGGGCGCGTCCTGCTCGCCGAGGATCAGCCCATCAACCGCGAGGTCGCGGTCGGCATGCTGGAGGCGCTCGGCTGCGACGTCGTGACGGTGGAGAACGGCGCCGCCGCGCTGGCCCGCTTCGAGGAGGAGCGCTTCGACGTGATCTTGATGGACTGCCAGATGCCCGAGATGGACGGCTACGCCGCCACGCGGATGATGCGTTACCGCGAGGCGACCCACGCGGACGCGCGCACACCCATCGTCGCGCTCACCGCCAACGCCATGCTCGGCGACGAGGAGAAGTGCGTCACGGCGGGCATGGACGGCTTCTTGAGCAAGCCGTACACGCTCGACGCGCTCCACAAGGCGCTCGCGAGGTTCCTCGATCCAGGGCAGCCCTCGGCGCAGATCGTCATGCTCCCCGAGCCGGACCTCCCCGAGCCGACCGTCGTCGACGGGCGCGCGATCGCCGATCTGCGGCAGCTCGAACGACCGGGCAAGCCGAGCGTGCTCGCGCGCCTCGTCGGGATGTTCGCCGACAACACGCCCGCGGCCCTCCGGGAGATGGGGAAGAACCTCGACGCCGCCGATTGGGACGCGATCGCGAAGCACGCGCATCAGCTCAAGTCGACGTCCGGATCGCTGGGCCTCGTCGGGCTCTCGCTCCGCTTCCAGTCGATCGAGGAGGCCGTCCGCGAGGCGCGCCACGACGACGTTCGCCGCGCCTACCAGACGATCTCGGACGCGTACCCCGACGCGCTCGGAGCGCTGCTCGCGGTGGCCGCCGCCTGACGTCGGAGCTCGGATCCGCTCAGCCCGTCGAGAGGTCGAGGATCGCCTGGAAGATCTCGTCCGCGTCGCGGGCGAAGAGATCCCCGTGGTGCCCTCCGGGCACGCGCACGAGCCGCGCCCCCGGGATCGCGCTCGCGAGGCGCTGGCCCATCCAGAAGGGCACGATCTCGTCCGCGTCTCCGTGCACGACGAGCGTCGGCACGCGGATGTCGGCCGTCTTCGCGAGCGTGTCGAAGCGATCGGGCACGAGGAGGCTGGTCGGCGCGATCGGCACCACGTCGCTCACGATGTCCGGGATGGAGGTGTAAGGCGCCATGAGCACGAGCCGCGAGCCTCGCCCCCTCCGCGCCATCTCCGCCGCGACACCCGTGCCGAGGGACGTGCCCGAGAGGACGACCTTCTCCGCGCCGACGCCGCGCGCCGCGAGCATGTCGAGCCCCGCCTCCGCGTCGAGATAGACGCCCTCCTCGCTCGTCTCGAGCCCGGCCGACGCTCCGTACCCGCGGTACTCGACCAGCAGCACGCCGAAGCCCCGGCGGTGCAACGCGCGCGCGAGGTCGGCGCACGCCTCGACGGTCTCGCGGTTGTTGTGGAAGTGCACGATGGTCCGCTGCCCGCGCTCGGCGGGGACCTCGAGCAAGTGGACGGGCGTGCCGTCCTTCGCGATGACGCTGCGGCACGCGAGGTCCCGCGGCGCCGAGAGCCGAGGCAGCTCCCGCGCCGGGAAGAGGAAGTGCCGCGACGCCGCGCGGCCGCCCATCGTGAGACACGACGCGCCGAGGGCGAGCCCGATCCCCCAGCGCCTCCACGACGAGCCGAGCATCGCGGCGAGGATCGCTCGGGTCGCGGTCGGGCGCCACCCCCTTTCCGCTCTCCGAGGCGGCGAGGGCAACGCTGCGGCGCTAGGATGCGTGCCACGCATGTGGCAGGTGCTCGGCTCCCTCATCGACTTTCTCCACGCGCTCTCGATGGTGCTCTGGGTCGTCGGGCTGCCGCTCCTCTTCGTGAGGCGCTGGCCCCGCCTCACGAAGGCCTACGGCGTCTACGCCATCTCGTTCGTGGTGCTCTCGCAGGGGTCGAAGCTCCTCATCGGGGAGTGCTTCATGACGACGCTGGCTCGGCTCTCGTGGGAGCGCAGCGCGTCGCCCGTGGATCCGAGCGAGTGGTTCACCGTCCGCGCGTCGAAGGCCGTCTTCGGCATGATCCCGCCGCACTCGGTCATCACCCACCTCGGCGAGCTCCTGATCTTCATCACCGCCATCGGCGCGCTGCTCTCGCTCTATCGTCACCGCGCCGAGCTCGCGGAGCGCCGTGCGAAATGAGCGCGGGCCCCGGCCCTGGGACGCCGAGCACGAGGTCGATCGCGCCCTCGCCGAGGCGCTCGTCGGCGAGCAGTTTCCGGACCTCCGCGGCGAGACGCTCGAGCTCGTCGGCCGAGGTTGGGACGTCGTCGTGTGGCGCGCGGGCGCGATCGCGTTTCGCTTCCCGCGTCGCGCGCTCGGTCGCGCATGTATCGAGACCGAGATGCAGGTGCTACCCAAACTAGAAAATCTCTTCGACGTGGAGATCCCTCGGCCTCGTCGCTTCGGCGCTCCCACGCCGCGCTTCGACGCCCCGTTCTACGGTCACCCGCTCCTCTCGGGCACGACGG
>CAYYKK010000178.1:0-14616 GCA_964467935.1 uncultured Polyangiaceae bacterium
CTCCACCTCGCGTCGGGTGAGGTTGTGGGGCTCGACGGCGGCGCCGTCGGCCGCGGAGCGCGAGCGCTCGGCCGCCGCGATCATGCGTCGCGAGAAGTGCGTCCGCCCGTCCGCCAGCGCCTCGACGGCCTCGATCACGTCCTCGGCGGGCGCGGACTTCGGCAGGTAGCCCCTCGCGCCCGCGCGCATCGCCTCGTGGACGAACATCGGCACCTCGTGGACGGAGAGGACGAGCGCGGGGAGGGCTCGCTCTCGCGCGGCGCGTACGAGCTCGAGGCCCGAGCCGTCGACCAGATCGAGCTCGCAGATCACGACGTCGGGCGCGGTGCTGGAGAGCAGCCCCATGGCCTCCGTGAGCGTCTTCGCGGCGCCCGAGATGGCGTGCCCGCGCGACGCGAGGATGCTCCGCACCCCCTCCACCACGACCGCGTGGTCGTCGAGGACGAGCACGCGCAGCCGGGGGGCGGACTCGTGGGGCACCCGGACGCTCTTACTGCATTTTTATTGCGCGCGCGAGGGCTTGGAACACGATTTTCGCGGGATCGACGCAGCGG
The DNA here is from genome assembly GCA_964467935.1 of uncultured Polyangiaceae bacterium. Lineage (GTDB taxonomy): Bacteria > Myxococcota_A > Polyangia > Polyangiales > Polyangiaceae > CAYYKK01. Next base: position 555 of record CAYYKK010000178.1, read on the forward strand.
CGCCCGCGCCTCGCGAGCGCGGGCGAGCGGACCGTCATGGTAGCTTCGGGGTCATGCTTGCTCTTCGACGGATCGGGTCTCCTTCACGCGTGACGAGGCGCTGGGGCATCGTCTTGGTCGCGCTCGGCACGTGGACGCTTTCGGCGTGCGGCGGGGGCGGAGGAAGCGGCGGCGCAGGCGGCAAGGCGACGTCCTCGTCGACGGGCGGCGCGGGCGGGGCGTGCGAAGACACCGGTGAGCGCCCCGGACCGCGCGCGGAGTCGTTCGGTGCGTTCGACGAGAAGCGCGGCAGGTTCGTGTTCTACGGCGGCGACAGCGGATTGCCGAAGCAGTGCCAGCCGAGCCCGCATCCCATCGGCGAGACGTGGGTCTACGACGCGCGCTGCAAGACGTTCACGCAGCCCGCGACCACGACCGACCCGGGCGGTCGCGCGCGCGGCGTCGGCGTCTACGACGCGGCGGGTGATCGCGTCGTCGTCTTCGGCGGGCGCTATCGCGCTGCGGCTTCGGGCAACTACCAAGTGTTCGGCGACGTCTGGGCGTTCGATCTCGCGAAAGAGGACTGGGCTCAGCTCGACACGGGCACGGGCCCGACCGGCCGGAGCAGCACCGCGGCGGCGTTCGACGACGCGAAGCACGAGATCGTCGTCTACGGCGGCAACGCGAGCACGAGCGGCCTCGCCTTCACGCCGCTCGGCGACACGTGGGCGTTCGACGTCGTGGCGTCGACCTGGCGCAAGCTCACGACCACGGGCGATCCGAAGCCGCGCCTCTTCCACGCCGCGGCGATCGACCCCGACGGCCGGAGGCTCTTCGTCTACGGAGGCGGCGACGCGAACGCGTTCACGGGGCCCTTCTTCAAGGATCTGTGGGCGCTCGATCTCGACGGCGGCGCGTGGACCGAGCTGTCGACGGGGGCGAGCGGACCGCGCGGCCGCATCCAGGCCTCGCTCGTGTTCGACAAGGAGGGCGGGAGGCTCCTGCTCTTCGGCGGGCACGACGACGGATCGCTCGGCAACGAGAACGACACGTGGGCGTTCGATCTGGCGACGAGCCAATGGACCGACATCACCGCCCCCGAGCCGATCGTGAAGACGCCGACCGGCTTCTGCAACTTCCCTCCCGACTTCACCACGCCGAACACCGCGGCGCCCGAGCGTCGATCGCAGCACGCCGCCGGCTTCGATCGCGCGAGCCGGAGTTGGTACGTCTTCGGAGGCGCGACCGACTGCGGTCTCATCGACGACGTGTGGCTCTTCGACGGGGCCGCGAGCGCCTGGTCGAACCAGGTCCCGGCGACGTACGGCGAGTCGTGCGCACGGACCAAGGGCGTCGCAGCGTGCACCACGCTCTGCCAATGACGTCGCCGGCGCGCTCGCGTTCTCGACTCCGCCGCGGCCTCGGCGTCGCGGCGTCGCTCGCGCTCCCCCTCTCCCTCGGGTGCGCCGACTCCAGCGGGGCCGGCGGCGCCGGCAGCGGGACGGGCGGCGCGGTGGGCACGACCTGCAAGCTGCCGAACCTGGGCGATCCGACGCAGGACATCCAGCTCGACCTCGTCGAGCTCGACGCGAACCAGTCCATCGTCACCCTCGCGGAGGGCGCCGACGTCGACCTCGTGACGCCGCCCCAAGGCGGGCGGGTCGTGTTCGTGGGGGTGCACGCGACGAACCTCAGCCCTTGCGGCGTGACCCTCGCCGGATCGCTCAAGGACACGGCGAGCGGCAAGCTCATGCTCGACAGCCGCACCGTGAACCTCAAGGTCGGCACCGACGGGTACGGCTCGAGCGTCGACTCGAACATCTCGACGTTCGCGAACATCCCCGTGTGCCCGAACCAGTGGTCGAGCGTGAACGCGTTCGACGTGCCGTACGAGCTCACGGTGAAGCTCACCGACGCCGGGGGCCGCTCGGCGTCGAAGACCCTCCACGTGACGCCGCGCTGCGCGGAGACGGGCATGTTGAAGACCGAGTGCACCTGCATCTGCAAGGCGGGATACGTGCTCGGCCAGCCCTGTCCCTGAGCGCGCCCGCGCCGCGGCGCGCCCCTCGCGCCGCACCGCCGAGCGCGCTTCGGCTCACGCGAGCGCCGGCGCGGCGGCGATCCCGTACGCGACGTAGTCCCCGTCGCACGCGTGCCCGAACACGACGCGGACCGTCCTCTTGCGCGTGTCGATCAGCGCCCCCCAGAGGGTCTCCGAGAGCGGATCGTCGTGGCGGCAGATGGTGTTGCTGTCGCCGCGCCCGCCGCGATGGTCGCGCATGAGCGTCCGGACGTCGTCCTCCTCGAGCCTCCGGTTCGTCCCGTCGAGGCGCTCTCCGGCGATCTCGTCCCACCGCCGCTGCCGCTCGACGTTCGAGGCGTGCAGCGGGATCCCCGGCAAGAGGCCCGTGGAGACGGCGCCGAGCGGGACCTCGAACGCCTCCATCTCCGGGTGCCGGTATTTGTTGAAGCTGACGAGCGCGCTCGCGTCGGTGCGGCGCACCCGCGACGAGGTGCACGATCGTTCGACGACGGCGCGCTCGCCGCTCTCGTCGGCGAGCGTGAGGATCGCGCCGTTGGTCACCGGGGCTCGCTCGAAGAGCGCGACGGCCTCGGCGACGGTCGCGCAGCGATCGAGCGCGTCTTGCACGAGCGTCGTGAGCAAGAGCCCGGGCGAGCCGTCGCCGTCGACGGCGAAGGCGTGGTTGAGGGTGACCGCGAGGCCGCGCTCGTTCACGCCGGCGAGCGAGCCGACCATGATGGGGTACGAGAGCGACACCGAGGCGAAGCCGTCGGAGGCGTGGTTGCGGCGGACGAAGGAGTAGCGACCGAAGCGCGGCGGGAAGTCGTGGTTGTAGGCGATCTGCGGCGCGCCGTGCTCGGTGACCGCGGCCGACAGCGCGACCGCGGTGCACCCGAGCGTGTAGCCCATGCGCGCCCCCACGATCTCGGGCACCGCGCCGAGGCCGAACATGGCAGGGACGCTCTTGCCTGCGCCTTCGGCGAGCCCGCGTTGCGCGTGCCAGTACTTGGCGCGCTCGTGCGCGACGAGGGCAGGGCGGTGCCGCAAGAGGTAGTAGGCGCCCGCGACGGAGAGGCCGAGGGCGCTCGCGCGCTGGTGGAGATGCTCGGCGCCGACCACGCGAAGGCGTGACGGATCGAGCACGAGCGATCCGATCGACGACGCGGCGCGATCCATCTCTGGCGCGCACAGAACGCCCTGCTGACGGGCGCGCTCGAAGGCGCTGCCCACGACCGTGAGCGAACGCGTGGGTCCCAAGTAATGCTCCATCGCTGTCGTCCTCCCCTGACGAACGGCGACTTACACGGCCAGCGCGCGCGTCGCCAGCCGCGGCGCGCGTCGTCCACGTGTCGAAATTTCGTCGCCGTGGCGGCGTCGGGTCGCGCCGCCCGCCGTCACCGCAGGTCGACGCCTGCGCCGAGGTGCTGTCGCGGCACGTCTCGCTTCCGGTGGTGCCCCCGCGCCGGCTTCGCGCTAAGGCTCCGCCGAGAACATGACGACCACGAAATCGCTGCCCCTCGACCCGGTCCTCGTCGCCACCGATCTCGAGCCCACGAGCCTCGAGGCGCTGCGTGAAGCAGATCGGTGGGTGCGCGCGACGAACGGCGAGCTGCACGTCGTGACCGTCGTCACGCTCGGCGATTCGGTGGCCGACGGTGCGCCGGCCGACGCCGACAAGAAGCGCAAGGACGACGTCGAGCTCCACGTCGAGGCGGCGATCGGTCGGCGCCCCGGTGAGTACACGCTCCACGTCGAGCGCGGTTTTCCGGCGGACGCGATCGTCGCGCGCGCCAAGGAGCTCGGCGCCGGCCTCGTCGTGGTCGGGACGCACGACCGCGGCGCGGTGAGGCGCTTTCTTCTCGGCAGCGTCGCCGCGAAGGTGCTCCACGACGCGTCCTGCCCCGTGCTCGTCGCGCGCCCTTCGCCGAAGGGCGGGCCCGTCCTCGCCGCCTGCCAGCTCGACGACCTGACGCGGGACGTGGTGCGCGGGGCAGGGGAGATCTCCGCCGACGCGCGGCTCGTCCTGCTGCACACGGCGAAGCTCGGGGTGAGCGACGTGGCGCTCGTCGCGACGGCGCTCTTCAGCGGCGCGGTGCCGCCGACGCCCAGCAAGGAGACGACCGACAGCTTCCGCGAGATGGCGCAAGGCGCGCTCCGCGCCGAGCTGGCCGAGGCGAAGCTCGAGGGCGACGTGCTCGTCGAAGAGGGCGCCCCCGCGCCCACGATCCTCGCGCGCGCGAAGTCGCTCGGGGCGTCGCTCGTCGTCCTCGGATCGCACGATCGCAAGGGGCTCTCGCGGTGGGCGCTCGGGAGCGTCGCCGAGTCCGTGGCGCGCGACGCGAGCTCCAGCGTCCTCGTGGTGAAGTGATGGCGCGCCTCGATCCCCACTCGTACGCCGACGACGCGCAGCCGAAGGTCGTCTCGGTTCGATGGAAGGCGCGCGTCGACTTCGCGACGCGCACGCTCGACGCGTCCGCGACCCTCGAGCTCGACGCGCCGAGCCCCGAGACCCCGCTCGATCTCGACACCCGCGGGCTCACCGTCTCCGCGGTGACGGACGACGCGGGTCGATCGATCGCGTTCGCGCTCGCGCCCGAGGAGCCGGTCCTCGGGCGGCGTCTCACCCTCACGCTCGCGGCGGGCACGAATCGCGTCACCATCCGCTATCGCACGGCGCCGGACGCGAGCGCGCTGCAGTGGCTCGAGCCCGAGCAGACGGCGGGCCGCGTCCACCCCTACCTGTTCTCGCAATGCCAGGCGATCCACGCCCGCTCGGTCGTCCCGCTGCAAGACACGCCGAGCCGGCGCATCACCTTCGAGGCCGAGCTCGTCGTGCCGCGGGCGCTCCGCGGGCTCATGGCGGCCGGCTTCGTCGGTCGTGAGGTCGACGGCGACGTCGCGATCGAGCGGTGGAACATGCCGCAGAAGATCGCGCCCTACCTCTTCGCGTTCGCCGTCGGCGACCTCGCCTCGCGAGATCTCGGCGCGCGATCGCGCGTGTGGGCGGAGCCCTCGATCGTGGAAGCGGCCGCGTGGGAGTTCGCGGAGATCGACCGCATGCTCGACGCCGGCGAGCGACTCTTCGGGCCCTACGCCTGGGATCGCTTCGACGTGCTCGTGATGCCGCCCTCGTTCCCCTACGGAGGGATGGAGAACCCCCGCCTCACGTTCGTCACGCCGACCTTGCTCGCCGGCGATCGCTCGCAGGTCCGCGTCATCGCGCACGAGCTCGCGCACGCGTGGACCGGCAACCTCGTCACGAACGCGCACGCAGAGCACTTCTGGCTGAACGAGGGCTGGACGCGGTACGCCGAGCTGCGCATCACCGAGGTCGTCGAGGGGCGCGACGTCGAGGCGCTCCTCGCCGCGATCTGCGCGAAGGATCTCGCCGAGGCGGTCGATCGCTTCGTCCGCGAAGGCCACGGAGGGCTCACGCGACTCCGGACCCACCTCGAAGGCATCGACCCCGACGAGAGCTTCAGCACCGTCCCCTACGACAAAGGCAACCTGTTCCTGCGCGCGATCGAGCGTGACGTGGGGCGGGAGCGCTTCGACGCGTTCGCGAAGCCCTACCTCGATCACTTCCGCTTCGGCGCCGTGACCACCGAAGAGTTTCTCGCCTTCACCGAGGCCGCGCTGCCGGGAGTCCTCGCGCGCGTCGACGCGCCGACGTGGATCGACGGCGAGGGGATGCCCCCGAACGCGCCGGCCCCGACCTCGGCGAGGCTCGACGCCGTGATCGCCCTCGGCGCGTCGCCGCCGCCCGCCGACGTCGCGTTCTCCTCGACCGAATGGAACCTCTGGCTCGAGCGCTTGCCGCGATCGATCCCTCGGGAGGATTGCGCTGCCCTCGACGCGCGCTTCGCGAAGAGCGGCAACATGGAGGTGAAGGTCGCGTGGCTCCGGGTCGCGATCGCGTCCGGCTACGACGCCGTCCTGCCCGAGGTGGAGCGCGTGCTCACGTCCGTCGGGCGGATGAAATACCTCCTGCCGCTCTACGGCGCGCTCGTCGAGCGACCCGAGACGACCCAGCTCGCCAAGGACATCTTCGCGCGCGCCGAGCGCGGTTATCACCCGATCGCGAAGGCGGTCGTCCGCGGCCGCCTCGAGAAGGCCTGACTCACCGCTCGCCGGCAGACCCGAAGGCCGGCGCCGGGGCGCCGAAGAGGAACCCCTGGAGCAGATCGCACCCGAGCGAGCGCAGCGTGTCGCGCTCCTCGACCGTCTCGACGCCCTCCGCGACGACGACGATGCCCATGTCGCTGCAGAGCGCGCGGACGGCGGCGACGAGGCGCTGCTTGACCGGCTCGGCGTCGACGCCGCGCACGAGCGCCATGTCGATCTTCGCGACGTCGGGGCGCACGCGCGCGAACGCGGTGAGCCCGGCGTAGCCCGCGCCGAGATCGTCGATCGCGACGCGGTAGCCCATCGCGCGGAGCCGCGCGATGCGATCCTCGATGCCGGACACGTTCTCGAGCGACGCGCGCTCGGTGATCTCGAGGACCACCCGCTTCGCGACGCGCGCGAGCGGCGCGTCCTCCGAGTAGAGGGCCGGATCGAGCAGATCGCGCGGGTGCAAGTTCACGAAGAGATCGACGTGGGGCGGGGCGCTCCGCGCCGCGTCGGCCACACGCATTCGAACGCCGCGCCCGAGATCGTCGAGCCGCCCGACGCGCTCGACCGCGTCGATGAGCGCCGCCGGCGTCTTCAGCGCGGGCTCCGCCGACCGAACCAGGCACTCGTAGCTCCGCACCTCGAGCGTCGTGGCGTCGACGATGGGCTGGAACGCCATCCACATCGAGGCGAGCGCGCGCCCCACGAGGATCTCGGCGCCAGCGCGATCCGCGAGGAGGCGATCCTCGTCGCCGAAGCGCTGCAGGAACTCGCGCTTGAGGCGCGCGAGCCGGTGCATGCCGAGCGAGCGCTCCACCACCTGTCGGAGCTCCTTCGTCCCGATCGGCTTCACGAGGTACATCGTGGCCCCGTGTGCGACCGCTTGATACGCGGACTCGGAGCTCGGCGCGCCGGTCATCAGGACGACGGGCACGTCGAGATCGGTCTCGCGCACCGCGCGGAGCAGCCCGATCCCGTCGAGGCCCGGCATGGAGATGTCGCTCACGATGACGTCGAAGGATCGCCGCGACATGAGCTCGCGCGCCGCGAGCCCGTCGGACGCCGTCACGACCTCGTAGCCGGCGTCCGTGAGCGCTCTCGTGAGTAGCCGCTGGATCGCCGGCTCGTCGTCGACGCAGAGCACGCTCCCGCGTGATCCACGCCCCTCGCTGCGCTCGTCCCCACCCATCGATCACCTCTCGCGCCGCCGGAGGGCCGCGCGGCGCGGATGCTTCATGCTCTTCGCGCCGATGTAAAGCGTGGGAGCCCCTGATTCCTTCCGTCCAGGGGCCTGGCTGCCGATTCCGTCAGCCACACGTCGAGCGCCACCGTGCGCCCGCGGCGCGTCACCTCGCGCGCATCGAGCGCGGACGACCGACGCGGCGCGCTCACTCGACGCGGATCTCGGCGATCGCGACGTCGCCCCAGCGGTTCTTGTCGCCTTCGTCGCGCAGCGACGTGAACCGCAGCGTCTTCACCGCCTCGGCGCCGCGCAGCGTGAACGCATAGTCGCGCCGATCCCCGGCGCCGTCGGCGCGCAGTGACTCGACGAGGCGGCCGTCCCCATCGAACACGTCGAGCTGCCCACGGAGGACCCCGAACCCGTCGAAGTAGGCGGGGTCGCGGTTGCCCAGGATCGTGACGGCGTGGATCGCGCGGGGCGCGCGGAGCGTGAGCTGGATGAACGGGCTCTTGCCCTTCGCGACCGAGTCGTCGGTGCCGGAGTACCAGCTCGTCGCGTCGTCGCCGTCGACGGCGTTCTCGAGCGGCCAGCCGCCGTACGTCGAGCTCGCCGAGAGATCGAAGTCGCGCTCCGCGACGACCGCGGTCGCCGTCGGCTGCGACGCGCGTCGCGGCGCCTCCTGCCTCTCTGGCGGCGCGTCCGAGGCCGCCTCGCGCGGGAGGTCGAACACGCTCAGGTCCGTGACGTGCGGGGGCTCGGCGCGCCCGCCGCTCCTGCACGCGGTGCCGATGGTCGCGAAGAGCGCCGTCGTGACGACGAGGTGCGTGCGCCACGGGTCTCCACGGTTCGACAGCATCCCCCCAGCCTACGCGTGCGCCTCCGCGGGGCATTCCCCGCGCCGTCGACGCTTCCCGCGCCGCGCCACGCAAGCCTTGCACGACGACGAAAGAACGGCGCCGCGCGAGCCAATGACGCGATCGCGCGCACGGCGGAATCTCGAGCGATCCGTTGAAAAGGGAAAAATACTGTGAGACGGCACGACACCTGCAGTGACGTCACTGCGTGAAAGGGGCGACTGCAGAGACGAACGAGATCCTCGGCACGCTCGCCGCCGGTGTCCTCGTCTTCGATGGTCGCGGGCGCGTCGAGTACGGAAACCCGGCGGCCGCGCGCATCCTGCGCCGTGAAGCGGCGGGGTTGCTCGGGCTCGACGTCGAGGATGTCCTGCTACCGCCGGCGCAGCTCGCAACCGCGATCCATGCCCCGGACGGTCGACGCGAGGGCGAGATCGTCCGCGGCGACGGGTCGACCACCGTCGTCGGCTTCTCGGTGAGCGAGCCGACGAAGCGCGGCGCGCGGACCGTGCTGTTCCAGGAGATCGCGGGCGTGATCGAGCTCCGGCGCGAGCGCGACCGTCTCCTGCAGATGGCGGCGCTCGGCGACGCGCTGCCGTCGATCCTCCACGAGCTCCGCAACCCGCTCGCCGCGGTCACGAGCGTGCTCGAGCTCCTCGTCGAAGAGGCCGACGAGCGCACGCGCCGCGATCTGCACTCGGTGCTCTGGGAGGTTCGACGCATGAGCCTCACGCTGCAGGGCGTCGGCGGTTTCGTGCGGCCGATGCACGTCGATCGCCACGTCTCGGTCGACCTGGCGGTCTGCGAGGCCTGTCGCATCCTCGAGCCGAGCGCCGAGCGCCGAGGCCTCCGTCTCGAGGCGCGCGTCGCGACCATGCCGCTCCTGCCGCTCGATTGGGGCGTCGTCAGCGGCATCGTGTTCAACCTCGTCAAGAACGCGATCGAGGCGTGCAGCAGCGGCGACTCCATCGTCGTTCAGGCGACGCTCGAGCCGGGCGACGTGTTCTTCCTCAGCGTCGCCGACACCGGCCCCGGCATGACGCCCGAGGTCCGCGAGCGCTGCCGCGAGCTCTTCTTCACGAGCAAGGAGCAGGGATCGGGCATCGGGCTCGCGCTCTGCCAGCGTCTCGCCGAGTCGTCCGGTGGGCGGCTCGACATTCGGAGCGCGCCCGGCGAGGGCACGCTCGTCACGTTGATGGTCCCCGTACATCCACCCGAGTCCCAAAGCATCACCAGGAGGTCTGCATGTCGCGAGTAGACAATTTGAACCGAGTCCTGAGGGGGCTCCAGAGCGCGTCGCCCGACGTCGAGGCGAGCGCCCTCATCTCCGAGGACGGCCTCATGATCGCGAGCGCCCTGCCGCAGCACGTCGACGAGACGCGCGTCGCGGGCATGAGCGCGACGCTGTCGAGCCTCGGCGCGCGCGCCGCGACCGAGCTCGAGCGTGGTGACGTCGACGAGGTGCTCGTGCGCGGCTCGAGCGGCTACGCCGTCATGATGTCCGCCGCGTCGGGCACGCTGCTCCTCTGCCTGGCGAGCAAGCAGGCCAAGCTCGGCCTCATCTTCCTCGACATGCGCCGGGCCATCGACGACATCCGCAAGGTCCTCTGAAGGGAGATCGAGACATGTCCCACGTCGTCCTCTTCGACAACGGCACGCACAAGAACATCCTCCTCGAGGACTTCGCCTCCGGCGGCCTCGCCGTGCAGGCGAACCAGCACCTCGTCGTCGACGGCAAGTCGGGGATGATCCTCGATCCGGGCGGCCACAAGATCTACTCGAAGGTGCTCGCGGCGACGACCGGCCTCCTCGGTCAAGCCAGGCTCGAGACGATCTTCCTCTCGCACCAAGACCCCGACATCGTCGCCGCCGTCAACGGTTGGCTCATGACGACCGACGCGAAGGCGTACGTCTCGTCGCTCTGGACGCGCTTCGTCCCCCACTTCGGCCTCGATCGGCTCGTCGAGTCGCGCCTCCTGCCGATCCCCGACCACGGGATGACCCTGCCCGTCGGCGCGCAGGCGATGCAGGTGATCCCGGCGCACTTCCTCCACTCGGCGGGCAATTTCCACCTCTACGATCCGGTCGCGAAGATCCTCTACTCCGGCGACCTCGGCGCCTCGATCGGCCCCGAGTACCGAGAGTGCACCGACTTCGACGCGCACGTCGAGCACATGCTCGGCTTCCACCGGCGGTACATGGCGAGCGGTCGAGCGATGAGGGCGTGGGCGAAGATCGTCCGCAAGCTCGACGTCGACGTCATCGCGCCTCAGCACGGCGCGCTCTTCAAGGGCAAGGCGATGGTCGAGCGGTTCATCTCCTGGTGCGAGAACCTGGAGTGCGGCGTCGACCTCGTCGACAGCCTCTACGGCATCGAGCAGAAGTGATGGGCCCCGCGCGGAACATCCTGCTCGTGGAGGACGAGAACACGCTGCGGCTGTCGATGGCGCGAGGGCTCTCGAAGCTGCCCGGCGTCGAGGTCGGCGACGCCGCGACGGTGCGCGAGGCGAAGGCGCTCCTCCATCGCTCGCCGCCCGACCTCGTCATCTCCGACCTGGATCTGCCCGACGGCTCGGGGATCGAGGTCGCGGTGGAGATGGAACGGCTCGGGATCCGGGTCCCCGTCGTCTACGTCTCGGCCTACGTCGGCAAGTTCCGCCATCGCCTACCCACGAGAGGAGACGTCGAGGTGTTCGAGAAGCCGCTCGCGCTCGAGAAGCTCCGCAGCGTCGTCGAGCAAAAGCTCGGCCTCGCGGGCGAAGCTGCGCCGATCTCGCCGTTCGGGGTGGCGGACTACGTGCAGCTCGCGAGCATGGGGCGCCACTCGGTCGTCATCGACGTGCGCTGCGCAGGCGGCGGCGGGCGGATCGTGATCAAAGGGGGAGAGGCGTGGAGCGCGCAGGATCGCCTCGGGACGGGGCTGCCTGCGTTTCGACGCCTCGCCTTCCTCGGCGCAGCGCAGGTGACGTGCCGCACGCTCGGCAAGAACGAGATCCCCGCGCGCAACGTCGCGGGATCGGCGGAGAGCGTGTTGCTCGAGATCGCGTGCGACCTCGACGAGTCGGGGCGCGCGCCCGCGGCCGCCGAGACGGTCGACGACGGTTGGGGCGACGTCTTCCTGGACTCGCCCGCACGACGCAAGACGACGCGGCCGCCGCCGGCGAAGGGCGCGCGTCGGAGCTCCGTCTGCCCGCCGCCTCCGTCGGCGACGCCGGTCGCCGCTCTGGCGGCAGGCACGTCCGTCCTCGCGCGCCGCTTCGACGACGTCTTCGAGCGCGGCGTCGACGCGCTCCTCGCCAAGGACTACGCGACCGCGTACGCCGCGTTTCTCGAGGCCAACGATCTCTCCCCGGACGATCGGAGCGTGCAAGCGAACCTGGCTCGCCTCCGGTCGATGGGGTTCTCGTGAGCGCCCGCACGTCGGTGCCGGGCGAGGAGCTGCCGCCGCTCGTCGGCGCCGCGTTCACCGTCATCGGGATCGCGAGCGCCGCGGGAGCTTGCCTCGCGTGGTCCGGATCGATCGCGTTCGCGCGCGCGGCCACGGCGCCGATCGTCCTCGCGCACGCGACGGCTCCGACGGCGGCGCGGCCGGCGGCCACCCTCACGCCACCGCTCGCCGCGTCGACGGCCGCCCCGAGAGCGCCGCAGAAGTGCCCTCCGCTCGTCATCGAGTTCGTCATGGCCGGGGCGCTCCCGCCGTCGTCGGCCCAGCCCTCGCTCGACGCGCTCGGTCGATGGCTCGTCGCGCACCCGGCGGTCGCGGTCGTCATCGACGGGCACGCCGACGCGACGGGGAGCGAGGACACGAACCTGCGCCTGAGCCGACAACGCGCGTCGCTGGTCGGCCTCGCGCTCTCGCGCGCTGGGGTCGACAGGTCCCGGATCACCACGCGCGGCTTCGGCGCGTACTGGCCGGTGGACGAGTCGCCGCCCGACGCGTCGTGGAACCGCCGCGTCGTCGTCGAGACCAAGGGAGACGCCTGTCCGCGAGAGAAAGAAGAGGTCGTCGAGCCATGATGCCGCTCGCCATCGTCCTGACCGCGTGCGCGGTCGTCACGCTGCTGATCGCTGGCTACTTCTACGGAGCGCGTCGCGGAAGGCGAGCGCGCGCGGCCCTCGTCGAGGAGCGCGATCGCGAGGTCGCGCGCGTCGTGGAGCTCACCGCGAGGCTCGCCGCGGCGCCCGCGCCGAAGGAGGACGCGGTGAAGGGCGAGCTCATGGGGATGCTCGCCCCGTTGCTCGAGAGCGCGAAGAAGGAGCCGGGCGTCGACGTGCTCCGACGGGAGATGCAGACGCTGTTCGACGCGGTGAACAGCCGCGAACGCAACAACGACGCGTTCCGCGACGAGATGCGCGCGGCGCTCGCGGCGATCGTGCAGAGGTCGCCGAACCCGGACCAGATGCAGCGCGACATCAAGAAGGTCGTGGCGCCGCTCTTGGCCGATCGCGGCGACGGCGCTGGCGACGTGCGCAAGATGATGAGCGAGGTGCTCGGCCCGATGCTCGACCGCGAGCGCGTCGGCCGCGAGCTCTCGAGCATCCACGTGGGCGCGGGGGGGCTCGGGGAGCTGCCCAAGCTGCTCGACGCCATCTGCGAGAAGGCGTCGTTCTCGGCGGTCGTGCTCAGCGACGAGGCGGGGCTGCCGCTCGCGGCGAGCTCGGGCGCGACCGACGTCGACATGCTCGCGGGCACCGCCGCGTTCTTCCTCACGCTGTCGGATCGCGCCGAGCGGGCGTCGCTCCCGCGGCCCTTGTCCTGCGTCGTGCTCGACGAGACGAACCGCATGACGGTCTACCGGATGTTCACGGTCGGCGCGTCGCGGTTCACGCTCAGCGCCGTGTCGCGCGGGATGAACCTCGCCCCCGGCGCCCTCGATCCGGCGCTCTCGCCCCTCGAGCGCGCGCTCATGCCGCGTCACTATTCGTGAGCGGCGCGCGACGCGCCCGAGGGCCTTGGCCCTGGCCGCCGGCGTCCGGGGCGGCCGCCGTCAGTTGAGGACGGTCTGGCAGCCGAGGACGATGTGGACCTGGCCCATCGTGTCGGCCTTCAGCGTGTTGCAGGTCGTCGGGCAGAAGATGACCTGCGTCGGGGCGGCGTTGTCGTCGTAGTACCAAGCGTCGCCCGACGCGGGGCACATCGCCGCGCTGTCGACGTGCTTGATGATGGTCGGGTTGCCGCCGCCGCCGGGCGTGTACTCGACGTTCAGCTTGGTGAAGTCGGCCGTCTGCCCCATGGGCGGGGGCGGGATGATGTAGTTGCACGCCAGCGCCGTGCCCTGGATCGCGTTGAGCGCCGCCAGGAACTGCTGCTGAGGCTGGCCGCTGTTGACGATGAACGCCATCCCGGTTCCACCTGCCATCGCGATACCGTTGAGATTCGTCAGCTGATCTCCGACGCCGATCACGAAGGTCTTGATCTTCTGCGGGCTCGCGAGCCCGGCCGCTGCGGCCTGGTCGACCTGCGCGAGCGATCCGCACTCGTTCGGGAGGCCATCGGTCGCCAGGACGGCGACGACGACGTGGGTCGGGTTCGCGATCTGCCACGCGGTCGCGTGCTGGATGGCGCCCTGGAGCGCGGCGAGGGTCGGCGTGGCGGTGCTCGGGCTGTGTTGCCCGATCGAGGACATGAGCGCAGCGGCGTTGCCGGGCAGGACCCCGATCTCGACGCCCTTCGCGCCGGTCGCGTCGGCGGTGAGGGGGTTCGCGTAGTCCGAGGACGTGCACGAGTCGCTGAAGCCGTTCGGGAGGCCGAAGAACTGGATGCCGACGCCGAGACCCGCGGCCTGCGGCTGCTGCACGAACGCGTCGAGGGCGTTCGTCACCGCGTCCCACTTGATGGCGCTCGCCGGGTTGTTCGGGTCGATCGGATCGTCCATCGAGCCGGACTGGTCGAGCATGATGAACATGTCG
>CAYYKK010000179.1:0-14594 GCA_964467935.1 uncultured Polyangiaceae bacterium
GCGATCTCCCTCCTGCGCGAGGAGGATCGCCTCCGCGAGCTTCGCGCGCGCGAACGGCTCGCGCAGCGTCCGCGCGCCCTCGAGCCCGAGGAAGGCCGCTGGACGAGCACCGAGCGAGCTGCCTCGCTCCGCGAGCAGCGCGTCGACGGCGGCGATGTCCGCCCTCGCGCCCGCCGCGTCTCCGGTCACCGCGCGGCAGAACGCGCGCATCGACAGCGCCGAGAGGCGCGGCAGCCAGGTCGCCTGCTTCTCGAGCCTCCGCCGCACCGGCCCGCTGCCGATGGCGAGCGCGCGCTCGGCCTCGGCGAGCGCGGCCTCGGGGTCCCCTCGATCGAGCGCGATCCTCGCCCGAACGAGGTGCGCTTCGCGGCGCACGGCGCCCAGCCCGTACCTCGTCTCCGCGCGCTCGAGCAACGCCGTCGCGACGTCGAGTCGGCCGATCGCGACCTGGTTCGCGGCCGCGTGCACGAGCTGCATCCCGGGGCCGACGCGTTGGCCGTAGCGTCCGATGAGCAGGTGCGTCGCGCCGCCGAGCCCGAGCACCACCGCGAGCCCCACGTCGAGGTGCGCGAGGTTCTCGAGCGCGGCGATCGCGAGGATGCCCGCGCCGCTGGCCGAGAAGGTCCGGTGGAGCCATCGCGCGGGGTGCGCAGGCATCGTGGGGACGGCGTGCTTCGACGCGGGCGTCTCGGGCTCCGGAGCGCTCACGCGCGGCGGCTCGTCGTCGTCGCGATCAGCCATCGCCGGTGCTCCTCCGCGCGCGCGGCTCGTCGCTCGTGAGGGACGCGATCTCGTCGAGCGCGCGGTGCTCCGCGTCGGCCGCGTCATCGTCCGACGTGGCGTCGCGAAGCGCGTCGCTCCGCTCGAAGGCCGCGAGCAGATCGGGCACCGTCCTCGAGAGGAACGTCCGCGCCTCGGGATCCGACGCATCGGCTCGAACGCGCGTGAGCTCGACGATCCCGACGCTCTCCGGCGCCACCGTCGATCGGGCGACGTCCGCGACGAGCTCGGTGCGAGGATCGATCGGCAGCGTCCCTGGCCTCGACGCCGCGAGGCGCGCGGCTTCTTCGAAGCGTCCGCTCGTCGCGAGGACGAAGAGCCGGATGCGGAAGAGCGATCTCTCTCGGAAGGCGAAGCCGATCGGCAGCGTCTCCGCGAGCGCGAGCGCCTCGTCGCCCCTGCCGAGCGACGCCATCGCCACGGCGCGCTCGGTGACGAGCTCCGGCCCGACCACGTCCGAGGCGCTCGCTTTCACGCGGCCGCGGAAGATGGTCGAGAGCCCGCGCTCCGACTCGGCCAGCGCCTCGTCGGGACGCCCCGCGCGCGCGGCGAGGCGCGCGAGCGAGAGCGCGGCGAGCGCGCGATAGATCGCGTGGCTCGAGGGCGGCAGCTCGCGGAGCGCCCGCTCGGCCTCGCCGAGATCCCCGTGAGCCAGGGCGCGGTAGCCCGAGAGGAGCCGCCGTCGACCCTGCGCCAGCCGCGCGTAGGCCAGCGCGATGGCCCACGCGATCGCGAAGAGCATCAGCGCCGGCAGCTCCTCGAGGACCCCCGCGGCGTGCGAGCCTTGCCCTGGGACGCCCGTGGCTCCGCGCCCCTCGCCGAGCATCAGGTAGAGCGCCGTCGTCACCGCGGCGAACGCGGCGAGCACGACGCGCGTCCGCCAGGGTGATGCGCCCGGCCCTCGGAGCGGCACATCGGGCACCCGTGTCGCCGCGCGCGCTCGCGGCGCCTCGTCGGCGTCCGTCCGCGCGACGGCCCTCTCGGTCTTCGGAACGAAGGGCGCGACCTCGGGGAGGACCCGCTCGATCCAGTCTTCGACGTCGGGCTCGTCACCGCCCGGGGCCGCTCCCTTCGGCGGGGTTCGGTAGGGGCTCTGGGTCTTCGCCGCGAGCCGTCGCGCGAGCCCCCGCAGCAGCGCTCGCTCCCGCGGCGAAGCGTGCTCGAAGAGCGTCGCGCGCTTCGACTCCAAGAGCGCTCGCAGCCTCTCGCTCTCGCCCGCGCGCGCGAGGAGCACCGCCTCGGCGACGTCGAGCCGCGCCGTCGGATCGGTGAGCACGCCCTCCCCCGCGAGCACGCCCGCCCCGAGGTTTCCCTCCTCGACGAGCGCGCGGGCGCGGACGATGTCGGCTCTCGCTCCCTCCCGGTCGTCGGAGAGGGCGCGCGCCATCGCGCGCATGGCGAGCGCTCGGAGCGCGGCGGTTCGGCGACCCGCGCGGTCCCACGGGCTCTCGGAGACCGCGAGCGCTTCGTTCGTGTGCGCGATGGTTCGAGCCATGTCGCCCCGACCGAACGCGATCGCGGCGCGGTGCAGCGCGATGATCCTGCGGATCGCCGCCGGTGTTCGGGGCGCGATCCCGAGCACGCTCGACGTGCTCTCGGCCCTCCGCAAGAGGGCTTCGGCGGACTCGTAGCGCCCCGCCAGGATCTCGTTCAGCGCGGCGTTCGCGAGCTGGATGCCGGGCAACAGGCGCAGCGCGCGAGCCGCGTAGATCGCGAAGAAGAGCCCGCCGCCGAGGCCGAGGGCGAGGTTCCCGATGGTCGCGAGATCGCCGCTCGCGGCGAGGCCACCGAGCGCGACGGCCGCCCAAACCGTGTAGCAGATGCCCAAGATGCCCAGCCCGAAGAGCGTGCGGAACGTGCGACGCAGCGGATGCGCGTTCGCCAAGATCGTCTCGGCGAGCGGCGTGCGTGGGGTCGAGCCCGGGGCGAGGGGGCTCACGGCGCCGGCGCCACGTCGATCTCGAGCACGTGGTGGGCTCCGTCTCGCCCACCGCACGCGACGTCGTAGAGGCCGGGGCGCGGCGTCGTGGCGGTCATGCCCTTGCCGTCGCAGCGAACGGCGGTCGGCGCGCCGAGCGCGGGCGCGACGTCGATCTCGTGCGGCGCGCTCACCGCGGGATCGGCGAAGAAGGTCATCGAGAAGTGCCCAGAGGCGCGGTCGAACCCGAACGACAGCGGCCAGCCCCCGACCCGCGCGGGTCGGACGCGCGCGAGGGCCTTCCGCACGTCCTCGCGGGGGGAGAACGCGCCCGTCGTCGCATCGAAATCGTGGCAGCCCCACGAGCCTTGCGACGCCTCCTTCCACACCCAGAAGAACGACGAGGCCATCACCTGCTCTTGGAGCTCGGACTCCCAGGTGAAGTACTGCGCCGCGTTCGGCGCCTTCGGGTCGAAGCCCCACTCGGTGATGACGAGGGGGGCCTGCCACGCGTCCGCTTCTCTCCGCGCGCTCTCGTTCGACGGCGTGAGGAAGTCCTTCGTGAGCGCCGCCTTCTGCGCGTCGGTCGACGCGAACGCGGCCGTGTAGACGTGAGGGGCGTAGCCCGTCATCGCGCCGAGCGGCGCCGCAGGGATGCTGGCCGAGTCGAGGAAGTTTCGCGTCGCGGAGGGCTCGAAGAGGTAGAGCTTGTCGGGCGCCGCCGCGCGGATCTCGGGGTAGACCGTGTGGTCGAAGCGCGCGAGCCCCTCGTCGACGGCGATGGGCTCGTTGAACCCTTCGAACCCGAAGACGGCGTCCTCGTGCGCGAAGCGCTGGGCGACGTGCGTCGCCATCTTCGCGAACCGATCTCGGAGCCGCGCGCCGTCCGGCCCCTCGCCGAAGAACGTCGCGAACGCGTCCTGCACTTGCTTCGAGAGCCTGCGTTGATCGAGATCGACGAGCGGCCCGCCGAGCAGCGACGTCGGCGCGGGGACGATCGCCCAGAGGGGCGCGCCGTCCTCACCGATCTCCTTCGAGAACGCGTCTTGATGGAAGTCCACGAGCACGACGAGCCCGGCGCTCTTCGCGTCGGCGATGGTTTGCGCGACCCGATCGAGGTACGCCTCGTCGAAGCCGCCGGTCTCGGTCGGCTCGATCCCGCTCCAGCTCACCGGCAAGCGGAGGGCGTCGAAGCCGAAGGCGCGCATGTCGGCGGCGTCGGTCGCGCCGAACGCGGGGATGGGCTCGAGCGGGGCTCTCCCGTCCGAGAACGTCACGTCGAACACGCCCTCGACGCGCGCGTTCACTCCACGCAGAAAGACCACCCGTCCCTCGGCGTCGACGAGCTGACCGCAGCGCGTCCCGAACGGCGCGCCGGGCGTCGCGGCTTCACCGCACGGCGCCGAAACGCTCGGCTTCGTCGGATCGGCGTGTCCACATCCGAGGAGCGCGCCGCTCGCTCCCGAGAGAAGGATCGCCACGTCGAGCGCGCCGACGATCCCTCGCCCCGCGCGCCCGCGGCGACGCGGCGCGCCTCCGCGCGAGGCGGGGCGCATGCGTCTCACGCCTCCGTGGGCGGCGTGGGCGCGAGGACTTTGGCTCGGTACCAGCGGAGCTCTTCGATCGACTCGCGGATGTCGTCGAGCGCGCGATGCACCTCGCGCTTGCGCGGGGCGCGGAACGACGGCGGGTACCACCGCCGCACGAGCTCCTTCAGCGTCGAGACGTCGACGAGCCGGTAGTGCAAGAGGTCGCAGACGTCGCGCATGTAGCGCTCGAGGAACTGCTTGTCCTTCCAGACGGAGTTGCCGCAGAGCGGCGCGCTCTTCGGCTCCGTGTGCTCGGCGATGAAGTCGCGCGTCTTCGCGCACGCTTCTTCGAGCGTCACCTCGGACTGACGAATGCGCTCGATGAGCCCCGATTTCGTGTGCATCTCGACGACCACCGGCTCCATCGCGGCGAGCGCCTCTTCCGGCTGATGGATCGTCAGGCTCGGCCCCTCGGCGACGAGCGTCAGGTCGCCCTCGGTGACGATCGTGGCGATCTCGACGATGACGCACCGCTCGGGGTCGAGCCCCGTCATCTCCAGATCGATCCACACGAGCCGAGAGTCGCGCGCCATGGTGACAGGATACCGTCCTCTCGCGGAGGCCGCGGAAATTTTCACGCGAGGCCTGGGGGACCGCGGTTGCGCGGCGTCTCGCCCGGCGCGCTACTCGAGGATGGTGATGCTCTTCGCGAAATAGTTCGCGACCGCGGCGTGCGAGCCGTCCTTCGAGACGGCGACCGACATCGCGCCCATCCCCGTCGGCAACGTCGCGATCACCTCGGGCGGCTCGCCCGTGATCACCGCGACGCCTTGGCCCCGGGGAGGCTCGTCGGTGCCCCCCAGCGTGACGAAGAGCGTCGCGTGATCGGGCGTGGTCACGCCGTTGCGCGGGACACCGGGCAGCATGAGCGTCGAGATCTGCATGCTGGGCAGGGCCACGAGCGTGGCGGTGCTCGCGCCGGCGTTCAACGTGATCCCGTAGCGATCGTCGTCCACCAGGAAGCCGGCGACCGGATCGGATCCGACGTCCGCGGTCTTCGCCTCCGTCTCCCGCGCGACGCTGAGGAGAGAAACGCTGTTCGAGAGTCGATCGGGGAAGAAGATCGCCCCCCCGCTCTGCGTCACCGCGCCAGGACGCGGATCGCGACCGACCGCGATGCTCCGGCGGGTCGCGCCGAAGGGGGCCTCCTCCGGGTCGAAGAGATCGATCCACGCGCCGGCAGGGCGCTCGGCGTGCGCCAGGCTCCCCATCGCGGCGAGGTAGGGTCGCCCCTCGGCGCGCACGAGGAAGAGCTGGCCGGTCGACTGGGGCAACGTGATGTCCGTGAGCAGGCGCCCCGACGGCAAGCTGAACCGGCTCACGCGGTGTCCCACCGTCGTCGACGTGACGACGCTGCCGTCCGGCAGCTCCTGGATGTCGCCCGGCCCCGCGCCCACCTCCAGCAAGATGGGATCGTGATCCCACTTGGTCACATCCATGACCGGGATCCTCGACGCCGTCGGATCGAGCCGGAGGACGGCGATGTAGCGATCGAAGATGCGCCTCAGCCGATCGCCCTTCGCTGGGACGGTCGCCTTGTGCAGCATCTCGCCGCTCGAGACCTTGTACTCGCGCAGCGTCGCGTCGTCGGCGCTGACGAACAGCGTGTCGCCGGCGCTGCTCCACACGACGTCGAGCGGGTGGACGTCGCCCATCTTGAGCTCGCGCGCCGTCCACTTGCGCTTCGGCGTGGGCGCGGGCGGTGGCGTCGCCTTCGGCTTCTCCGGATCGGGCCCGACGGCGGCGGGAGCGGGCTCTCCGGCGACGGCCGAGTCGGTCGGCAGCGGCGTGAGCGGCGGCGCGGAGCCGACCGGCGACTCGCGCGACGTGAGGATGACGCTGAAGACGCTCGAGACCGCCGTCGCGACGATGAGCGCCGCGCGGGGAAAGCGCGCGCCGCCGCGCTCGGGCTGCCAGGCCTTGCAGTGCCGACACTTCTTCGCGCCCTCGACGATGGGCTTCTTGCACGAGGCGCAGGGGACGCGTCTGTCGCTCACCGGAGCACCCACGCGACCTTCGTGCGATCGCTCAGCGCGAGGACGCTGCTCCCGTCCGGCGCGACGCGCACGCGCGAGGGCGGCGCCGCGGTGGGGACGAGCTCGACCTCGAACGTCGTCGTGTCGACGAGGCCGATGCTGCCGTCGGCGTCGCCCGGCAGCGCCACCACGACCTGCTCTCCGTCGGGGCTCACGGCCATGTCGGTCGCCGGCGCGCTGAGCGGCACGTGCCGCACGAGCTTGCCCGTGGCGAGATCGAACACCTCGATCGCGCGGCCGCGACGGCAGCGCACCACCGCCTGCCGGGTCTTGCGCACGAGCTCGATCTGCTCGGGCTGATCGCACGTCTCGATCGGCGTCTTCTGCCGCACCGCGCCCGACGGCAGCCACTCGAGCGGCACGATCGCGTTCTTCGCGCGCAGCACGACGAAGCTCGACTCGCCGTCCGGCGCCATCAGGACCGCCACGGGGTTGCCGAGCATCGACGCGCGAACGCGATCCTGCGCGGTCGCGAGCCGTCCCGGATCGAACGCATAGACCGCGCCCCCGGGCGGATCGGCGAGGCCGGCGAGCGGCGTCATGCCGGTCGTCGTGAGGGCGCGCTTGCCGGTGTCGTCCGCGCCGACGGGGCCCACGGCGTCGTCGCCGAAGCGGATGCGATCGATCTCCGAGTGCAGCTCCGTCGAGAAGATCGCGATCGCGTGGGCGCCCGGCAGCGACACGAGGGCGCGCCGACCGTTCGCGCCGAGCGTGAGGTCGCCCACGATCGCGCCCATGTCGATCGTCTTGAGCAGGCGCGCGTCGGCGACGTCGACGACGCTGAGCTGCTGCGGGCCGACGGCGTAGAACGTGTCCCCCACGCGGTAGAGCCGTCGCGTCTGCAGCGCCTCCGACACGAGCTCGAGCGCTTGCCCCGTCTTCGTGGACCGGATCTGCACGCCGGCGTAGAGGCCGACCGCGAACCGCTCGTCGTCGAGCAAGAGCGCGTCCGAGACGTCCTTCGGCAGCTCCCACGGCCCCGAGACGCTCGGCTTGGTCTTGAGGTGTCCGACGCCCTTCGGTCGCTGCCACGTGCACTGCCCGGCTTGGCATGCCTCGCCCGACCAACACGCGTGCTCGCACGCCACGCTCGGGGGCGGGGCCGTCTGGGAGCTCGCGGCGCGCTGCTCTGCCGCCTTCAGTCGTCCCGGCGCGAGGAAGCGGAGCGTGATGCCCGCGAGGATGAGGCCGAGGATCGCGCCGAAGGTCACGAGCGGGCGCCAGTGCAGGCGAAGCCAGCCCGCCCCCTCCGGCTCGTCCGGGATCGATCCGGCGCGCGAAGAGCGCGCGGCGGACGCGGGCTCGAGCGGCTCGTCGCACTCGGGGCACTGCGTTCCGGTCGCGACGACGACCTCGAGGCACGTCGGGCAGCGCACCGTGGTGAGGGCAGCGCTCGCCTTCGCCGAGACCACCGCGAGCGCGGCCGATCCGTCGGTGAGCGTGCGATCGAAGAGGCGCCGGGCCGCGATCCAGTCCTCCGTCCCGACGATCGCCACGAGCGCCGCGCGGTGCTTGCCGCCCTCGACGGCCGCGCGGATCTGCTCGCCGGTGAACGGCCCCGACGATCGCTCCTCCTCGAAGAGGACGTAGAGGAGCATGTCGAGCACGTCGCGGGGGGCCGAGAGCAGATCGGGGGACGCGCCGCCCGTCCCGCTCTCGCGCGGGTTCGAGGGCTTCGGCAGCGGGTGCGCCGACGATCGTCGAACCGCGAGCGTCGCCCACGCCCGGGCGGGTGCGCGCACCTGCGCGCTCGCGAGCCGAACCACCGCGTCCGGGTCGAGGGTGCCTTCCCTCAGTCGGTCGCGCAGATCGTCGTCGGTGGTCGGGCCGATCGACCGGCCGCCCTCCTCGATGAAAAATCCGAGCTCGTCGCTCACGGGGATCGGTCGCTTAGCCCGCGCTCGCCGAGGTGTCGACGATCAAACGCTTCGCCATGAACATGCGTCCCGGCTGCGCGACATCGCGCTAGGATGTCGACCCCGATGCGCCTCGCTCGTTTCGTCGCAGCCCTCCCGGTCGTGCTCACGCTCGCGTGCTCGTCCACGCAGCAGCTCGTCCCGGATCCGCCCTCGATGCCCCACGTCGACGATCCCCCCGCGGACGACGGCCCCGCGAAGGAGCCGGCTGGGCTCCCCGGCATCGACACGTCTCGGCTCACCGCGCGCGAGAAGGAGTCGTGGTGGAGGCTCGTCGGGACGCTCTATTCGCCGTGCCCCGACCAGGCCGTCTCGGTGTCGCAGTGCGTGACCGAGGCCCGGCCGTGCGCCGGCTGCGCGCCCATGGCGCAGTTCATCGCCGATCACCTGCAGCGCGGCGCGACGAGCGTCGACGCGGAGGCCGCGGCCGCCTTGCGCTTCGGCCCCGACGTGAAGACGGTCGACATCGCCGGCGCCCCCGCGATCGGCCCTGCGAACGCCACGATGACGATCGTCGCGTGGATCGATCTGCAGTGCCCGGCCTGCAAGCACGTGGAGCCGCTCCTCGTCGAGTTCCAGAAGAAGCACCCGAACGACGTGCGGCTCGTCCAGAAGCTCTACGTCCTGCCGAAGCACGCGCAGTACGGCGAGCCCGCCGCCAAGGCGGCCGTCGCGGCGCTCCGTCAGGGCAAGTACTGGCCGATGGAACAGTTCCTCTTCGACAACCAGGAGGCCATCGAGCACGCCGAGCTCACCGTCGACGAGGCGGCGAAGAAGGTCGGGCTCGACATGACCCGCTACGCGGCCGACGCCGCGTCGAAGGAGACCGCGGACGCGATCGCGCGCGACATGAAGCAGGCCGACGAGGCGGGCCTCCGCGCGACCCCGTTCATCATGATCGACGGACGTCACTTCGATCAGGACTACTTCCGCTTCGACGAGCTCGAAGAGTGGCTCAAGATCGAGCAGCAGCTGAAGGCGGCGAAGAAGTGACGGCCGCGTCGGTCCGTCGACGGGTTCAACGCGCCGCGCGCTCGCCGAGCAGATCGCGCGCGTCGAGCCCGACGATCTCGTAGCCCTTCGAGCCCTCCGGCTTGCGCATCACGACGAGCCAGTCCCCGAGCCAACGCCCCGAGTCGAACCCGAAGAACCAGCCCTCCGACTCGGGGACGACGGCGCTCTTGTCGTTCACGAGATCGACCAACGCGAGCGCGCCCTTCTGCATCGGAAGGGCGAGGAGCCCCGCCCCGTTGAGCATGCCTCCGCCGATCGCGCGATCGACCGAGTGCTGCTGGAGCATCGTGCCGTCCTCGAGCAGCACCCACGTGAAGTCCACGTGCTGCTGTCCGGGGACGCCGCGCACGCCCGAGATGACGCCGGTTCGCCCCTCCGGATCCTCGGTGAACGAGACGTCGTCGAGGCCCGCCACGCACTGGAGCGACGTCGGGCTCCCCGCGGCGCCGACCGACGCCTTGAACAAGCATCGCGTTCCACTCCTGCTGCCGTTGCCGACCACGTAGAGCGCGTCGCCCGACTTCGAGAACACCGGCGGCGTCGATCCCGAGATGCCACCGACCCGGTGCGGCTTCTGCCCGAGCTGCGCGAGGAAGAGGCCGTAGTCGCACGGGCTCGACGTGCACCCGCGGAACGCGAAGTGCGCACCGTCGGGCGAGAAGACCGGCGAGTAGCTCGCGCGCAGCCCCTCGTCGACGCGCTTCGGGTTGCGCCCGTCGCGATCGACGGCCATGAGCCAGTCTCCGTCTCGCCCGTCGGCCGGCGGCGCGCCGAACAGGATGGCCGAGCGATCCGCGGTCACCGCGAACGTCGGCGTCGGGAGCGCGGGTCGCATGTGCCAGGGACCGAGCGACGCCATCAGCTTCGCGAAGCGCGCGACGGATCCCTCTTGGCCGCTCGAGAGCGGAAATCCCCGCCCGAGCAGCGCGCTCCGCGTGACGTCGTCGGTGACGTCCCAGCGATCGGTGCGCACGCCGTGCTCGAGATCGACGAGGTCGATCGCGAGCCGCTTCGGGCTCTCCGACTCCAGCCGCACCGCGGCCTTCGGTCCGTTCGCGTCGATCCCGAGCAGCGTGACGCCACCGAACCAGTCGTCGCGGTAGAGCACCTTGACGCGCTGGCCTCGAGGCGGCGCGGCGCTCGGCGGCGCGGGCGCGGGCAGCATCGGCGGGGGTGGCGCAGCGGCGATCGGCGCGTCCGCCTCGGGCGGCGGACAGCCACCGAGCGCGAGGGCGAGGGCGGCGAGGCACGCGCGTAGGGGGGCTTTCGTCCTGTGCACGCTCGGAGATCCTCATCGTGGTGGGGACCCATGGCACGCGTCAAGGCTTCGCTCGGCTTGCTTCCCCCGGCGCGCTCTGGGAAGAGTCGGCGTCGTGACGAAGCCCCCGCCGAAGAGCCCCTCCGACAGCCTGACGACCATGACCGAGTACGTGCTGCCGACCCACGCGAACGCGCTCGGGAACGTCTTCGGCGGGCAGGTCATGGCGTGGATGGACCTCTGCGCCGCGATTTGTGCACAACGGCATACGGGAAACATCTGCATCACAGCTGGAATCGACGATCTCTCGTTCGAGCAGCCCATCAAGGTCGGGCAGGTCGTCCGCCTCTCGGCGCGCGTGACGGCGGCCTTCCGCACGTCGGTCGAGATCGAGGTGGACGTGCGCGGCGAGGACGCGATGACCGGCGCGACGTGGCCGTGCGTCTCCGCGTACCTCACGTTCGTCGGGGTCGACGCGTCGCTCAAGCCGACCGAGGTGCCTCCTCTCCTGCTCGCGACCGAAGACGAGCGAGCGCGCGCCGAGGACGCCGCGGCCCGGCGGGCGCAGCGGCTGTCCCATCGCAAGCGGAGCGCGTGATCCCGATCCGCGCGGCGGGGGATGCGCCGGGCGCCGAGTTGTGCCACGACCCGACGGAGGTCTTCGCATGCGTTCGGTCTCTCCGCTTCGGATCGCCTCGTCACGCTTCCTCCTCTCGCTCGCGCTCACGTCGTCCGTCTCGCTCGCGTGCGGCGTCGAGGACACCGGGCGACGCGCGGCCGGTGGCGCAGGCGGCGCGGACGCCGCTTCGGGTGGAGGCGGCGCGACCGGCGCGTCGCAAGGAGGCGCGGGCGCGGCCGGCGGCGCCGGTGGCATGGTCAACATGGGCGGAGGCTTGCCCATGGGACCGCCCTGCGACGTGAACGGCGTCGCGGGTGCGTGCCTCGACGTCGCCGATTGCAACGGTAGCTACGTCTCCGTCCCGAACCACTGCGCGGGACCCGCGAACATCCAGTGTTGCGTGCCGATCGACGGCATCCCGTGCGATCCGTCGCTCGCGCCGCTGCCGAACGAGGGGCTCGTCGAGGCGCCCGGCACCGGCGGTTGTCCGTCGGGGATGCTGCGCGTCGACACGTTCTGCATCGATCGCTACGAGGCCTCCCTCGTCTACGCGGCCGACGGCGGCAGCTTCTCGCCCTACCACAACCCGGGCATGAGCGACGTGCGCGCGGTCTCGATCGCGGGCGCCGTCCCGCAGGGGTACATCGACGGCGAGCAAGCCGCGGCCGCGTGCGCCGCCAGCGGCAAGCGCCTCTGCACCGACACCGAGTGGCAGCGCGCCTGCCGCGGTCCGAGCGGCTTCGTCTATCCCTACGGCAACGTCGACATGCTCGGCGTCTGCAACGATCACCGCGACGTCCACCCCGCCGTCGAGCTCTACGGCACGACCGACGCGTGGATCTACTCGCACCTCGACAACGCGTGTCTGAACCAGCTGCCCGACTCGCTCGACACCACCGGCGCGCGCGCCGGCTGCGTCACCGCCGAGGGCGCCTACGACATGATGGGCAACCTCCACGAGTGGACGGCCGATCCCGCGGGCACGTTCCGCGGCGGTTACTACGTCGACACGAAGCTCAACGGACCGGGATGTCTCTACGTGACGACCGCCCACGACACGCTGCACTGGGACTACTCGACCGGCTTCCGCTGCTGTGCCGATTGAAATGGCCGATTGAGATGGCCGATTGAGATGGCCGATTGAGATGGTCGATGGAAGGGGTCGAGGGACGCGGCCGAGCGCAATGCCCGACGGAGGGCAGGCCGATCGAGCGCGTCGACTGAAGCTCTCTTCAGTTTACCGGACCAGTGTCCGGTTCTCCGCCCCGCGCGGGCCGAGCCGTGATATCGGTCGAGCGTGGCACGCCGTCTCTTCGCTTTGGGAATCGTCGCACTCCTCCCCGCGCTCGCGTTGAGCTGCTCGTCGCAGAAGCCGGCTGGCACCGGCGGTCAGGGCGGCGGGCTCGCGCCCATCTGTCACGCGGGCGGGAGCCATTGGACGCCGGGAGCTCGAGCCTTCCGCGACGCGACGAGCGATTGGGGGCTCGACGTGCTGGGCGCCCAGGGCGTCCGTCTGAACGCCGTCGACTTCGACGGGGACGGCTGGCCCGATCTCGTCGTGCGCCTCGGCGGCAACGTCGGCGACGACTTCCCGCCGCTCATGCCCTGCGCGAAGGACGCCGACTGCGGCGCGACGGCGCCCGCGGGCTCCTGCTTCCTGCCCGCGGGGACGTGCGGCAGGCAGCGCACGTGGCTCCTGCGCAACACGCACGACCATCACTTCGAGGACGTCACGCAGAGGTCGGGCATCCGCGCCATGCGCAGCGGCGACACCGCGCACGGTCGACCTGGCGAGGTGTTCGCGTTCGGCGACTTCAACAACGACGGGTTCCTCGACGTGTACACGGGCTTCGCGCCCGATCCGACGAAGCCGACGACCGAGACGAGCGAGATCCTCGTCAACAACGGCGACGGCACGTTCGCGCTCGGCCCGTCCGACAGCCCGCTCCGCGTCGGCAAGCTCGACTCGCCCGCGGGAGCGAGCTTCGTCGACTTCGACCGCGACGGCCTGCTCGATCTGTGGGTCGTCCAGAACACGAACAACGGATCGCCGCGCCAGGACCGCCTCTACAAAGGCGACGGCCAGGGCGGCTTCACCGACGTCACGCAGTCCCTCGGGCTCACGACGCTGCCTTGGTCGACCTCGCTCGAGAACCTCGACAAGGCGCTCGGCCACTCGAACGGCTGGGCCGCGAACGCGTGCGATCTCGACGGCGACGGCAACCCCGAGCTCTTGGCCTCGTCCTACGGACGCGCGCCCAACCTCCTCTGGAAGTCGGCTGGCCCGGACGGTGGGTTCGCGTTCACGAACGACAGCATCGCCTCCGGCTACGCCTTCGATCAGAACCAGGACTGGCACGACAACGAGTCGGCGCGCTGCTGGTGCAAGCTCCACCCGACCGACATGGGTTGCCCCGGCGTGCCCCCGCCGCAGCACATCATATGCAACACGGATGCAGATGCATTTCGATGGAGCAACGCGACCGACCAGCACCCCTTCCGCCTCGGCGGCAACAGCGGCGCCACCAACTGCGCCGACGTCGACAACGACGGCGACATGGATCTCGTCACGAGCGAGATCGTCCACTGGGACGTCGGCAAGAGCTCCGACGCGGCCGAGCTCTTGTTGAATCGGGGCGACGGCACGTTCGATCGCCCCGGCAACGACGCGACGGGCCTCGCGCGCCAGCACCCCGTCCAGTTCGACGAAGGCATCATGACTGGCTCGGTCTTCGACTTCGACAACGACGGCTGGGACGACATCTACTTCGGCAACAGCGACTACCCCTACGCGCACGGGCTGCTCTTCCACCAGGACTCGCCGGGCCACTTCGAGGCCGTCCCGATCGATCAGGGGATCGACCATCACCGCAGCCACGGGAGCGTCGTCGCCGACTTCGACCGCGACGGCGATCTCGACATCGTCGTCGGCCACTCGTTCGCCCGCTGCGGGTTGGACAAGAACGACGACTCGGAGTGCTACGCGACCCAGCAGGTGCGGTTCTTCGAGAACGTCATCGGCGACAAGGGCAACTTCATCCAGCTCACCCTCACGGGCGGGCCCAACACCAACCGAGCGGCGATCGGCGCGCGCGTCACCGTGAAGGCCGGCGCCATCACGATGACCCAAGACGTCGGCGGCGGGCACGGCCACTACGGCAACCAGGACGATCTGACCCTGCATTTCGGCCTCGCCGACGCGTGCGAGGCCGAGGTCACGATCCGCTGGCCGGACGCCGACCTCACGACGCAGTCGTTCAAGGTGCCCGCCGGCTACCGCTTCACCGTCACCGAGGGCGAGGCGCCGAAGGCCGTCACGACCCCGTAGCGGCGATCGCCCGCGTCACAGCGGCTCGAGGTGCGCCTCGACCGTGCCGACGCGCGCGTTGCCCGCCGCGATGGTCGCCTTGCCCGTGCCGCGGACGACCCACGAGACCTTCCGCCGCGGCTGCTCCATCATCGAC
>CAYYKK010000180.1:0-14541 GCA_964467935.1 uncultured Polyangiaceae bacterium
ACTCAGCTCCGCATCGCCGGAACGAGCTCGTCGCGAACGAAGTCGTCCATCGATCGCGGTTCGTGCCCCGTGAGCCTTCGGACGTGATCGGTCGTGTAGTCGCTCCAGCCGCTCGCGGCGGCCATCGCGAACTCCGTGATCGCGCGTGCATCCCACGCGGTGGCGCCGTGCGAGCGCGCGGCCTCGCCCGCTTGCTCGGGTGAAACGGAGACGTAGGCGACGGCCCGATCGAGCGCGCGTCCGATGGACATCGCGACGGCGGCGTAGTCGAGCGAAGCGGGGCCCGTCAGATCGAGCGTCTGACCGTTCCAGACGTCGCTCACGGAGGCGGCCGACACGGCGTCGGCGACGTCGCGTGCGTCGATGAAGCCGATCTTCGCGGAGCCCGCGCCGCTGTAGATCGCGCTCGAGTGGCGCAGACCGCCGACGCCGAAGAGCAGGTTCTGCATGAAGCTGTGACTGCGCAGGATCACGAAGGCGAGGCCGCTCGCGCGAACGGCGTCGTCGACGCGTGCGTGCTGGCGCGTCGATTCGGTGGGACCGTCGGTCGTTGCGCGCCCGGACGAGACGCGGACGATCTTGCGAACGCCGACCTCTTGCGCCGCTCGCAATGCGGCGATTCCGTGCTCCGCGAGTCTCTCGCCTGCCGTATTGAGGACGACGGTGTCCGCGTCTGCGAAGGCCTCGCGCAGCGATGCGCCGTCCTCGAAGCTGCCGTTGCGAAGGATCGCTCCGGCGCGCTCGAGATGACGCGCCTTCTCGAGGTCGCGCACGAAGGCGACGATCGCCTCGCGCCGTCCGCCGGCGAGATGGAGCACGACACGGCTGCCTATGTTTCCGGTCGCTCCCGTTACGACGACTGCCTCGTTCTTCATGACGAAGAAGGTATGGCTGGCCCAGAGATCGCACTAGTCGTGCCAGTTGCAACCAACTATTATCATTATCGCAAAAGTGAACGCAGACCTGAACGACGTCGCGCTCCTCGTTCGCGTGGTGCAGACGCATAGCTTCTCCGCAGCGGCTCGCGAGCGCGGCGTCCCGGTGTCCACCGTGAGTCGTCGCATCGCGCGACTGGAGTCCGCGCTCGACACGCGACTTCTCGAGCGGACGACACGCGCGCTGCGCCTGACCGACGCCGGGCGCGCGTATTTCGAGCATGCATCACGCGCGATGGACGACATCGCGCAGGCGGCGGAACGGCTGCGCGAGCGGCAAATCGAGCCGAGCGGGCGCGTTCGGATCCTCGCACCGACGTGGTTCGCAGACGCGGTGTCGAGCGTTCTCTTCGACTGGCTCTCGAAGCACCCGCGCGTGTCGGTCGACCTCGAGCTCGGTCAGCAGTCCTTCGACTCCGTTGCGGCGGGCTTCGACATCGCGATCGTCGCCGGGAAGATCGAAGAGACTCCGGACTTCGTCGCGCGCGAGATCTGGCGAGCGTCGCCGAAGCTGCTCGTCGCGAGCCCGCGATATGTCCGAGCCCGTGGCGCGCCCCGCGGCGTCGCCGATCTCGCACGCCACGATCTCCTCAGCACGCGATCGAGCGACGGTTTCGCGACGTGGACGTTGCTGAACGGGCGCATGCGGCGCCGCTGTACCTTCGCGCCGCGCCTCCAAACGAGTGAGATCGCCGTCGCGCAGCGCGCTGCGCTGCAGGGGTTGGGGATCGCGCTGTTGCCGGAGAGCCTCTGTACACGGGATCTCACGAAAAAGCGGCTCGTTCGAGTGCTCGACGGCTGGGAAGGTGAGCGCGGCGGCGTGCATCTTCTCTTCCGCGCGCATCGCTCGCTCACGACGGCGGTGCGCGGGTGCATCGACCATCTGCTCGCGACGTTGCCGGGCGCGGCGCCGCCGCTCGTGGACGTGAGCGGTGCGACCAAGGGCTCGACGACGCGGCGAACGCGCTCGATCCGTTCGGCTTCGTCGTAGGAGACCGCGTCCGAGCAGGTCGATCGACGTGGAGTCGCGTAGAGCGTGCCGCTTGCGCCTTCGCGCGAACGCCGCGCCATGGCGCACGCGAAGGCGATCCAGGAGCGGCCTCGCGCTCGGCGTCCGCTCGCGTCGGACCTGGACGACGACGTCGTCGTTTCGTTCTGCGGCGCCCTCCTCGAAGAAGAGGATCGCGCCCCTTCTTCACGGTCGGCACGCTCTTCGACGGCTACGCTTGATCCGAAACCCCTCGCGTCAGCCGCGGACGACGCGGACGTTGAATTGGGGAATGCCGAGGGCGCCGTAGAGGCGGGCCCACAGCGTGACGTAGGCTTCGGTGGCGCGTGCGTTGGTGAGATCGCCGAGGTCGACGAGATCGGTCCAGCCGAAGCTCTCGCGGAGCAGATTGCTCACCGTGGCCTTCGCGTCGCCGTCGTCGCCCGCGACGAACATGGTGTGCTCGCCGCCGGCGAGGCTCTTCGGATCGACCATGAGGAAGGCATTCACGGTGTTCAAGGTCTTCACCACCTTGGTGCGCGGCAATGCACGCTGAATCTGTTCGCCGAGCGAGTCGGTGTTGCAGACGAGGAGCGAAGGCGGGAAGCCCTTCGAGAAGTCGAGGGGGTTCGTCACGTCGACGAGCACCTTGCCCGCGAGCGCCTCTTCGCCTGCCGCCCTGAGCCCCGAGATGGCGCCGGCGCCGCTCAAGACGTTGAAGCAGAGCTCTCCGTGCTTCGCCGCCTCGGCGAGCGTCGCGAGCCTCACTTCGCCGTGGCTCGCGTGCCAATCGCGAAACGGAGGGAAGCCCAGCGAGTCTTTCTCGGCCCGCGCGAGGGTGACCTTCGGATCGCGCGTCCCGATCACCACGTCGTGGCCTCGCTCCGAGAGCTTGCCCGCCAAGGTCTGACCCACGATGCCCGTACCGAAAACGCCGATCTTCATGTCCTGTCTCCTCGTCGCGCCACCGGCCGATCCGGCGACGAGGTGAAGCTACGACCGCTGGATGGCGCTCGAAAGATTGACAGTGATGCAGCATACTGGTTCCTGGATGATGACAATCGAAGCCACCGATCTCAAATGCCTCCAGGTGCTTCTTCAGGTCCATCGAGACGGAGGCTTCGCAGCGGCCGCGCGCGAGCTCGGCCTCACGCGCGCGGCAGTGAGCCGCTCGATCGTGAAGCTCGAGCGGCGCCTCGGGCTTCGCCTCGCGCGACGGACCACGCGCAAGGTCGTCCTCAGCGACGCGGCGATCGCGCTCGTGGAACGCTGCACGTCACCGCTCGATGCGCTCGGCGCAGCCCTCGATGCCGCGCGAGAGAAGGAGGGAGGCGCCTCGGGGAGCGTGCGCCTCGCGGGATCCGCGGCGTTCGGTCGCGACGTCTTGGTCCCCATCGCGCTCGCGTTTCACCGAGAGAACCCCGCCGTGAGGGTGGATCTCACGCTCAGCGACCACCTCGACGATTTGGTCGCGCGCCCCATCGACGTCACGGTGCGCGTGGGGCCGCTCCCCGAGACCTCGCTCGTGGCGCGCTTCGTCGGAACGCTGCCGCTCGTGGTCGTCGGCTCGCGTCGACTCCTCGGCAAGACGGCGCCGCGCTCGGTCGACGATCTCCTGCGACTCCCTGCCATCGGCTTCCGCGTTCCCGCGACCGGCCGCGCGTGGCCTTGGCCCTTCACCGTCGAAGGGCGACACCACCTCGTCGAGCCCACTCGTCGCGTCTTCGAGAGCGATTCGATCGACGCGGTGGTGGCGCTCGTCCGCGCGGGCGAGGGGGTGGCCGTGGTTCCTCGCCACGTCGTCGAAGCCGATCTGCGCGCGCGGCGCCTCGTCGAGCTCCTACCGCGCGAGGCGGGCGCGGGACCTGCGGTGCACGTTTGCTATGGCGCGCGAGAGCTCATGCCCAAGCGGGTGCGCGCTTTGGTCGAGACACTGGTTCGCGAGCTGCCTCGGGCGTGCGTGAAGGGGCCGCGGCTTCGAGCGTCGACGACCGCTCAGTAGGCGAAGGCGAGCGCGACGACGCCAAGTGAGACGACGAGGCCGAGCCCTCCGAAGAGGAGGCCTACGCCCGATGCGAGGAACTGATGCTCACGCGCACGGATGGCGAGCCACGTCGCCGCGCCGAACATCGCAATCGAGAGGGCCATTCCCATTCGCAGGACGAGCCATCGAGACGCGATCTCCTCCGCGCTCATGCCTCTCGTCTCCCCGAGCGCGACGAGGACCGCGAGGCCGAGCGCCGCCCAGGCGAGCACCGAGAGGACGATCGCGAGCCAGCCGGCGCGCCGATGCCACGGGGGCTGTCTGGTGTCCTGCTCGGAGCTCACGGCCGGAGTGTAGCTCGCCCACGGCCCGTCCACCTCGAGCAGGGCTCGGCCCGCGCCCTCGACGGCTCGTCGTGCGCCGCCGGAGCTCCAGATCGGAGCGTCCGGCGTGCAGAGCCCGTCGGACGTCCGTCCAAGCACCATGATGAGCGCGACGCGAGCGAGCCATCTCGTCGCAGGAGGCATTCGAGGCGCGCACGTCGAGCTGGGCGCGCCGTCGAGCGTGGCCGAGGCACACCCGCAGACGCCTGCGGGTGGACCGACAGACGTCTGCGGGTGCACCGACAGACGTCTGCGGGTGCACCGACAGACGTCTGCGGGTGGACCGACAGACGTCTGCGGGTGGACCGACAGACGCTTCGCGCCTCTCCTTCCCGCCGTCCGGCGGGGCCGGACTCTCGCACCGGGGCCGACGGCTTGTGCCCGGCCCGCTCGCTGATATTCTTCCGCTCATCGGGAGAGGTCCCGAGGTCGCGACCCGCGCTCGGGTCGGCGCGACCAGGGAGGAGAGTCGTGGCGCGGCATCCGTCGTCGATCCGATCGTCGTCGATCCCATCGCTTTTCCATGCAGCCCCACATGAACGGCGATTGCAACCTCTGCCACACCGACATGGCGGGAGGGAACGGCAGCCAGGCGCCGGGGCGCATCGTCATTCCCTATTAGCGTCCGCGACCCGCCGTCTCCGCGCGCCGGACCGGTCGACGCGCCGAGCGTCGGCCGGGTGGCCGTCGCGTCGGTGCTCCGCTTCCTCGATCGCCCGATTGACGAGAGAGTCGACGGAAGGGATCAGCGCGCCTGGCCGACCCGAGGGGGGCGCGCGCGGACGCAGCGGAGGTCGACCGGAGTCAGCCGCAAGCCGCGCGACAGACGTGGGCGCGGCACTCGAGGCCGCTGCGGCACACCGCGCTCGGCGTGTACATGCTGTAGCCGCATGCTTCTCCCTCTGCGTGCGGCTCCGCGCACCTCGGCAGGGACGCGCTCCCGTCGAGCAGCGTGAAGCGCTCACAGACGAGGCCCACGTCACAGCTCTCGAGGAGACAGGGCTCGCCCGCCTTCGGCAGAGGCAGACACGTGTAGCTCGCGTCGGGGGGACTCCCTCCATTGGGGTACGACAGGTTGCCGCAGCGCAGCCCCGCGACGCACGCCCCGGGAGTGGCCACTCCCTGGTTGATCCCGCAGGCGTCGCCCTCCATCCATTGGGCTGTAGCGCACAGGCCTCCATCACAATAGAGTCCGGACTCGCAAGCAGCCGGAGCGCACGTCTCGCCCACTTTCCTCGGCGCGTCGGGCACACAGACCCCCGCCTGACAAACACTCCCGAGTCGGCACAGCGGGCCGGGCGAATAGACGGTACAGCTCTCGCCGAGCCCTGCGCGGAGCCGACATGTCCCGGGGCTCTGGAAGTCCGCCGTCGCGCAGAAGGCGCCATCGACGCAGCGGTCCAGATCTTCTCCTTTCGGACCAACGGGACATTGTTGCCCGACCGGTATCTCCTTGGTCTCGCAAGCCCCGTGGTCGCACACCGCGTGGGGACCACATCCTCGGAAGGGTGGTCCGCACGTCGCGCCGAGCGGCACGGCCTCAAGGCAATGCCCACACCCCCCGAGGGTCGTGTCGGCGCTGCATGCGCCGCTTTCGCACTGAGAACCGAAGGCGCACGCCACGGCTGTCTCGGGTGGCCGATCGGTCGACGCGGGCAGGTCGACGCGACCGCAGGAGGCGATGGAGCCGAGGCTGGCGGCCGCGAGCGCCGAAAGGAAGGGAAGTGGATGTCGCATGAGACAGGCTCTCTCGCGCGGTGCGTTCAGTCAAGCGAGGGGCGCGCAAGCCATGCGGCGCCGCTCGCCGCTTCGCGTTCGGATGGCCCATGTCTCGGGTCCTCGACGAGCGCAACCACTTCTGAAGGCGATCGCGCGCGCCTGTCGAAACGCGGCTTGCGTGGCTGTCCGACGAACTGGAATCGCAGGTTCCTTTCGAGGGGCATCGGTTGGGCGAATTGCGTAGAGTGGCCGCATGACGAAGGTCTGCGGCGCGCTTCTCGTAGGACTCTCTCTCGTCGGGTGCGGGGCTTCTTCGACCGAGCCTGCGCGTTCGGCAGATGGTGCGGGCGAGACGAGGCCAGGCGCGCAGCCGCCCGGCACGGCGTCGCCCAGCAAGCTCGCGTCGCAGCTGCTCGGTCGGTGGACGATGGCGCCGCCGATGC
This sequence comes from uncultured Polyangiaceae bacterium, assembly GCA_964467935.1. GTDB lineage: Bacteria > Myxococcota_A > Polyangia > Polyangiales > Polyangiaceae > CAYYKK01. The sequence continues at coordinate 6,453 of CAYYKK010000180.1, forward strand.
ACGAGCGACGTCTCGTGACATTGACCCGTTGTGCCCTCGCTGAGCCGCCGGACGACGCGACCTTCGCGAGCACGAACCCGACCGAAGAAGAGAGTCGTCGCTATCACGATGTGGTGCGGCTGAAGAAGGTCGAGCCCGATTCGCCCGTGCTCACTGCGCTCAGGCAGAAGCTCGACCAGCTCGAGGCAGTCCAGGTCTCTTTTGGCGAGAAGGACTTCGCGACGACGGTCGATGGTCGAACGAGCATTCGCGGCTACACCATCGAAAGAGAGCTCGGTGGCGAGCTCTTCTTGCTCGAGGACGGCGTCGAGCCGGTCGAGCGACGGCACGCGATCGTGAGCTTCGTGAATGACGATGAAATCGTCTTGACGCTCGGTGCGACGCGCGTGCCGATGGTGCGCGCGAAAGGGGCGCGCAAGGCGAGCGAGGCGCCTTCCGAGTCGAGCACGGTGCTCCCCTCGAAGGCAGGCGGCGCGAGCCCGCTCGAGGATTGCGAGCGTCGCTACCTCGCGTGCGTGAATTCGATGGGGCCCGAGGCGCTGCAGGCGATGGGCTCGTCGCTCGACAACGTGAAGCAGCTCTTCGAGATGGCGAAGAACGGGCAGACCGACCCAGACTCCGTGTTAGCCGCCTGCCAAACGGTGCTCGACACGGTCGTGAACGCGAGGCTTTGCACCGTGAAGTGAGGTGACGTTCGAGGAGAGGATCATCCGCCAGGCCGCTCGATCTTCGCGACGACCGCTGCGGCCGCATCTTTCATGGACTGTTCCCCCTCGGAGGTCGCCTTCACGAGGGCCCCATGGCGATCCTGGCTCAGGCCTTTCGCGCGCGCAGCCGCCGTATCCTTGATCGCGTTGTTGCCGAGGAGCGCGCCGCCGAGAGCGACGTCGACCCAGCGATCCGGCGGGAGGGTGATCGCGCGCATGTGAGGCCGCAAGGAGCCCGCGAGGAACGTGAGCCGGTCCCGACGTGAGGGCCCCTCGCTCGCGTCGAGGTGCGCGAAGAGCGCGTCGACGAGGCGCGCGACGAGCGGCGCATCCCCGGTCCCGAGGCCGTCGCGGATCACATCCATCGCGCGCCCCGTGTCGCGCTTCGCGATCGCGTCCGACATTTGGGCGTCGAGCGGCGTGTCCCGAAGATATGCCTCGAAGATCTCCGCTTGCCTCCTTCCTTCGGCCGCCCACGCCTCTGCCTTTCGATCGCGCACGACGAGATAGACGCCGCCAAAGCCGCGCTCGACGCTGTAATCGTCGGCCACGACGCGCGCCGCATAGCCCTCGAGCCAAGCGACGAGGGATTCGTGGACGACGCGAAAGTCGTCGTCGTGCGGGCACGAGAACACCCTGCCGCTGACGAGGCACACGGCATCGCAATCGGAGTCGCGCGCCGCAAAAGGGAGCCATTGATCCGTCGCGAGCTCGGCATGGGTCCCACCTTGCGCGAGCCAGCGCTGCGGCGCCTCGCGCGCGAACTCGAGGCCGAGCATCAGGGTCTCGCGACAGCGGAGCGCGTCGCGTGTCGAGAGCAGATCATGGGACTCCACGAAGCCGCTCCCCTCGGATCGCTGCCCGTCGTGCAACAGCCAGAGCGCTCGCAAATCCACGGGGAGGCTCGCGCCAGGTCCGAGCGCGAGGGCGACCTCGGCGAGCGCCTCCTCCGTCGCGCCGGGCGCGAGGTTCTCCGCGTTCTTCCCGGCGCCGTTCGCTTCCATCCACTCGGTGATCGTCGCGAGCGCGCGCCCGACGCGCTTCGGGATGTCGATCGCGTCGCCGTTCGTCGGTGTGCTCATGGGAGCGAAACGGTAGCTGCGCCGCCGGCGGACGGATAGGGAGGCAGCGCCCCGACGTTGGACACGCCGCGGGGGCGTGCGCGCGACAAAACGCGACGGCGCGCCCGGTGACCCGAGCGCGCCGCGCCGCGTACCTATCGGTGACGACTACTTGAGGAGGCTCTTCAGGGTGCTCCCCATGTCCGCGGGCGTCGGAGCGACCTTCACGCCGGCGGCCTCGAACGCGGCGATCTTCTCCGCCGCCGTGCCCTTGCCGCCCGCGATGATCGCGCCGGCGTGGCCCATGCGCTTGCCGGGAGGCGCCGTGCGCCCCGCGATGAACGCGGCGACGGGCTTCTTCATGTTCGCCTTGATCCACTCGGCGGCCTTCTGCTCGGCGTTGCCGCCGATTTCGCCGATGACGATGAGGCCCTCGGTCTCGGGATCGGCATTGAACATCTCGAGGCAATCGATGAAGTCGAGGCCGGCGACCGGATCGCCGCCGATGCCGATGCAGGTCGATTGACCGATGCCGAGCGCCGTGAGCTGGCCGACGGCCTCGTAGGTGAGCGTGCCGGACTTCGAGAGCACGCCGATGGGGCCCTTCTTGTGGATGTGTCCCGGCATGATGCCGATCTTGCAACCACCGGTGGAGTTGGGGCCGTCACCCGGCGTGATGATGCCGGGGCAGTTCGGTCCGATGAGCTTCGTGTTCTTGCCCTCGAGGTAGCGGCGGACGCGCACCATGTCGAGGACCGGGACGCCGTCGGTGATGGTGACGACGAGGCGGCAGCCCGCGTCGGCGGCCTCGCAGATCGCGTCGGCGGCGCCGGCGGGGGGCACGAAGATGCAGCTGACCTCGGCGCCCTCCTTCTTCACGGCCTCTTCGACCGAGTCGTAGACGGGGACCTTGTCGTCGAACTTCTGCCCGCCGCGGCCCGGCGTGACGCCGGCGACGATCTTGGTGCCGTACGCGAGGCAGGCGCGAGCGTGGAGCGAGCCGGAGTCGCCGGTGATTCCCTGGAAGACGACGCGGGTGTTCTTGTCGATGAGGATGCTCATTGCGTTCTCTCCACTAAGCCCGAATCGCCGCGACGATCTTCTTTGCCCCGTCGCCCATGCTGGACGCCGATTGAATGGCGAGGCCGCTGTCGTCGAGGATCTTGCGGCCCGCCTCGACGTTCGTGCCCTCGAGCCGCACGACGAGCGGCACCTTGAGCCCGAGCTGCTTCGACGCGGCGACGATGCCTTGCGCGACGACGTCGCAGCGCATGATGCCGCCGAAGATGTTCACGAAGATGCCCTTCACGTTGGGGCTCTTCAGGATGATCTCGAAGGCCTGCGTGACCTGCTCCTGCGAGGCGCCGCCGCCGACGTCGAGGAAGTTCGCGGGGCTCGCCCCGAACTCTTGGATGATGTCCATCGTCGCCATCGCGAGGCCCGCGCCGTTGACCATGCAGCCGATGGTGCCGTCGAGCGACACGTAGCTGATGCCGACCTTCTTCGCCTCGAGCTCGATCGGGTCTTCCTCGGCCGGATCGAACATCTCGGCCCACGCGGCCTTGTGCTTGAACGTCGCGTTGTCGTCGAAGGTGACCTTGCCGTCGAGGGCGCAGACGGTGCCCTGCTTGGTGAGGACGAAGGGGTTCACCTCGAGCATCGAGCAGTCCTCGGCGACGAAGCACTTGTACATGCCGTCGAGCGCCTGGACGAACTGCTTCAACGTCTCCTTGTTCGACGTGAGGCCGAGGAACGCGGCGACCTTGCGCGCCTGCCACGCGCCGAGGCCGAGCAGCGGATCGATGTGCACGGTGAGGAGCTTCTCGGGCTCCTTCTCGGCGACCTCCTCGATATCCATGCCGCCCGCGGGCGACGCGATGATGGCGACCTTGCGCTGCTCGCGATCGACCAACATCGCGAGGTAGAGCTCGCGATCGATGTCGAGCCCCTGCTCGATGTAGAGGCGACGGACCTTCTGCCCCGCGGGGCCGGTCTGCTTGGTGACGAGCTGCATGCCGAGGATCTTCTCGGCGAGCTCGGTCGCCTCCTTGGCGCCGCCCTTGGCGACCTTCACGCCGCCGCCTTTTCCGCGGCCTCCGGCGTGGATCTGCGCCTTGACGACGACGACGGGGATCTTCGTCTTGTCGATGAGGCGCTCGGCGATGGGGCCGACCTCGGCCACCGAGAAGGCGGGCTCGCCCTGCGGCACCGGGATGCCGTAGCGCGCGAAGAGCTGCTTGGCTTGGTACTCGTGGATCTTCATCTTGGGGGCGTGGACGCTACCAGATCGGCCCATCGTCCCCAACAGGCTTCGGCGTCACCGCGCAGGACGTCCCGCGAAGAGCGTGGAGATCGCCGCGGCCTTCGGAGCTCGGTACGCGACGCGGAGGCCGCGGATCCAAGCCTTCACCGCGCGCTCGGTCTCGACGTCGGGCATCTCGAACGAGACCGCGCCGGTGTGGGTGTGGTGCGGCGAGAGATCGACGGCGCCTCGGATCGTGTTCATGTCGACGCCGTCGCGCTGGAAGATGCCGGGCGCGAGCCACCAGAAGTCGTCGCCGGGGTGCAGGTCCGGCCAGCGCTCGCCGACGAACGAAGGGCGCTCCTCGCTCGCGCCGACGAGCCGCATCGCGCCGGGCTCGTAGGCGATGGGCTCGGCGCCCTCGTTGCGGATGACGAAGAGGATCTCGACGCAGCGGATCTCGGGCGTCGTGTGGACGGTGGTGGGGAGGCGGCCGTCGGTGCGCTCGGACAAGCCCATCCACACCGAGACGCGATCGTCGCCGCCGCGCCAGATCACGTCGGTCGGTCCGAGGAAGCGGTTGTGCGGGACGGCGCCGGGATCGCGCGCGACGAGCGCGTCTTCGATCGGTGGCGCGGCGGACGCGCTCTCGGAGGGCGAGGCGGCCACGTCGAGGCCGGCGCTCGCGACGGGCCGCGCCGGCTCGAGCGTGATCGAGGTCGGCGGAGGCATCGACGCCGTTCGCGCAGGCGCGCGCTCGCTCGCGCACGCGGAGATCGAGAAGGCGACGAGGAGGGAGGTCGCGCGCTTCATGGGAGGAACCTAGCCCAACGCCCGAGTGTCGGCGCTATGTTCCACGAGGTCTCCCGATGCTCCCCCTCATCGCCATCATCGCGCTCGTGTCGTTCATCAGCGTGAACGTGTTCATCTCGCGGCAGAAGTCGCGGAGGCAGCGCCGCGAGCCGACCGCGCCGCGCGTCGACCCGAGCACGATGGCGATGATCGAGCGGGTGTGGATGGAGGTCGCGGAGGAGCAGAAGCTGACGGTCGACGCGGCGGGCGCGCTCGGCATCCGCGGCGACGTCGAGGGCGTGCCGTGCGAGGTCGAGCTCGTCGAGACGGCCGAGGGGATCTGCACGGTGGCGCGCGCGCACAGGTTGCCCGAGATCGCGCAGCGCCTCCAGGTCTCGCCGCGGGATCTCGCGGCGAAGGCGCGCGCGCTCTTCGGCGCGAAGACGACCGAGACGGGCGACGCGCTCTTCGACGCGGCGTTCGTGGTGACGGCGAGCCCCGAGGGGTTCGTGTCGCAGGCGCTCGACGAGGCGACGCGGCAGACGCTGCTCTTGCTCGCGCCGCGCGCGCCGATGCTCACCTACGACGGATCCACGCTCGAGCTCACGATGGCCGGGGCGGAGCTCGTGCACGAGCACCTCTCGGCGCTGCTCGCGTTGCTCGCGCACGTCGCGCGCGCCGACGCGCCGCGCCCGTGAGTCACTCGGCGCCTGCGCCGACGAAGACCCCGACGACGCGATCCTTCTCCATGTCGAAAATGACGCCGCCGTAGATCGAGTCGACGACGATCGAGCCGGGGCGCGTGGACGCGGCGTTCTCGGTCGAGATGCGGGGGCCGAAGACGCGCACGACGTCGGCGCGCGTGCTCGCGACGCCGATGCCCTTCGCGTTCTTCAGCTTCGACGCGGCGGAGAGCTGGAACGACGCGACGTGCGACGGGCGGCCCTTCGCCTCGGCCGCCATCGAGACGGTCACGCCGCTCTTCGGCCACGTCCACGTCGAGACCCAGAGGCCCGTCGCGCCCTCCTCGACGACGGCGCTCTTCTTCGACGGGGCGCCGAGGAGCTTCACCACGTCGGCCTCCGAGAGCTCGAGCGCGAGCCCGCCGAAGACGTCGTCCGCGCTCGACGCGTCGGCCGCCTGGGGCGTCGCGCTCGGAGACGCGCCGTCCGGGGGGCTCGACGAGGCGCTCGCCGACGCGGGCGCCGTGCTCGGAGGCGCGGCCGCGTCGAGCGCGGCCTCCGCCGAGGGAGAAGCCGCGGCGAAGAGCGCGGAGGAGGACGGCGACGCGGGAGCGACGACGTCGCTCGGCACGCTCGGTTGGCCGCAGCCCGAGAGCGCGGAGACCCAAGGCAGGGCGGGCAGAAGGAACCGCACGAGCGCAGCGCGCGACGAAGAGCGGGGCATCGTCGCCACCCTTCGCACGCCGAGGCGGTCGACCGCAACCGCGGCGTCGCGCGCGTGTATGCTGCGCGGCCATGGCCGACCTCCCGAGCTGGGTCCTCTTGTCGCTGCGCGAGCCCTCAGGCCCGGCGGAGCTCGTCGCGCGCGCGGCGGCGCTCGGCGTCCGCGCCGACGTCACGCGCGACGGCATCCAGCTCCCGGGGGGCTTCTTGGCGCGGCTCGAGCCCGCGCCCTTCGAGCGACGGCGGCTCGACACGTCGCTGTCCGAAGAGCCGATCGCGCTCGGCCCCGCGACGCTCCACGTGAGCGGCGGCACCAACGATCTGGCGCGCGGCGAGCACAGCCAGCCCGCGGAGATCCGCCGCGTCGCGAGGGAGACGGCCGCGCGGATCGCGGCCGCGACGGGGATGGACAACGGGCGCATCGAGTCGCAGGCGAGCCGCAAGCTCGGCGCGCTCACCGAGCTCGTGCGCGCGCTCTGCCCGCTCGCGTCGGCCGTGATACTGCCGCAGGCGAACTACATCACGCTCGGCGCGCAGGCCTTCTTCGCGATGACCGAGGAGTACCAGGACGCGCGCTCGTACACGTTCCCGCTCTGGTCGTACCTGAAGATCCGGCCCGACCCCGGGATGGCGACCATCGCGTCGACGGGCATGTGGGTGCTCGGTCTGCCAGACGTGGCGGCGGCGCTGCCCGAGGGCGCCGACCGACGCGCCGTCGTCCTCGCGCTCGGCATGGTGCAGCGCGAGATGGTCGCCGAGGGCTGGTGGCCCGAGGACGGCGCCGTGTTCGAGACCGAGCAGGCGAGCCTCCGCCTCTCGCGCATCCGCGACGCGATCTGGGTCGAGCCCGTGGGCGCGCCCGACGATCGGGCGAAGCGGGCCGCGCGCGAGCGGTTCGGTCGCGTGCGACACCTCGGCCTGCTCCTCGGACCGCACACGCACCACCACACGCCTCCCTCGGCGGGGCGCGTCGCGATCGAGCACTTCTTGCGTCCCGATGGCAAGAGCATCGCGGTTACGAATGGCGTCTCGGCGCAGCCGCAGCCCGGCGGCACGGCGGAGGACGAGAACGACTACGTCGAGCTCACGCTGAACTCGTCCGAGCTCGGGCCGTGGGCGGATGGCTGGCTCGCGTGGGCGTCCGATTACCTCCAAGGCCACGACGGCTCGCACCCGATCCGGCCGCTCGATCGGCTCGTGCTCCCGGAGCCGACGCGCGGCGTGGCGGGCGCGATCGTCTGGCCGATGGGGCACTTGCCGGCGGAGGACGGCCGCGGTCCGACGACGCAGCTCTGGGACTTGATCCCGTTCACGCAGGAGGAGCTCGCCGCCTTTCGAGCCGCGCCGACCGCCCAGCGGGCGTGGATGGACGAGCGCCTCGCCCGGGGCGACTTCGCCGCGATGCAGGCGCGGTGGGCGCGCGCGGTCGGCTAGCGGCGACGCGGGTCGAACGCGATCCGGGGGCGGTCGAAAACCGCTCTGCAGCGCGACGAACCCGCGATAGCCTCGGAGGATGCGCGCTCTTCCGCTCTGGCTCGCGTCGGTGGCGACGCTCTCGGCTTGCAGCCTCGACTTCGGCAGCTTCAAGAGCGGCGCCGGAGGGAGCGCGGCCTCGACGAGCGCCTCGACCGGCGCGGGCCCGTCGAGCGGCGCGGGCCCGTCGAGCGGCGTGACCTCGGGCACCGGGGGCGCGAGCGTCGGCGGCGCGGGGGGCGCGAGCGCGTCGTCGAGCGCGTCGAGCACGTCGAGCGCGTCGACCTCGGCGGCGACGACGTCCGCTTCGACCGGCACGGGCGGCGGCGGACCGCTCGGGGCGTGCGCCGGGATCACCGACGACTTCACGACGTTCCCGAGCGCGGCGTGGATGACCCACGGCACGAC
>CAYYKK010000181.1:0-14391 GCA_964467935.1 uncultured Polyangiaceae bacterium
TCCGGCGGCGGCCGCCGCCGCGCGGGCCCGTGCCGCCGCCCGCGCCGCCGCGCCGGCCGCCTGCTCGGCGCGCCCGATCAGGCCGGCGCCGTCCCTCGACACGATGCCCGCGCCGTCGTTGCCGATGAGGTCCCCGCACTGGTAGGTGTGCCCTTGGCACTGGGCGATCGACGTCGGTGGCGCGACGCCACCCGTGCCGCCTTGCCCGGTCGACGAGCCCGTCCCCATCGTGCCCGTCGATCCCGTCTGGCCGGCCGCGCCTGCGGCGCCTGCGCCGGTCCCGGTCGCGCCCGCGCCGCCGCTCGCCGTGTTGATGTGGCTGTCGGAGCACGCGAACGGTGTCGCGATCCCGAGGGCGAGCACGAGGAGCGAGAGCGCGCGGCTCGCGTCGAAGGTCTTCGTCATGCGTTCTCCATGTTCCTGCGAACGGGGCGCGGTGTCGCCTCCATCGGTGGCGCCTCGCGGCCTCCGAGGCTCATTTTTCTCTCCCCTTGAAGCCGAGCCGGGCCTTTGCGATGGGTCTCCGATGACCGAGCGATGCCTTTTGACAGGTGCTTCCAGCGGGATCGGCGCAGCGCTCGCCCGGCGCCTCGCGGCGCGTGGGATCGAGGTGTGGCTCGCCGCGCGCCGGCTGGAGGCGCTCGAGGCGGTGGTGGGAGAGATCCGCGCGAGCGGTGGGCGCGCGCACGCCGTGGCCCTCGACGTCTCCAACGCGGAGGAGACGGAGAGACGCGTCGCGGCGCTCGACGACGAGGTCGGCGGGATCGATCTCGTCATCGCGAACGCGGGCATCGGCGGGCGGTCGCGACCGGTCGCCGAGCAGACGCTCGAAGACCTGCGGCGCATCTTCGACACGAACGTGTTCGGCGCGCTCGCGACGATCCTCCCTCTCGTCCCGCGGATGGTGAAGCGTGGGCGCGGCCACGTCGTCGGGATCTCCAGCTTGGCCGCCGAGATCCCGCTCCCCGCCGCGGCCGACTACGGCACCAGCAAGGCCGCGCTGTCGTTCTTCCTGGAGTCGGCGGCGGCCGATCTCATCCCGCGCGGGGTGCACGTGACGATCGTGCATCCCGGGTTCGTGCGCACGCCGCTCACCGATCGCAACAAGTTCAAGATGCCCTTTCTCGTGGAGGTGGAGGACGCGGCGAAGATCATCGATCGCGGCATCGCTCGGAGGGCGCGGATCGTCCGCTTCCCCGCGGGCCTCAGCGCGCCGATCGCGAGCAGCAAGCTCATGCCGCGTGCGCTGCGCGACGCGCTCGTGAACATGAACCGCCCCGAGACGTGAGCACGCTCACCGCTCTGCCGTGAGCGCGCGCTCCGGGATCCAGAAGGACGCGCGCGCGGGCGGCTCGATGGCGGATCCGAACGGGGTCACGCTGACGAAGCCCCTCTCTCTCGCGCCGACCCGCACGCGCGCGCCCTTCTCGAGCGTCACGCCTCGCGGGCCGTCGTCGCCGGGCCTCACGCCGACCGACACCGCCGTCTCCTCCTGGACGACGGACGAGCGCACGGCCGCGTAGTCTCCGATCCCGCCGCACGCGCCCGCGCCCAGGCCGCCGACGCCGAACGCTTCGTCGGAGAGCTGCCGGTCGTCGACCCACACGTCGAAGCGAGCGTGGTGGGTCTCGAACGTGACGCGCGAGTAGCCGAAGTGGCTCTCGACCACGCCGACGCTCAGATCGAGCGGGCCCTGCGCGCCTCCGAGGATGGCGCGGACGGGGCCGCCCGGCGTGTACCGGATCGGCAGCGTGGCGCCGGTCGTCGTGGCGAAGCGGACCGGCTCGCTCGCGACGACCGGCAGCGCCTCCGACGGAACGCGGCGAGGGCTCGTCTCGTAGTGCACCGCTTCGCAGCTCGTCTGCGCGACGATGGACGAGACGCCCGGCAGATCGTCCGCCACGGCCACGCGCAGCCGGCCCCGGCTGCTCCCGACGACGCGCACCGGCGCATCGGCCGCGAACCAGACGTGCGCGTCGACGGCGACGATCTCGCCGCGGAGGCCGAAGTCCTCCTCGCTCGTGTCGACGAACCCCTCGACCCTCACCCCGTTGCTTCGCGCGCCGAGCCACGCTCGCCCCGGGGTCTCGAAGAAGCCCCAGGTGAGATCGACGTCCTGCGCGCGGACGCGGGCCAGCGCGCGCCCCGCGGAGCGGCCGGAGACGACCTCGAGCGTGTGCGGATGGCAGCCGTCGGCGAACGGCGCGCCGGTGCCGTGAATCGCGCACTCGACGCCGGGAGGAAGCTCCACCCGCGGCGGGGCGTCCTCGTCCGGGGGAGCGGAGGCGAGCGGTCGGCCCAGGGGCGACGAGGCGAGCACGGTCGGCGCGACGACGCGCTCGATCTGCGCTTCGCCGCGGTCGGCCGCGATCGGCGCGGACACGCGCGACGGTCGCGGAGCGACGCAGGCGACCGTGGTGGTGGCGACGATCAGGAGCCAAGCCCGCGACATGGCACCCTAGTGGCCTTTCGCGAGCGAAAGTTCCCGGCCCTGGCGACCGACGCCCGTCCTCCCGTACGCTTCGGCCGATGACCGCTTGGACCACCCGCGACATTCCGGATCAGACAGGGCGCCGCTTCGTCGTCACCGGCGCCAACAGCGGGATCGGTCTCGTCACGGCGCGCGAGCTCGCGAGGCGCGGCGCCGAGGTCATCCTCGCGTGCCGATCCACCGCGCGAGGGGAGGCGGCGGCGACCACGATCCGCGACGCCGTCCTCGACGCGCGGGTCACCGTCTCCGCGCTCGATCTCGCGAGCCTCGCGAGCGTCCGCGCCTTCGCCGAACGATTCTCGAAGAGCTACGACGCGCTCCACGGGCTCATCAACAACGCGGGGTTGATGGCGCTGCCTCGCACCCTCACCGAGGACGGCTTCGAGATGCAGCTCGGCACGAACCACCTCGGTCACTTCGCGCTCACGGGGCTTCTCCTTCCGGCGCTGCGGCGCGCGGACGCGGCGCGCGTCGTGACGGTGTCGAGCCTCGTCCACCGCGTCGGCAGCGTCCGCTTCGACGATCTGATGGGCGAGAAGAGCTACGACAAGTGGAGCGCGTACGGTCAGAGCAAGCTCGCGAACCTGCTCTTCACGTTCGAGCTCGCCCGGCGTCTCGCCGGAAAGATCGACCACGTCGCCGCGCTCGCGTCGCACCCGGGTTACTCGGCGACCGATCTCCAGCGCAAGGGGCCCGAGGCCGAAGGATCGTTCTTCGCTGGCGCGATGATGAAGGTCGGAAACGCCGTCTTCGCCCAGAGCGCGGACAAGGGAGCGCTCCCCACGCTGCGCGCGGCGACCGATCCGGAGGCGCGGAGCGGCGACTACTTCGGGCCGCGAGGGCCGTTCGAGGTCGCCGGCACGCCGGTCAAGGTGGGGGCCAGCGCGGCCTCGCACGATCCGGAGATCGGGCGACGCCTCTTCGAGGAGAGCGAGCGCCTCACCGGCGTGACGTTCGACCTCGCATGAGCGGTCTCCGCGTCCTTCGTCGCTCGATGACGGTCGTGCTGCTCGCGGCCGCGGCGCTCGCGTCGACCGGCTGCTTCCCCGTGCCCATCCACGTCGCGAGCGCGCCTTCGCGCTTCGACGCCTCGTCGCTCGAGGGCTCTTGGCACGTCGTCGCGACGAACTTCCCGATGTGGGTCGCCGGCGACAAGCGCGAGCCCGTCTTCGAGTACCACCTCCTGCCGAGCGACGAGGCCGTGTTGCTCGACGACGCCGTGCGCTTCCGCGTCGAGGGGCGCCCCGACGCGTACCTCGGGGTCGACGAGCAGGATCCGGGCAACGACTCGCACTTCACTTGGCGGGGCAAGGGCGCGCTCTCGCTCTTCAGCAGCGAGTGGTACGTGGCGGGCCTCGCGTCGGATGGTGCGTGGGCGATCGTCTACTACACCGCGACGATCGCGAGCCCCGATGGCGTCGACGTCATCGCGCGCACCCCCTCGCTCCCGGAGGAGCGCCTCGCCGAGGCACGCGCGGTGATCGCGAACGATCCGCTGCTACGCGAGAAGGCGCGCGGCCTCGTCGTCCTCTCGGGATCGCGCGCGGCGGCGGCGCGCTGAGGCTCGGCGCGTCCAGGGTCAGACGACGTCGTCGGAAGCCTGATGGCAGGCTCCGACCGCCTCGTTCGGCTCGAGCTGCACCGTCGTGTGATCGATCCGGAACTTCTTCTTCAAGTTCGCGCCGAGATCCGAGAGGAACGCCGGCGGCTTCGGGCACCACGGCATCACGAGGTGCGCGGTCATCGCGACCTCGGTCGTGCTCATCGCCCAGACGTGCAGATCGTGCACCTCGACGACCTCCGGCAGCGACTCGAGGTACGCGCGCAGCTTCGCGAGATCCACGTGCGCCGGGACCGCGTCGAGCAGGAGATGCGTCGCCTCCTTCAGCAGACCCCACGTGCCGTAGAGGATCACGAGCGACACCGCGAGGCTCGCCGCGGGATCGAGCCACGACTGGCCCGTGCGCAAGATGATCGCGCCGGTGATGACCACGCCGAGCGACACCGCCGCGTCGGCCGCGAGGTGCAGGAAAGCGCCTCGAATGTTCACGTCGTCGCTGCGATCACGGAAGAAGAAGAGCGCGGAGACCCCGTTCACCACGACCCCCACGGCCGCCACCTCGAGAAGGCTCGCGCCGACGACGGGCTCCGGTCGTTGGAGCCGCCCGATCGCCTCCCACGCGACGCCGCCGACGACCGTGACGAGGAACACCGCGTTGGCCAACGCCGCCAGCACGGTCGCGCGCCGCAGGCCGTACGTGTGCGTCGGTGACGGCTTGCGCGTCGCCAGCCGCATCGCCGCCCACGCCATCAAGAGACCGAGCACGTCGCTCAGGTTGTGCGCCGCGTCGGCGAGGAGGGCGACCGAGTTCGCGGCGAGCCCGTAGGCCGTCTCGACCACGACGAACGCGACGTTGAGCCCGACACCGATGGCGAAGGCGCGCCCCTTCGACGCGTTCACGTGGTGATGATGTCCGTGCCCGTGCCCGGCGTCGCGACGATCACCGTCGTGCTCGTGCTCGTGATCGTGATCGTGATCGTGGCCGTGATCGTGCCCGTGCCCGTGTTCGTCGTGGCCAGCGTCCTCGGTCTCGTCGGTCGCCCGGTCGCCGGGGTGAGCGCCGTCGGGGCCGGGTCCCTCGGCCTGCCTCTCGACGCTTGAATGGTGACGACCCATCGCCTCGAAACCTCGCTTCACGCGCGGGCCGCAAAGGCGCCGTGCCCCCTCACCATGCCACGAACCGGGCCCGGCGCGTGACTCCGAGTTGCGTGGATCCGCCCTCGCGCGCCGCATCGCCGCGACCGGCGTCGGAGAGGCCTTTGTTATCCTGCCGCCATGACTCGCGACACCGATGACGAGCGCGCCACCCTCCGCCGCTCGTCGCCCGACGAGCTGGGGCCGGAAACGGCGCGGATGCCGACGCAGCCGGACCCGAGGCGGGCCGTCGGCGCGGCGCTCGAGCGACCCCTCGATTCCGGCCCGGGCAACGCCCGGTACGAGCCGATCGAGCTGCTCGGTCAAGGCGGCATGGGCGAGGTCCGCCGCTCGTTCGACGCCAAGATCGGACGCGAGATCGCCGTGAAGACCATGTTGCCGACGAGCCCGCGCGCGATGGCGCAGGCGCGGGCGCGCTTCCTGCGCGAGGCGCGCGTGCAGGCGCTCCTCGAGCACCCCGCGATCGTCCCGGTGTACGACATCGGCGATGGCCCTGGCGGTCTCGCCTACTTCACGATGAAGCGCATCCGCGGCCAGACGCTCGCGGAGCTCATCGAGGCGGCGCGCCTCGAGCGGTCGCGGTCGCGCGGTCCACGCACGGGGCTCCGCAGGTGGCTCGTGCACTTCGTCACCGTCTGCCTCGCGATCGACTACGCCCACGAGCATGGCGTCGTTCACCGCGATCTGAAGCCCGACAACGTGATGCTCGGCCCCCACGGCGAGGTGTACGTGCTCGACTGGGGCGTCGCGAAGATCGTGGGTGCGGGCGCGCCGCAAGAGCGCGAGTCGGCCGAGGTCGACACCGCCACGCGTCCCGGCGAGATGGTGGGGACGCCGGGCTACATGCCGCCCGAGCAGGTGCTCGGTCACCACCAGCTCGTCGACGCGCGCAGCGACGTCTACGCGCTCGGCGCGATGCTCTACGAGCTCGTCACGCTCGAGCCGCTCCACCCAGGCCCGCTCGCGAAGATCATGGAGGCGACGCTGAGCCCCGGCGCGTCGCCGAAGCCGCCCGAGGACGCGCCGCTCGAGCTCGTCGCGATCGCGCTCGGCGCCGCTCGATTTCGCATGGAGGACCGCGCGCCGAGCGCGCGAGCGATCGCCGACGCCATCGAGCGCTACCTCGACGGCGATCGCGACGAAGACGCGCGTCGGCGCATCGCGAAGGGGCGCGCCGAGGAGGCTCGTCGTCACGCGTCGCTGGCCCTCTCCGAGATCGGCGAACACGCCGAGAGCCGCTTGGCCTCGCGCGCCGCGGCGATGCGCGAGGCGGGCAAGGCGCTCGCGCTCGAGCCCGACAACGAGCTCGCCGCGAGCGTGGTGCTCGACCTGCTCGCCGCGCCCCCCGCGGAGATCCCGAAGGAGGCGCAGCACGAGCTCGACGAGCTCGAGGAGCAGCACCTGCACCGCGCGATGCGCGACAACGCCCTGCGGATGGCGGCGTGGCTCGTCGCGGTGCCGCTCCCGTTCCTGCTCGGGCTCAAGTCCCCCGCCGTGGTGAGCGGCATCGGCGCGCTCTACGCGGCGTGCCTCGCGACGGCCTTCGTGCTCTACCGGCGGCGGATCACGTCCTCGCTCTCGCGCGTCGGTTTCTGCGCGCTGACGAGCGTCTTCGTCGGCTCGCTGGCGGCGCTCTACGGTCCCTTCGTCATCGTCCCCGCCGTCGCGGGGATGAACACGGTGCTCTTCTCCGGCCAGGCGAGATCGCGCGAACGCCCCGCGATGATCGCCTTCGGAGCGCTCGCGGTCACCGTGCCCCTCGCGCTCGAGCTCCTCGGTCTCGTGCCGCCATCGATGCACCTCGACGGCGAGCACATCGTGATCGTGTCGCGCGTGACGGAGGTGAGGCCGGCGCTGACGTTCGCCTTCCTCGTCGTGGTGAGCTTGCTCGGTGTCGTGACGCCGACGCTCCTCGCCGGGCGCCTGCGCGAGGCGCTGCTCAAGGCCGAGCGAGACCTGGTCGTCCAGAAATGGCAGCTCGCGCAGGTGTCGTTTCGTCGCGGCTGAGCCCCGAGAGCGCGGGCGGATCGAGCACGCGCCGCGGGGCCGACGGCGCCACGGCGTCGGGCGTGGCGCTCGCCGTCCGCCCCCAACAGCTCACCGCCCCGCTCGCGCGGCGCGCGCACGCGTGATCGTAGCCCGCCGCGATCTCCACGGCGTCGGTGAGGTGGGCCACCAGGGCGGGCTTCGACTGATCGCGCGCGCTTCCGTCGCCGAGCGCCCCGTGCTCGTTCGACCCCCAGCAGCGCACGCTCCGATCCGATCCGAGCGCGCAGGAGAAGCTCGCGCCGAGCGCGATCTGCGTCGCGCCCGAGAGGGTGGTGACGGGAACGGGGCGCGCCCGATCGACGCGCGATCCATCCCCGAGCTGTCCGCTCGCGTTCGCGCCCCAGCACGCCACGGTGCCATCCTTGCGTCGCGCGCACGCGTGCGCGGCGCCCGTCGCGATCTGGACGACGTCCGAGACACCGTACACGGTCGAGGCGTCCGGGCGCGTGTAGCGGCTTCCGTCTCCGAGCTGGCCGAGCTCGTTGTGCCCCCAGCAGGAGACGGCGCCCGCGCCGTCGAGCGCGCACCAGCCCGCCACCGCCTTCGCCCCTCGGACGCCGGCGATGTTTCGCGCCGTCACCTGTCCGGGGCGATCGCGATCGAGGCACGCGACCATCCCGTTCGCGCGGACCGCGCACCGATCGGAGATCGCCACCGCGCCGGGCACGTCGAGCAAATGCGCGAACGGGCGCGGCGTGGGGATGCGCTCCGATTGGCAATTGTCCGGGCTGCTCCACGCGCACGCTCGGAAGGTCGCGATACCCCAGCACGACGGCTGTTGGTGCCCGCGCACGGCGCACGCGAACTGTTGCCCACCCGCGAGGCCGGTCGCGTCGTCGATGCCCACGACGTCGACGGCGTCCCCGTTGCTGCTCGGTGAGCCGAAGGGCCCGCCGCCCCAGCACGCGACGTGACCGTTCGCGCGGCGCGCGCAGGTCGCGTCCTCACCGGCGAGGAGCTCGACGGCGTCGGACACGCCGCGCACCTCCGTCGGCTCGGCGCGCGCGCCCGCCTCTGGGTAGGACCCGAGGAGCGACGCATCGGGACCCCAGCACGCGATCGCCCCGTCGGCCCCGCCGCCGCAAGTGTGGAGCGGTCCCGCGGCGATCGACGCGTAGCGCCTCAGCTCGGGCGCGTCGGTGAGCTCGAGGCCGCCGATCGCCGGGCGACCCTTCGCGCCTCGACCCGCGACGACCTCGCCGAAGCACGTCGCGCCGCTCGCGGTCGCCGCGCAGAAGCGGCTCCACGCGGACGCGAGCTCGCGCACGTCCGAGAGCCCCTCGAGCTCGATCGCGGGCGTGGGCAGCTCCTCGTCGAATCGCTGCTCGAACCCCCAGCAGCGGAGCCGTCCTTCGGGCATGAGCGCGCACGCCGACGTCGCGAGCACCGCGATCTGCACCGCGCCCTTCACGTCGTCGACCGGTCGCGCCGCCTTGAGCCCCGAGATCGGCGCCGCGGCGCAGCGCACGGCCCCGTCGGCGAGGAGCGCGCAGACCTCGCTCGCGCCGGCGGCGAGCTCCTTCGCGCCCTTGAAGTCCGCGACCACCCTCGGCGCGCCGTCGCTGCTCCAGCACACCACGTCGCCGCTCCGTCGCCGCGCGCACGCGAGCCACGTCGACGAGACGATCTCGACCGCGTCCTCGATGTCCCCGATCGGTCGCACGCCGATCGAGCGCCCCGCGCCGATCGTCGCGCCGCCCCAGCATCGGATCCTGCCGGCCTCGACGATCGCGCAGCTGTGCTGCGCGCCCGCGCTCAGCGTCGACGCGCCATCGACGCCTTGAACGAGCTCGGGAGCGGGGCGAGCGGTGGTCGAGCCGTCGCCGATCTGCCCGCCCTCGTTGTGTCCCCAGCACATCACCTGCCCGTGCGCGCGGATCGCGCAGGTGTGGCCGGTGCCCGCGGCGAGCTCGTTCGGATCCCACACCACCCCGCGGCCGCGCGCGACGGGCGCGGACCGAGGCGCGGCCGAGGAAGGCGGCACGGGGCGCTCGACGCGCGGCGGTGCGTCTCCGCGCGACCCGGCGCACGCGCCGAGCGCGGGCGAGAGGATCACGGCGGAGAGTAGCGCGGCCGAGAGCGACGCCCTCGAGAGGTCAGCCTGGGCCACCCGCTGTCGCCGCTCACCCACGTCAGTCGCGGAGGAGGGGGAAGGCCTGGCGGTATTGCCGCATGCACTCGATCTCGTCGACGCGGTGCACGTAGCCCGTCGCGGCGCGGAACGAGCGATCGTCGATCACGACCGGATACTTGATGTGCGCGAGCGCCCCCGGGGGGAGCTTCGGCAGCCCGAACCGCCCGAGCGACGCGCGGAACAGGAACTCGGGCAACGGCGTCGGTCTGCGGCCCGTCGTCTTGATGAGCACGCTCAGCGGCACCGGCTGTGGACCCGCGACGTTGTAGACGCCGCGCACGCGGCTCTTCAGCGCGCACTCGATCGCGAGCGCCACGTCGCTGTCGTGCATGAACTGGTAGAGCGGATCGAAGCCGAGGATCATCGGCACGCGCGGCCCGCGTACGAAGCTCGCGAGCGTTCCCTGGCCCGAGTGGCCGAGCGTGTAACACATGCGCAGCACGGTCGTCGTCATCTCGGGCATGCGCCACAGCGCCGTGCCCGCGTAGAGATCGGCGGCGACCAGATCGGCGAGCTCCGGGAAGGTCGTCACCGCCATCGGCGGCTCGTCCTCCGAGTGATAGAGCGGCGCGTCGGGCCCCGCGCCGTAGTACGTGTGACGCCCGACGAAGATGGCGTGCTTCACGCCGTACTGCCGCGAGTGCTCGAAGACGGCGCGGGTGCCGCCGAGGTTGATGCGGTAGCGATCCTCGCTCCGCGTGAGCAGGTGCGTCACGGTCGCCATGTGGACGACGACCTCCGGTTGCGTCTTGCGGAAGACGTCCTCGGCCGGGCGGCTGCGGATGTCGACCCGGTGCATCTCGACGCCGTCCGGCGCGTCCGGCCAGGAGCGGCGATCGATGCCGACGATCTCGTGACCCGACTCCAAGAGGCGCATCGCGACGACGCGGCCCGTGGATCCCGCGATCCCGGTGATGAGGACCTTCACGCCTCCCCCCGCTGGAACGCGCGGATCGTCGCGTTGGCGTCGTTCTCGCGTCGCTTTCGCCCGGCCTCCATCATGTCCGCGATCCGCGTGCGCACCTGCTCGACGTAGCCGCTGATGACTTCGTCGCTCTCGGCGCCCGTGCCTTCGAACACCATCGGCTCGCCGTACTCGACCTCGAGCTTCACCGGCAGAGGCAGCGCGACGCCGTACGGGGTGATGGGCACGTAGGGCGCGCCGAAGAGCTTGCCGAGCGCGACCGAGTTGTAGATCGTCGGCACCGCCGCGCCGCCGCCGAGGAACGCGAACGGGATGATCGGGCTCTTCGTCCGCATCGCGAGCCGCACGAACCCGGTGCCGAACCGCACGAGCGAGTAGCGCTCCTTGTAGAGCTTCGCCGTCCCCTTGGCGCCCTCGGGGAACACCATGAGCAGCCGATCGTCCTCGAGCAGCCGGATCGCGTGCTCGGGCAGCCCCGTGAACTGCCCCGTCTTGTTCGAGAGGAGCGACATGAACGGCACCTTGTTCATGAACTTCTCGACCATGCCTTGCGCGAGGCGCGGGGGATCCTTCGCGAAGAACATCGACGCGATCACCATCGCGCCGTCGATCGCGACGCCGCCCGAGTGGTTGCCGACGAGCATGCCGCGACCGCGCGCCGGCACGTTCTCCGCGCCACGCACGCGCACCGAGAAGTAGTGCTTGAAGAGGGGCTCGACGAGCGTGAACACCTGCGCGAGGTAGCTCCTCGACACCCCATAGGGATCGACGCCGAACGCGTTGAACGGGATCTCGAGCCGCGCGATGCGTTCTCGGACTTCTCTCGAAATGAACGGCCCCACCCGGTCCTCCTCGTGGTCGCGCGAGGCTATCGGGCCGCTCCTCGAGTTGCAAACCCCGACCGCGTGTCAGACGCGTGTCACGGGGCGATCTTTTCTACCTCCGGACGAGTGCGTGGAGTAATCGTCCGGTTCGATGAGCAAGCGAGCGTCGATCCCGAAGCAGGGCCAAGACAAGGACGCGCTCCTCCACGCGATGGAGGACTACAAGAAGGGCGACGCCGACTGGAGGGACGGTCGAACCTTCAGCATGGTCTACTTCGGCGGCGAGGAGCACCTCGCCTTCGTCAAGCAGGCGCACAACCTCTTCTTCAGCGAGAACGCGCTGAACCCCATGGCGTTCAAGAGCCTGCGCCGCATGGAGATCGAGGTCGTGCAGATGACCGCCTCGCTCCTGCACGGCGGCCCCGAGGCCGTCGGCACGATGACGAGCGGCGGCACCGAGTCGATCCTCATGGCGGCGAAGGCCTGCCGCGATCGCGCGCGCAAGCTCAAGCCCTGGATCAAGGAGCCGGAGATCGTCGCGCCGACCACGGTGCACGTCGCCCTCGACAAGGCCGCGCACTACTTCGGCCTCACGATTCGTTACGCGAAGACCGGGACGGATCTCCGCGCCGACGTCGACGACATGCGCCGGCTCACGGGCCCGAACACCGTGATGCTCGTCGGCTCCGCGCCGCAGTACCCGCACGGCGTCGTCGACCCGATCGGCGAGATCGGCGCGCTCGCCGAGGAGAAGGGCATCCCGTTCCACGTCGACGCGTGCATCGGCGGCTTCATGCTCCCCTTCGTCGAGAAGCTCGGCTACCCCGTGAGCCCCTTCGATTTCCGCGTCCCCGGCGTGACGAGCATGTCCGCCGACGTGCACAAGTACGGGCTCGCGGCGAAGGGCGCGAGCATCGTCGTCTACCGCGACATGAGCTACCTCCGTCACCAGTTCTTCGTGTCGACGGACTGGTCGGGCGGCATCTACGCGTCGCCGAGCATGTGCGGCACGCGCGGCGGCGGCCCGATCGCCGCTGCCTGGGCGGCGATGATGGCGCTCGGCGAGGAGGGGTACCTCGATCACGCGCGCCGCGCGATGAGCGCCGCGCGCAAGCTCCGCGAGGGGATCGCGAAGATCGACGCGCTCGAGGTCCTCGGCGATCCGGCGATGAGCATCGTGAGCTTCGCCTCGCGCGACAAGGCGGTCGGCATCTACGCCGTGGCCGATCAGCTGCAGGACCGCGGCTACAGCGTCGATCGGCAGCAGAAGCCCGAGTGCATCCACCTGACGCTGACGAGCCACCACGAGGACAAGATCGACGGCTACCTCGACGATCTCCGCGCGAGCGTCGAGGTCGTGCGCGCGAACCCGGAGGCCAAGGCGCGCGGCAACGCGGCCATGTACGGCATGATGGCGAAGGTCCCCTTCCGCGGGATGGTGAAGCACAGCGTCGAGAAGGTGATGGAGTCGATGTACGGCCCCGACGCGGCGGACGACACCGGCGAGATCGGCGGCGGCAAGAACGACGGGCCGCTCCTCCGGGCGCTCACCAAATACGGCGGTGTCGCCCTCGGCGTCCTCGATCGGTGGGACGATCTGAAGAGCAAGCTCTCACGCGGGACGCGGCGCTGACCGTCACGTCCCCGCGGCGGCGTAGGCGCGCACCGCGAGCACCACGCCCGCGACGGCGAGCATCGCGAAGACGAGCGTGCGGAAGAGCCGCGCCGGGACCCGGTCGTGGAGCAGCTCGCCGACGCCGAGGCCGACGAAGAGCGACGGCGCGAGGTGGGCCGTGGTGCGGAGCGAGGACGTGCCGAGCTTGCCCATCAGCACGTAGCTGCCGACCAGCACCACGTTGAGCATGAGCCACAGCGCGCTCAACGTCGCGCGGAAGCCCGCCTTCGTCGTGGGCTCGCGGCCGATCACGTAGACGGCGAGAGGTCCTCCCGTGCCGAACGCGCCGTGGATGACGCCGCCGAGCGTGAGGAAGAAGAGCGCGCTCGCGCGCGAGAGCGGCGCGTGGGGCACATCGTCCGTGGCGGGGCGCCGCGTGAGCTCGACGGCGCTCAGCACGAGCACGAAGAGCCCGAAGGCGAGCTTCATCGGCGCCTCGGCGAGGCGCGCGAGGGCGAGGATCCCGAAGGGCAAGCCCACGAGCATCGCCGGCAGGACGCGCCGCGAGAGCAGATCCCACCGCACCGCGCGCCGATATCGCCCGGCGAGGTAGGCCGACAGGCCCATGTTGAGCGGCACGAAGGCGGGCAAGAGCCGATCGATGGGCTCGAGCATCGAGCCGAGCGCCACCGCGATCACCGTCGCCCCGAACCCGAGCGAGCCCTCGACCGAGAACGCGAGCGCGACGACCGCGGCGAGCCAGACCTCTTGGTGCGACATGTTCGAGGCGCCACCCATAGACCGAACCGGCGAGCGGGCGCCATCGCCGCGCGAGGCGGAGAGGCGACCCTTGGGTTGCCGCGCGGCGCGTGAGCCCCTATCGAGCGTCCATGGCCAAGGCACGATGGAAGGGCGCCGTGCTCGCGGAGAGCGACACGTTCGAGATCGTCGAGGGCAACGTCTACTTCCCGCCGGGCGCGCTCGTCACCGCGCACTTTCGGCCGAGCGAGACGCACACGCGCTGCGGCTGGAAGGGCCTCGCGAGCTACTACGACGTCGTCGTCGACGGCGAGGTGAACCGCGACGCCGCTTGGTATTACCCCGACCCGCTCCCCGCGGCGAAGAACATCACGGGCTTCGTCGCCTTTTGGCACGGCGTCGAGGTGGAGCGCTGATCGCGGATGGCCGACAAGCCCGCGCCGACGAAGACGAACGCGGTCCGCATCCTCGACAAGCTCGGCGTTCGCTACTCGCTCCACGCCTACGACGTGGATGAGACGGACTTGTCCGCCGAGACCGTGGCGCGCAAGGTGGGGCTCCCGCCGGAGCAGGTGTGGAAGACGCTGGTCTTCCGCGGTGACAAGCACGGCGTCGGGCTCGCCGTCGTCCCTGGCGACGCCGAGCTCGATCTGAAGGCGCTCGCACGCCTCACCGGCGATCGCAAGGTCGACACCGTCGCGCTGAAGGAGGTGCAGCCGCTCACGGGCTACGTCCGCGGCGGCGTGACCGCGCTCGGAGGCAAGAAGGACTACCCCGTCTTCGTCGACGAGGCGGTCGAGCTCCACGACGTCATCAGCATCTCCGCGGGCATCCGCGGGACCCAGGTCTTCCTCGCGCCGTCGGACTACCTCGCCGCG
>CAYYKK010000182.1:0-14152 GCA_964467935.1 uncultured Polyangiaceae bacterium
CGATCGCGCCCGGCTCGTTCTGCAACATGGCCACGGGGCAGTGCGAGTTCCCCTGAGTCGAGCGGCGCGAAGGCGAGGTTGAGGCTCGCCGGGGCCGATCGTAGGCTCGGCGCTCTCGAATGGACCCCAAGTCGTTCCCCACGGCGGCAAGCTACGTCGCTGGCCTCGCGGGCGGTCTCGCCGCGCATCCCCAGTGCCTCGTGAAGGGCTCGGTCATGCGAGAGATCGTCGACTCGGCGTTCGCCGCGGAGCTCCGCGAGGAGCTCCCCGCCGAGCTCGAGGCGTACTTCTCGGCGCGACCCGTCGCGACGGCGTGGGTCCCGGAGGTCCACGTGCACGCGCTCTTGCTCGCGACGTTCGATCGCTTCTTCGGCGCTCCGGGCGGGAGCGGAGAGCGAGGGTTCGTGGACTGGGCCTACCGGCAGAACCTCGCGCTCTTCGACTCGACGCTCTACCGCGTCATCTTCTTCGTGGTGTCGCCCGAGCGTCTCTTCAACGGGGTCGAGAAGCGCTGGGCGACGTTTCGCCGCGGGTCGAAGCTCGAGACCCTCCTCGTGGAGAAGGGGCACGCGAGGCTCCGCGTCCACTACCCGCCGGGGCTCTACACCGATCTGCTCGCCCGCGTGCGCGCGACGTCGTTCCGCGCCGCCGCGACGTGCGCGGGCGCCGAGGGCGTCGAGGTCCACATCGAGAGCCGCGGGCGCGTCGAGACCGAGTTCGTGCTGCGCTGGCGCTGAGGCGAGATCATCGCGAGGGCGGACGCGGCGGCGCGACCGACGGGCTCGGTGAGGTCGTCTCGGCGCCGTCTCGCAGCGAGAGCGTGAGCTTGCGCGCCGCCTCCTCGACGCCGCGCGCGTAGTCGGGGCCGAGGAGCCGCGCCTGGAGCTCCTTCGAGACCGGGAGCACCATGCGCATCGGTCGGTACTGCACGGTCTCGCCCGTCTGCTCGTCGACCACGTCGCCGTGCTCGATGCGCCGGGTGGCCTCGAAGACGCCGAGCGATCCGGTCGCGCTCGCGAGCGCCAGGAAGAGCGCCTCGTCCTCGGGGTCGAGCACCTTCAGGATGCGACGCGCGCGCGCGGCGAGGTGGAAGTGCGCGGGCACGAACGTGAGGCCGTCGAAGGTGAGGCGCTCGCACGCCATCACGAGCATCCCCACGACGATGTCCAGCGCGCCGAGCCCGGGGTGCTGCTGGCCGGGAAGGAGCACCTCTCCCGGCTTCGGCTTCGCCCTCGGGTCCTGCAGCAGGAGCCACTCGATCGACAGGAGCTTGTACGGCGCGACGCCGTAGAAATCGGTGACGACGAGCTCGACGAGGATGTCCTTTCGCGTCGCGTCCGCATAGATGCGGAGGCCTTGGCCGCTCGTCGGGCTCGCGTCCATGGCGAGCTCGAAGTCCCGGTAGCCGCGCTTGCGGAGCTGATCGCCGAGCCCGTAGCGCTCGAACGCGAGCTCGAGCCCGTAGACGGAGTAGAACCCGAGGAGCTTCGGATCGCGGTCTCGCCCGAAGATGTCTCCATAGAGATCTTCCTCGGTGAGATCGAACGACGCCTCGGGCACGGGCGTGTCACCGCTCACGCTGAGCTTGCCGCCGGTGAGCCCGCTCCGAATGCGTCGGAAGCGCATGAGCGCGATCTCGTCACGCGTCGGGATCGGTCGATCCTCTCCGGACAGCAACCGGAGGAGGGTGCGCGCGGTGTACCGCCAAGCCTCGGGGCCATAACCGCCCGCGAGCACCATGACCGTGGGCAGGCCACCCGCGAGCTCGAAGACGTAGCGATCGCGCTCGGCGATCCCCTCGGCGCTGAGGCGATAGCCGCCGAGTCGATCGTCGTGCGCGACGTCGACGCCGGCGACGTAGAAGACGAGCTGCGGCGCCGCGTGAGAGAAGAACGCGGGCAGCGTCCGCTTGAGCGTGGCGAGGTACGTCTCGTCTCCCACGGCCGGGCCGAGCTCGACGTCGAGCGCCGATCGCGCGGGCGACGTGTCCCAGCTCGAGGCGTGCATCGAGAAGGTGTGCACGTCGTCGTCGTTCGCGAAGAAGGCGCGGGTCCCGTCGCCGTGATGCATGTCGAGATCGACGACGAGCACCCGCCCCGTGAAGCCGCCGTCCCGCAGCTCGGCGATCGCGACGGCCACGTCGTTGAACGCGCAGAAGCCCGCGCCCCTCGCCGGATGCGCGTGGTGCAGCCCCCCGCCCAAGTTGACGATGGGGCCGTGGGGCGCGCGGGGCTGTCTCGGCGATCGACGTTCGAGCGGCGCGCCTCGTCCGCTCGACAACCCGACGGCGACGCGGGCCGCGTGCACCGTGCCCGACGTCGCCCAGCGCTGCGCGACCAGGAAGGCGGCCGACCGCTCCGCCGAGAACGTCATCCCTCCGAACACGGCGCCCACGCCTCGCGGGTCGTCGAGGCCCTCCAAATAGCTCCGATCGTGGACGCGGAGCAGCTGGCGCATCGTGAGCGGCGGCGGCGCGAGCACGTTCGCCGGCGACAGCCACCCTCGCGCGTCGAGGTGGTCGAGGATCTTCTGGCCACGCGCGGGATCGGCGAGCTCGTTGTCCGGCACCCGGTAGCGCGGATCGAACACGAGCCGCACCTTCGGCGGTCCGAGACGGCTCTTCGTACGGCTCCATTCGCGCGCGAGCGCGCGCTGGGCTTCTCTGCCTGCGCGCCGGAGCCTCGATGCCCAGAGTTCGATGCGCCCCATCGGCTCGACCCTCAGCGAGGATCCGCCGCGTCGCGACGGAGCGCCCGGGAGGGCCGCTCGAGGCTCCAGTGCCGGTCCGACACGATCGCGATCGACGTCCCGTCGAGGCCCGCGGCCCCGGCCATCGAGCGGACCTCGTCGACGGTGAGGGCGGCGTGAAGCGAGTCGAAGAACAGCTGCTTCTGCTTCGGGGTGTCGTTCGGCGCGACGCGCTCGACGATCGCCCACGCCTCCTCCGCGCTGGTCGGCCGGTGCAGGTCGCGGACGAGGATCGCGCCGTCCGGGCGGACGGCCCGCGCGATCTGCGCGAACAGGTCGGTCGGATCCGGGATGTGGTGCGCGACCGAGTTCGACATGACGAGGTCGAACGCGCCGTGCTCCGCCCCCGCCGCCTTCGCATCGCCCAGCCGGAGCTCGATCCGCGCGCCGTGGGGGCTCGCCGCGACCCGCCGTCGTGCGACGTCCAGCATGGCTCGGGACAGATCGACCGCGACGATCGTCGCGGTGGGGTGTGCGTCGCAGACGAGGAGCGGGATCTGCGCGGTGCCCGTGCCCAGGTCGAGGACGCGCGGGGCGCGCCGATTCGACAGCAGCGCGACGGCCGCCTCGGCGAAGCGCGCGTTCGCCTCGCGGAAGTCCATCGCGTCGTACTCCTCCGCGTCTTCGACGGTGTCCATCACCTCGGGCTCGAGGAGGCGCGCCAACATGCGCGGCAGCATAGCAGCCCGCGGCGGCGCCCCCGCGCCGTTCGTCGGAGTCGAATCTCAGCTTCTGTTGCGACGAGTATGCACTGCGATCGCCTCGCGAACGGGTGGCGGCAGCGCGGCGAGGAGCGCCGTGGCGGTCGCGAGGGCGCGGGGGTACACGATGGTGCGCGGCGCCTTCCTGAGCTCGTCCACGACCCTGCGCGCGACCACCTCCGGCTCCGCGAGCTGCGGCATCGGGTGGGTGCTGTGGCGGACCATCGGCGTGCGGACGAAGCCGAGCTCGACGTGCGTGGCGGCGACGCCGGTGCCGGCGAGATCGAGGCTGAGGCAGGCGAGCAGCATGGCGAGCCCGGCCTTCGGCGTGCAGTACGCCTCCGACTCGGGGAGCGCGCCGTAGGAAGCGAGCGATCCGATGCCGACCACGTGGCCGAAGCCACGCTCGACCATGCGGGGCAGCACCGCCGTGAGGGTCGCGGCCGCGCCGCAGAGGTTCGTGTGGAGAGCGTCGCGCATCGTCTCCCACGCGTACGAGGGGAGCCCCTCGCGCGCCGCGCCCACGCCGGCGTTGGCGATCACGAGATCGAGACCTCCGCGCTGCGAGTCGAGGGCGCGCAGCGTCGAGACGGTCTGCTCGGTGTCGGAGACGTCCATCGCGACGACGTCCGCCGAGCCCCCGGCACCGCGGATGAAGGCGGCGACCTCCGAGAGCGCGCGCGTCCTGCGCGACGCGAGGATCACGGGCACGCCACGGCGCGCGAGGTCGATCGCCAGCGATCGGCCGATGCCGCTCGAGGCGCCCGTGACGAGCGCGTTCTTCCAGCGTCGCGCGCGCGTCACTCGCCCGGCTTGCTCGCGACGATCAGCGTGCGGTTCTTCGTGAGGGAGAGCGGCGATCCGTCGTAGCCGCCGTACGCGGCGTCGACGCGGAATCCGAGAGACCGGAGGAGCGTGCGGAGCTCCGTGAACGCGTAGAGGCGGACCGAGAACGTGACCGAGCGGACCTTGCCGTCACGGACGAACGTGCGTCGGTCGACGAGCCGGCCGCTCTCGAGATCGAAGGCGACGCGATCGATCATCATGTCGCCGTTGCCCTTGTCGTGCACGGAGACCGGCGGGATGCGGGTCATCCACTCGCGCGTGCGCACGTCCAAGAGGAGCTTGCCCCCCGGCGACAGAGCCGACAGCGCGTTGTGCAGGATGAGCTCGTGGTCTTCGTCGGTGAAGAAGCCGAGCACGTCGAAGAGGCAGATGGCGCGATCGAAGACCTCGTCGGCGCGGAAGCTCCGGAGATCGGCGCGGACGAACTGCGAAGCGAGGCCCTCGCGCTCCGCGTCGGCCTGAGCGCGCGCCACGAAGCCCTCGACGAGATCGATGCCGACCGGTCGGTACCCGCGTCGCGCGAGCTCGTTCGCGTGGCGCCCGTGACCGCAGCCGAGATCGAGCACGCGCATCGGCGCGCTCATCCCGAGCGCGCGCTCGAGGAAGTCGACCTGCGCCGGCGTGTTCTCCTCCGCGAGCGTCTCGGCGAGGAAGTAGAGATACTCGTCCGCGTGGAAGAGGTCGTCGAAGGAGTACTCGGGGGCCTCGCTCATCGCGCGCGATCTTACGCGCACGGAAGCTCGACCGTCAGCCCGGCGGGGAGCTCGAACGTCGGTGAGCTCCGTCGGTCGCGCCTCGGGCGACAAGGAGGTTGAGCACGGGGCGCACATCCGCTAGGGATTCACGACGATTTGCCCCCGTAGCTCAGTGGATAGAGCAGCGGTTTCCTAAACCGAAGGCCACAAGTTCGAGTCTTGTCGGGGGCGCCGCGACGGTCGGGACGTGACGGAGCAGCGCGTCACGTCTTGGATCCATTCTGAGGCCTTCGAAGGAACTTCGATCTTGCGCGGGCGAAGCCGTTGGCGAAGAGTTCGCCGCCTCGGTCGCCGACCCCTCGGGCTGCCGAGCGGCTCCTCCGCTCCGCGCGGATGCGCCGCGCTTCACCCTCCGTCGGAGCCCCCTCCTCCGAACCCCCAAGGAGTCCCCTCGATGCGTACGCTGCCTCTCGTCCTGATCAGTGGAAGTCTCTCGGCGCTCGGCTGCTCGTCGTCCGTCGAGACGCCGACCGGCTCGACGAGCGCGACCGGCACGGGCGGCGCAGCAGCGACGAGCGTGACCGTGGGGGCGACGTCCTCGACCGGAACGGGCACCGGGGGGGCGCCCGACATCGGTCAGCCGAGCACGACCTATCCTGCGCCGCATCCCGCGCCGCCTCAGGTCGCCTTCTCGGGCGGCGCCGTCATGACCGCTCCCGTGATCGTGCCGTTGCTCTTCAAGAGCGACGACGCCGCGTCGCGCACCAGCATCGAGGACTTCTCGACCAAGGTCGCCGCCGGCACCTATTGGACCACGACGACCGCCGAGTACGGCGTCGGCCCCGCGACCACGCTCGCTCCCGTCGAGCTCGACGAAGCGGTCGCCCCGAGCATCACCGACGATCAGATCCAGGCGTGGCTCGGCGCCAAGCTGAACGGGAACGACGCGACGCTCCCGGCCCCGACGAACAACACGCTCTTCATCATCTACTACCCGTCCGGCGTCTCGATCTCGCTCCCCGACGGCCAAGGCGGCGTGAGTCAGAGCTGCGTCGCGGGCGGCTTCGGCGGCTATCACTCGAGCCTCAAGCTCGACGCGGCGCACGGGAGCCTCGACGTGCCCTACGCGGTCGTGCCGCGCTGCGGGAGCATGGACGCCGTCACCACCGCCGCGAGCCACGAGCTCATCGAGGCGGCGACCGATCCGTTCCCGCTCGTCGCGCCCGCGTACGGTCAGGTCGACATCAACCACATCTACTGGGAGTTCGTGCTCGGCGGCGGCGAGGTCGGCGACATGTGCGCGTTCGGCAAGGGCGCGAACGTGAACCTCCCCGAGATCGGCTACGCGACGCAGCGCAGCTGGTCGAACAACTCGATCCTCAAGGGCCACGACCCGTGCTTGCCCGCGCCCGCGGGGCAGGTCTTCTTCGCCGGCGTGCCGGTGCTGAACGACCAGATCAACCTCGGCGGCGGGCTCGTCTTCAAGGGCGTCAAGATCCCCGTGGGCCAGTCGAAGACCATCGACGTGAAGCTCTTCAGCGACGGCCCCACGAACGGCCCGTTCACGGTCGACGCGGTCGACGCCGCGATGTTCCAAGGCGGCTCCACGACGCTCGATCTGTCCTTCGACGTGAACCAGGGGGAGAACGGGCAGACGCTCCACCTGACGATCAACGTGCTCGCCGCGAACCAATACAAGGCCGAGCCGTTCTTCATCACCGCGTCGCAGAACAACGTGCGGCACCGTTGGATCGGCATCGTCGGCAACTGAGATCCGCCATGCGAACCAGACTCGCGTTCGTCGCGGCCGCGGCGCTCTTCGTCGCGGCTTGCGGCTCCGGTGTGACCGACGGAACCAGCGCCGGGACGGGCGGCACGGGGACCACCTCGTCGACGACCTCTTCGCACGCCGTCACGAGCGTGACGAGCAGCACGGGCGGCCCCGACATCGGGCAGCCGAGCGACCAGTACCCCGCGCCGCACCCCGCGCCGCCGGAGGTCGTGACCTCCGCCGGGCCGGTGCTCGCGACGCCCGTCGTGCACCCGATCCTGTTCGGTTCCGACGACGCGACGATGCGCGCGTCGCTCACCACGTTCTCCACGGCGGTGCTCGCCTCGGACTATTGGAAGCAGGTGACGGCGGAGTACGGCGTCGGCGCCTCGACCTCGACGGATCCGATCGTCCTCACCGAGGCCGCGCCGACCACGATCGACGACTCGGAGATCCAGACGTGGCTCGCCGGCAAGCTCGAGAGCGGCGATCCGGCGTTCCCGGCGCCAGACGCGAGCTCGCTCTACATCCTCTACTACCCTGCCGGCGTCACGGTCACGTTGAGCGGCGGGCAGAGCGGCGTCGAGAAGAGCTGCCAGCAGTTCGGCGGCTACCACTCGAACCTCGTGCTCGACGCGGCGCACGGGAGCCTCCCGGTCGCGTACGCCGTCGTGCCGCGCTGCAACTCCTTCAACGGCTTCAACGGGCTCGACGCGGTCACCGCTGCGGCGAGCCACGAGCTCGTCGAGGCGGTGACCGATCCCCTCCCGATGACGTCGCCGGCGTACTCCCAGAACGACGACAACCACTTCTACTGGGGGCTCGCGATCGGCGGCGGCGAGGTCGGCGACATGTGCACGCAGAACGACGGCGTCGACACGACGTTCCCCGATCTGCCGTTCGTCGTGCAGCGATCGTGGTCGAACGCGTCGGCGAAGGCGGGCCACGATCCGTGCGTCCCCCGCGACGCGACGATCCCGTACTTCAACGCGGTGCCCGTGCTGCCGGACTTCATCAACTTCGGAGGAGGGCTCACGATCCGCGGCGTGAAGATCCCGGTGGGACAGACCAAGACCATCGACGTGAAGCTCTTCAGCGACGCTCCGACCGGCGGACCGTTCACCGTGGAGGCGTTCGACGGCTCGATGTTCCAGGGCGGCGGACAGAAGCTCGCGCTCACGTTCGACGTCGATCAGGGGCAGAACGGTCAGACGCTGCACCTCGACATCGAGGTGCTCGCCGCGTCCCAGTACAAGGCCGAGGTCTTCTACGTGGTCGCGTCCCGCGACGGACACCGGAACTCCTGGATCGGGCTCGTCGGCAACTGATCGTCGGCCGGCTGTGGCGCGCCGTGACGGGTGCGTGTCGGCCGGCGGTGCGGGTCGGCCAGCGCGCGGGTCGGCCGGCGGTGCGGGTCGGCCGGCGTTGCAGGTCAGCCGGCGGCGCGGCCTGCGCCGCCTTGGATGGGCGTGAGCGGGAGCCTGCGCATCGTCGATTGGCTCGTGACCGGGGGGATCGAGACGACGGGCCGCGCGCCCATCCCAGGCAACCGGCACTGCACGGTGGTCCCTCCGCCGGGCTCGGAGAAGATGTGCACGCGACCGCCGAGGCTCTCGCACGTGGCGCGCAGCGCCGCGAGGCCGACGCCGCGCCCAGCTTGCGCGTCGGCGATCCCTCGCGTGCTGAAGCCTTCGGTCATGAGCGCGGCCTCGAGCTCGGGACGGCTCGCGGCGCGGAGGCCTCTCCGCCGCGCCTCGACCGCCACCTTGGTCCAATCGACGCCGCGCCCGTCGTCGCTCACCTCGATCGCGACCTCGCCGTCCGCCTCGAAGGCGCGCAGCACGATCGAGGGGAGCCTCCCGTCGCGCGCCGCGGGGGGCGCGAGCCCGTGATCGACCGCGTTGCGAACGGCGTGCGCGAACGCGGCCCAGAACTTACCGGCGCACGCAGGGTCGAGTCGCGTGCCCTCGTCGACGACGAGCACCTCGACGTCGCCCTTGCCGAGGCGTCGAGAGAGCGCCTTGGCGTGCTCCGCCAGGCGGAGCAGTCGGGGCTGCGTGCGCTCGTGCTTCCAGCGATCCACGAGCCAGAGCAGCTCCGTGCGCGGCGCGTTCGCGAGGATCGCCTGCCGCAGGAGCTCTTGGTCGTCGGCGTTGACCTGCAGATCGCGTGACGCGTCGGGCGAGAGCCACGGGCCGAGGCGCGACGCGAAGTCGGCCCACGTCTCGCGGATGCGCCCGAGCTCACTCGAGCGCACGGGCGCGCCGCTCTCGCGGAGTCGCGCCTCGATCTCGTGGCAGACCGACGAGAGGCTCGCGACCCCGAGCGTGCTCGCCGACGCCTTCAGCGCGTAGAGCTCACGCGGAGCGGTCGTGGCGTCGTAGAGCGCCGCGTCGGCGCAGAACCTCGCGACCCGCCCGTCGACCTCCCGAAAGAGCTCCGCACAGCCGGCGCGATCGGCGACGAACTGCGCGAAGACACCGAGCGTGTCGGCCTCCCGCGCTTGGGCGCGCTCGCGCGCGACGCCGTCCGTGACGTCGCTCACCACGACGAGCAGGTTCGAGAGCCGGTCGGTCGCGATCGTGGGACGGTACTCGACCTCGTAGTGCCGGGTCCGGCCCGAGATGCGCCGCGGGAGCTGATAGAGGACGAGATCCATCGGGAGCTTCTCGTCCACCAGCGCTCGCCACGCGCCCTCGAGCGAGACCGCGAACGCGGGATCGACGCGCGCGAAATACTCCCAGAGCTTCTGTCCGAGCTCGGGCTCGCCGAACATGCCGACGATCGCGGCGGAGCGATCGATCGCGAGCGTGCCGTCGGGCTCGACGGTCAGGACGCCTTGCGCGACGTTGTCGAGCGTCCATCGAAGCTGCTCGCTCTCGAGCTCCGCGGCGTCGCGCGCGTCGATGAGCGCGTCGGCGAGGTTCGCGACGCGCCGCCGGAACGTGTCGCCGAGCGACTCGTACGTCCACACGACCGCGGCGAACGAGGCGAGCAGCGCGCTGGCGCCGTAGGGAGGGGCGCCGCCCACCCACAGGCCGATCGAGACGAGCGGGCCCGAGACGACGATCGCGAACGCCGTCACGACGAAGCGACGCGCACGCCGACTCTCGACGGTGGCTCCTCCACGAAGATCGTACGGCAGCTGTCGATCGACGAACTGGGCGAGGGCGCTCGGACGCATGGTCTCCCTCGTCCCACGGAACATCGGGGCCGGAGCTTAAGGCGCCGATGGTCGAGGCGTCGCGGCCCGCCGGGATCAGAGGGGGGAGGGGTAGTTCCTGCGGACGAAGCAGATGCCCTCGCCGCCGTTCATGTGGCCCTGCGTGCTCTCGACGTAGCGGACGAAGTCGCCGAGCCCTCGGAGCGCGACGCGCGGCGGCGCGGCGGGATCGATCGCCAAGCTGCCCGTCGCGACCGAGCGCTGCGCGGAAGACGGGAGCGCGGTGCCGTCGCACGAGCGCCACGGCAGCGGGGTGCCTCGCGCGTCGGTCAGCGCCGTGGGATCGATCCCCTCGAGATCCTCGAGGCGGACCACCGAGCCCTCCGGACGGCCGACGGCGGCCGCCGCGAACGTGTCGAAGAAGAGGTTCGGATCGTGCTCGACGTCGGAGAAGAACGGATGGTCGAGGTGGAAAGTGATCTGGGCCAGCGCCTCGGCGTTCGCCTTCACCGCGATGCCGCGCTGGTAGCCTTCGCCGGCGAGCGGCTCGCCGTCGTTGTTCTGGTTCTGGCAGTTCTCGTACGACGTCGGCGTCGCGAACCCGAGCTCGAACCGCACCGTGGTCGGGAACCCGTTCGCGAAGTAATCGGGGGAGGAGGACTCGCAGCTCGCCGTCCCTTTCCACGTCGCGGTGCCGACGTAGAGGACCGTGTAGTGCGAGGCGATCATCTCCGCCACGAAGGGCTCGGCCGACGCAGGGACGCCGAGCCGCTCGATCCCGGCGGTGGGGACGATCGTGTCGTAGCTGAACGCATAGCGTCGATCGGCCTCGAAAGGGGCTCCGCCGTTCTCGTTCTCGTTCGTGAGGCGCGTCACCAGCGTCGCCTTGCTCGTGCCGTCCGCGCCGACCTCGCCGCCGGGCACCGCGAGGTCGACGAGCCACGGGCCGCGGGCGCGCGCGACGACCTGGTCGACGAGCGAGGGATCGCTCGGCGACTTGTCCGGGTTCTCCGAGAGGCGCACGTCGCCGAAGCTCACGAGCACGTGATCGAACGAGAGCGCCCATCCGTCTTCGATGGTCGGATCGCCCGGGAAGGAGATGCCCGCGTAGCCGAGGTCCTCGCCGCTCACCTGGATCTTCACCGTGCCGCCGTTCGAGGACGAGCCGCTGCACGCGCTCACGCCGAGCGCGGTGAGCCCGATCGCCGCGAGGGAGACGAGCGCGCGCCTCACGGTGCACCGCCCTTCGTCGAGGTCGCGGGCTCCCACGCGAGCGAGTACGTCCCCGCGCTGGCGCGGAGCCCCAGATAGAGGTTGAGGCTCGGCTGGTCGTCGTTCGAGTCGAGGAAGCGATAGACGTCGCCGTCCTTCTCGAGGCGGGTGAAGTCGACGTTCGCGAAGAGGCCGCGCGGATCGACCCGCAGCACGAGCTGGCCGCCGCTCGACGGCGTGATCGAGGTCTCGATCGGCGTCACGACGCGCTGCTTGCAGATCGGCTTCGATCCTGGGAGCGCGGGGTCGGCCACCGCGGGGAGCCGATTGTCGCCGATCGTCAGGGCGGCCTCGAAGGGATAGTCCGCGCCGTCCTTGCTCGCGATCCCGGCGACGTCGAGGATGACCGTCGGATCGGCGGCCGTGTTGATGTCGCCGCCCATCAGCCACACCTCCCCGGTCGGCGCGAAGTCGGTCGTCGCGAAGCCCTCCACCGAGAAGGGCTGGAGCGACGGATCGAGCACGTCCACGTCGGCGGGGCCCGAGACCTGCGCGACGTAGATGCCGGCGAGCGTGCACGCGGTCTCCGAGGACACCGACGTCGGCCTCGCGCGGTTCAGATAGACGGCGCCGACGTGCAGCTTCGCGCGCGTGAGCGTGATCGCGAAGCCGCGGCTCGACGTGAACGCGTATGGGCTCCCGGCGACGGCGTCGGGTGGGCCCGCGGCGAACGCGCGGAAGGAGAGCAGGTCGCCTCCGGTCGAGCCGACGCACGAGCTCGACGAGAGCGACGCGAGCGCGGCGGGGAGCGCGAGGAAGGCGCGTCGGGAGATCATCACGAGCCTCCGATGTTGCCGGTGAGGGAGAACAGAACGGTTCGCGGCGCGCCCGCGATGAAGTGTCGCGCGGCCACCAGCGTCGGCGCGGGCTGGCTCTTGAAATCGGAGACGTAGTTGTACTCGGCTTGCCGATACTGCGTGCCGAGGATGTTCTGCATCTCCGCCTCGAACGTGAGCCACTTCCACGACACGCCGAGCTGACCGTCGAGCGTGAAGATCGTGTCGCTCCGCTGGCCGTAGGGCAGCGCGCGTTTGCCGATGAAGTTGACCCCGAGCCCCGCCGTGCCCTTGAAGTGGCTCGCGAGCAGCGTCGGCAAGGGCAGCTCGTGGAAGAGCGCGGAGTCGGAGCGCACGACGACGTCGGGCACGTAGGGGACCAAGAGGCCCGTGTCGTCGAAGCGCGACTTCACCAGCGTGACGCTGGTCGACGTGTCGAAGAAGTCGCCCGTGAGCCGGGCCGAGCCGGACCACCCGCTCCTCGTCGTGCCGCCGCCGATGATGGAGCGCCCCTCGGTCTCGCTGAAGATCTGGTCGCGATCGACGTGCGTCCCGAAGAAGATCGAGCGCGCCTCGACGCTCATCGAGGTGAAGGAGTGCAGGAACGTCACGCCGCCCTCGTACGAGGTGATTGACGCGAACGGCGTCGCGACGTCCTGCGCGACGTAGCTCGGGTCCACCGAGCGCACCCCGAGGCCGGCGCTGCCGGAGAGGGAGAAGCCCGCGAAGGGGCCGAGGATGACGCTGCCGCGCGGCATCAGCTTCACGCTCGCGGTCGAGTTGTGCTGGTCGGGCTCGCGGTGCGTACCGAACCGCTGCTGATCGAGGCAGCTCACGTCACCAGGCGGGTTCTGCGGATCGGGGCGCGAGACGGTGCGAACGGCGCAGTTGTTGCGGACGTCGTACGTGAACGCGTCCGCGCGGAGCCCGCCGCGGAACGTCAGCCACCTCGCGGGCTTCATCTGGGCGTCGGCGAAGAGGCCGAAGTCGCCCAGGTCGGAGGTGAAATCGGCGTCCTTCGCGTAGGGGACGTTGGTGCCGTCGAGCAGCCGCTCGCGCAGCGCGTCGACGTGATCACCGCGTGCGGCGTAGCCGAGCTCGAGCTCCTGCTTCTGACCGAACAGCTTGCCGCTGATGCGACCGGATCCCTTCGCGCCGTACGTCACGAAGCGGTTGTCGAGGTCGTAGAGGTCTCCCCGCTGTCCGTGCGGCTGCTGCTGCGGCTCCTGCGTGTCGAGCAGGAACCCGGTGAGGTTCTCTCGCAAGCCGAACGTGGAGCGCGACAAGAAGAGCTGCTGTGACCAGAGGATGTCGCCCGACTTCACCTGCACGTCGCCGGAGAGGCCGAAGCGAGACGCGCTCCCTCCCTGCCTCGTGTCGTACGTGTCGTAGAAGCCCTTGCGGCCGGCCTTCACGTCGTCTTCGCGGAGCGGACCGGCCTGGTGGTACTTCACGCCGTAGCCGGTCGCGAGGATGCGGTACGAGCCGTGCTCGCCGATGGCTCCCTCGTATTGGGCCATCCCGCTCGCGCGCTTCGCGTCGCGGTTCTGACCGTAGCCGTCCGTCGTGTAGAGCTCCGCGCCGGCGAACGTGCCATTGCTCATGCCGTCGGGGCCCCAGAGGAAGAGCATTCGCGCGGTGTTGAAGTTGCCGTACGTGGTCTTGGCGGTGAGGCCGCGTCGCGCGAGCCCGAGGTGGTAGTCGGCGCTCCCCGCGACGGCGTAGTTGCCCTGCCTCGGATCGAACGGCCCCTCGTTCACGCGCACCGCCTCGACGAGCTCGGGGATGATGAAGCCCGTATCTGCAATGCCGTTACCGTGGTAATTGCCACTCTGGTTCAGCGGCACGCCGTCGAGCGAGATCTCGACGTCTTGCCCTTCGCGCGCGTCGAAGCCGCGCAGGTAGATGCGCTCGGCGTGACCGGTGCCGCCCTCGTTGGTGAGGAAGAAGCCGGGCGCCATCGAGAGGAACGAGCTCGCGTCCTTGCGCGGAACCACCCGGAGCTGGCCGACCTGGATCGGGATGTCGGAGGCGCCGCGGCTCGGCGGCGGGCGGCGCTCTTGGACGGAGACGTCGATCGCGGCCGGAGGCGGAGGCTCGGTAGGCGCGGCGGAGTCGGTCGTCGCACGCTCTTCGGGGGGCGCGGTCGATGCGCCGCCGGGGCCGGCGTCGACGTCGAT
>CAYYKK010000183.1:0-462 GCA_964467935.1 uncultured Polyangiaceae bacterium
GATTCGACGCGGGCCTCTTTGGTCCGAGCCGTCGCCGCCTGCCGGGCGGACCCGAGCGCGGGACGCGCGGGCGAGGGGCGGCGTTTGTGCGGCGCCGCCGAGCGTGCGAGCGCCGCGCGGACGGGGTTGCGACCCTCTCCATCCACCACCGGATCGGCGAAGCCGACGAGCTCGGAGAGGGCCGAGGCGGTCACGCGCGCCTCGTGCTCCGTCGCGACGTCACCCTGCGCCGCCGAGAGCGACACCAGCCGACGCGACGTCGCGAGCGCGAGCGGGAACCGGCCGAGCGAGATGCTCGCGTCCCGGACCCTGCGCGCGACGTCGATGTCGGTCGCCCGAAGGGCGAGCGCCGCGAGGAAGTCGGCGAGGGCGGCGTCGCCACGCCCGGCGCGGAGGCGTAGCGCGGCGCGCGCGAGCAAGCCGTCGGCGCGTTGAAACACGCGGGCGTCACGGCGATTATTG
>CAYYKK010000183.1:472-9928 GCA_964467935.1 uncultured Polyangiaceae bacterium
GAGCAAGCCGTCGGCGAAGCCCGCGACGTGATCGATGCCTGCGGCGTAGGTGCGTTCGGCTTCGTCGACATCCCCCGTCGCCTCGCGCAGCCCACCGAGCGCGAGGTACGCGGGACCGAAGGTCGGATCGATCTCGATGGCCTGGCGAAACCGATCGAGCGCCACGTCGACCTCGCCGCCCGCGCGATGCGACTGGCCTTGGGCGCAGAGCTCCTCGGCGCGGCTCGTCGCCCAGTTGCCGTCGGCGCGCGCGGCGGCCGGGTCGCCGCACGCCGTCCCCACCGACACCGCCACCACCGCGACGAGCGCGATCGCACGAGCGAGCACGGAGCCGGAGGATCGCGGCATGCGAGTGAAGACTAGTCGCTGCAGACTAGAAGTGCCACGTGGCCGTCGCGCTCCCGGCGCCCACGCCGATCTCGGGCACCGGCGAAGCGGGGAGCAGCAGCGCGTGCCGATCGACGACCGGTCGCTTCTTCATGCCGACCGCGAACAGCGGGATGCCGACCGCGAGAGACGCGAGCGACAGCACGCCGAGGCCGATCACCGGCCCCGGCGCGGGATCGCCCTGCGTCGCGAGGTAGACGGTGCCGACGCCGGCCGCGACGCCGACGCCCATGAGCACACCGCCGGCCACGATCATGCCGGTGCGACGCTTCATCTTCGCGCCCGGCGAGATGGGGATCGCGACCGTGGTCGTCTTGCCGCCCCCGGGGAGCGCGACGCTCGTCTCGAACGGCTCGCCTTCGTCGCGATCGGTGGACGCCTTGATGTCGTGATCCCCCGCCGTCACGACGAGCGGCACGTTGAGGTGATCGGGCGGCAGGACCGTTCCGTCGAGCGAGACGGTGACCTTCACGTGGGTCGCCGGCACCGAGATCACCAGACGCGAGAGGCGCGCCTCGAGCGACGCGATGCGATCCTCGGCGACCTTCTGACGATCGGGCTGCAGCGCGGCCTTCGTGCGCTCGACGACCTCCTTGAACTCGTCGTACGCGAGCTCGAGCTTCCCGGCCTTCTCGTGGCAGTCGGCCATGTTGAAGAGCGTGCCGATGCCCGGGCGAAGCCGCTGGCTCTCCTCGAACTTGGGACAGGCCTCGGCGTACCGACCGTCGGTCATCAGCTTGCGCCCCTCTTCGAAGAGCTTGTCGGCCTGCGCCGCGTCGGGCGAGTCCGCCGCGTCGCCTTCACCGGCCAGCGCAGTCACCGGCGCGGCGGTCGACAGTGCGGCGATGGTGATCACGGCGGAGAGGGTTCGGAGACCGAGCCGAAGGGAGGGTCGCATGGACCTCTTTCTATCCCAAAGGCCGTGGGCCCACATCATCGTCGCAGGATTTCTTCCGGTCGAAGACCCGACGAAGACGTGCTCTCGCGCGCCCGCGCGAGCCTCCTTGCATCGCGTTCGCGACCCGACCCGAATGACCCGATCCGAACGACCCGGCTCGAACGTCGAGACGCGAGGGGCGTGTCGTGCCCGCGTCAGTGAGGCGTGTCGAAGAGCCCCGGCTTCGCGGTCTGCACCGGGGGCGGTGGAGGCGGAGGCGTCGGCGGCGGAGGCTTCGTGGTCGGCGGTGGCTCGGTCGTCACGACCGGGGGCGGCGGAGGCGGAGCGGTGGTGACCGGGATCGCCGAAGCGTGCTGCGGCGGCGGCCGCTGCCCCGGCTTGCTCACGGGCCCGGGGGCGGGGCTCGTCTCGGCAGGAGCGACGACGGGTGCTGCGCTCGCGGTCGGGGGCGGCGTCGCCGTCGCTGCTGCCGCCGTGCTCGTCGTGCTCGTCGTCGTCGTCGTCGGCAAGGCGACCACGCCGGCGCTCTGTTGGCCCGTCTGCCCGCCTCGCTCGCGCATCACGATGAAGCCCGACGCCGCGACCGCGCCGATCACGATCGCGCTGAGGCCCACGATGAGAGGCGTGCGCGATGGCTTCGGTTGCTGTCCGGAGAACGTCCCCGCGAACGCCTGCGGCGGGACCTGCGACACCTGCGAGACCCCGAGCGGGAGCCCCATCGCCGTCGCCGCAGGCGCGCCGACGCCGCCGATGAGGGTCGGGGGATGCGACGCGGAGCCCGCGCCCATCGAGTGTTGGTAAGGCACCCCAGGGATGACCGTCGGCGGCACCGGCTCCTCGCCCGCCATCGGCGGCACACTGCCGCTCGGCGGCATGCTCGCCGGGGCGCCCATCGGGTGCGAGCTGACCGGGTGCCCGCTCACGGGCTGCGAGCCGACGAAGGGCTGCGATCCACCGAACGCGGCAGGCGCGCCCGGGACGGTGGCGTTCGGGAGGCTGCCACGTGATCCTCGCGAGCCGCCCGGCGTCTGCGCGCCATGGAGCGCCGCGCTGACGCGGCTGAGGCCGCCTTGCGCGCGCGCGGGAGCGAAGGGCGCGAGCGCGTACGCGAGCGCGGACACGTCCTGAAAGCGCGCGCCCGGATCCTTCTGCAGGCAGCGGAGGATCGTCTCGTGCAGCGGCCGCGGCAGATCGCTCCGTCGTGAGAGCAGATCGCGCGGGGCCTCCTGCATGATGTTGACGATGAGCGCCGTCATCGTCTCGCCGTCGAAGGGCGGCGCCCCGGCGACGAGCTCGTAGAGGATCGCGCCGAGCGCCCAGATGTCGCTCCGCGCGTCGACGGCGCGGGTCGAGCGCATCTGCTCGGGCGACATGTAATAGGGCGAGCCCATCACGTCGCTCGACTTCGTCATCCCCTTGTCGGCCTCGTTGGTCGTCGTGATCTTCGAGATGCCGAAGTCGAGCACCTTGATGCACGGCGCGCCGTCGACGCGGTGGGTGAGGAATAGGTTCGCGGGCTTCAGATCGCGGTGCACGATGCCGAGCGCGTGGGCCTCCGCGATCGCCTCGCACGCCTGCATGACGAACTCGCAGACGTCGTGGATCTGCTGCGCGCCGCGCGTCTTGACGAGCGTGGAGAGGTCGCAACCCTCGAGGTACTCCATCACCATGTAGGGTGTCTGGCTGCCGTCGCTCGCCGAGAACGTGCCGACGTCCGTGACGCGCGCGACGTGCTCGCTTCGGATGCGCACGGCGGCCTTCGCCTCGCGCAGGAAGCGCTCCGCCGCAGCGGGGTTCTTCGCCGCCTCGGGCAGCAGGATCTTGATCGCGACGCGCTCCTCGAGCTGCATGTGCGTCGCGGCGACCACGACGCCGAAACCGCCGACGCCCAGCGTGCGATCCACCCGGTACTTGCCTGCGATGATCTGGCCCGGCTGGTAAGCGGATTCTTGGTCGTGCGACATGGGTGAGTCGAAGCCCCCGAGTGAAGCGGCGCGCGCCGTTCGAGACTAGCACGGAAAGGCCCGTCGACCGAAAACGCGCGCACCCGTCACCGCTCACCCTGGTCTCGGCGAGAGGCGCGAAAACGCTCGACTTCCCGCTCTCGGGCGCGCTCAGTCGACGAGGCCGAGCACGAAGTCGCGGACGGTCGCCGCGACCTCGGCGTAGACGACGCGCTGCGGCCGGCCGCTCGCGCGCAGGACGCGGAACGAGTGATCGGCCGCGTCGACCGGAGAAATCCGGATCGACGGCGGCAGCGCCGCCCCGCTCGTCAGGTCGGAGGGACCGCCGAAAGGATCGCGGGTGCCTTGCACGACGAGCGTCGGCGCGCCCGTCGCGACGAGCTCGGGTCGACGCGACGGCGACGCGCCCTTCGGCGGGACGAGGGGGAAGGCGAGCGCGACGACCCCGCGCGCGCCGAGCGCGGACGCGGTGCGGCAGGCGACCCGCGCCCCCGCGCTCCGACCGCCCACGAACACGGGCAGGTCCTTCGGTCGCTCCGCCTCGACGACGGCGACGAACGCCGCGTCGAGCTTCGCTTTGTCGGACGCGAGCTTCTTTCCGGCCACGCGATACGGCTGCTCGACGAGCGCGACGTGGACGCCCGCGGCGCCGAGCTCGCGCGCGATCTCGACCAGATCCGGCGCGTCGATCCCGCCGCCTGCGCCGTGCCCGAGGAACAACGCGGCGCGCGCCGGCGCGCCCACCCCGGTCCACGTCACGCGCGCCGTGCCCGCCGGAGTCTCGACCTCACGAACCACGCGCTCGCTCACGCGCCCGAGCGTAGCGTTCCGCGGCGTCGTGCGGCTACTGCTCGTGCGCCATGCGGTCGCGCGCGCTGCGGAAGTGCTGGAGCGGCGAGTAGGCGCTGAAGTTCGACACCCGGCTCGTGTAGAGACACGCGTACTCCTCGACCTGATCGCCGAAGCTCGACCGATCGTTCGACTCCTTCAGGAGCGAGCCCCAGAAGGGATGGAACTCGGCGTCGATGATCCGCTCGAGGTCCGCGCTCTCGGCGTCGATCGCGCGCATCTGGCCGCGGATCCGCTCGACGCTCCGCTTCACCCGCCCTCGCTCCGCCTCGAGCGCGCCCCGCTCGGAGGGCGTCGCCGGCGCCTCGTCGATCTTCTTCGTGAGGTCCTTGAAGCGCTGCTGGTAGAAGCGCAGCTGATCCTCGAGCTCCTCGCGCTTGAGCGCGAGCTCCGTCGCGAGGAAGTGCTCCTCCTGCCGCGCCTCGTTC
Organism: uncultured Polyangiaceae bacterium; assembly: GCA_964467935.1. Lineage (GTDB taxonomy): Bacteria > Myxococcota_A > Polyangia > Polyangiales > Polyangiaceae > CAYYKK01. Next base: position 4,999 of record CAYYKK010000183.1, read on the forward strand.
GCGAGGACCTCGGCCTCCATCTCTTGGATGATCATCACGGTGCGCCAGGCGCTCTCGCGTCGTGAGCGGAGGATGTCGCCGTAGATGTGATCGCCGACGTAGAGGATGCGATCGCCGCTCACGCCGAGCGCGCGCTCGAGATCCTGGAGGTTGCCGCCTTCGTAGATCGCGCCGCGCTCGAGGGGCAGCGTGGCGGGGCGCGTGTCGACGCCCTCGCGAACGAGGATCGGCCGCTCGCCCTGGAAGAACGAGGGCTTCTGCGCCGCGACGACGACGACGTCGAAGTAGTGACGGAAGCTCGGGTACTCGGGCATCGCGTCGCCGAGCAGGTACGTCATCATCTTCTCGGTGTACTGCCAGCGGCTGTTCGTGAGCAGAAAGAGCCTCTTTCCAGCCGATCGGAGCTTGTGCAGCGTCGGGGCGAGGAGGGGATCGCGATCGACGAACCGCGGCAGATCGGACTCGACCACGTCGATGATGCTGCCGTCGCGGTGCGCCTCGTCGATCGACTCGCGGATGTCCTCGAAGAGCTTCGCGAAGTCGGTCGGGTAGCCGCGCGCCTCGAGGACGTCGACGACCTTCGCGTAGACGGCCGCCTCGCTGAGCGCGTAGAGCGTGTCGATGAAGTGGAAGCGCGCGCTCGTGTTGCGGACGCGCTTCGACTGGTAGAGCGCGCGCAGCTCGTCCCGCTCGAGCCTGCGCAGCCCGTGGTAGCCCTTCTGCACGTGCTTGAAGCGGTCGAGCTTGAGCACGTGGCCGTACTTCTTGTCGATGAGCAGCCCGCGGATGGGGAAGTCGATCGGGTAGTCCGCGGTCGTCAGCTCGTCCGGGTAGCCGCGGGCCACGAGCTTGCGCACCGTCGCCTCGATGCTGAGCCGGTCCATCTCCGCCTGGTTGTAGATGGCCAGGGTGTAGTCCATGTCGAACCCGACCCAGTCGATGCCGGCCATCTTGAGGCTGCGGTTGGCGAAGACGCGCTTGCTCCTCGGGATACGGGTCGGCTCGGTTGCCGGTACGGTACCTTGAAGGGGAAGCTCCAGCTGCTCTCCAGCCACCAGGAGACGGTACCACACCCCCGCGGGCGGTCGCCTTTTCCGCCACTTCGGCCATCGCTCGGCCCCGATCGAGGCGCCCGCGGGCGGAGGAGCACGCTCGCGCCTGGCCCCTCGGGGGAAGGCCGGAGCGAGCAGGAACGCGCCAGGAGGGCCCCTCGGCCGAGGCGCGTAGATTTGCGCGACGCTGGCGAATCGTACGCGCTTTTGTGTATGTTCCCGTCGCCTCTATGCAAGCCGCAGAACCTCGCGTCGCTTCCGATCGATCGACTGGCTGGTGGCTCGCCGCGCTCAAGCGTCGCCGCGATCGCATCCACTACGAGAAGCTCGATCTCTCGTCGCCCGTCGCTTGGGAGTCGGACGCGGAGCGCGAGTCGGCCATCGCGTTCTTCAACGCCGCGTTCCGCGCCGAGGAGTCGGGCCTCAGGCAGGCCCACGAGCTCGCCGAAGAGGTCGCCGCGATCGATCCCGATCTCGCGGAGACGCTGCGCCTCTACGGCGACGAAGAGGGCTGGCACCGCGAGCTCTTGACCGAGTTCATGGCGCACATCGGCGGCGACATCCGCCCGATGGGCCGCGTGACGCGCACGTTCTACAAGCTCTACGGGCGCGCGAAGCGCATGGAGTCGATCGTCCTCGTGAACCTGATGTTCGAGACGATCGGCTCGACGACCTACCGCCTCGCGCTCGGGCGCGTGAAGCACCCTTCGGTGCGGCCGATGCTCACGATCCTGACGCGCGACGAGTCGTTCCACGTGCCGCTCAACGTGCACTTCCTCAAGCACGCGATGAAGGGCAAGGGGCCGGCGGAGCGCGCGCGGCTGCGCATGCTCTACAAGGTGCTCTTCCTCGCGCTGCTCGGCTCCGCGTACGCGAGCCGAAGGAAGGCCGCGAGCTTCGACAAGATCGCCTTCAAGGAGCTCGCGCACGCCTATGCGGAGCACCTCGCCGCCCTCTTCGCGCGCGAGCCGGAGCTCGGCTTCACGCCGCCTCCGTTCGTGCTGTCGCTCCTCGGGATCGACGCGCGCGGGCTCGCCGACTCCGACGCCGCGAGGCGGGTCAGCATCGAAGAGGCCGAGCGCGCCGTCGATCGCGACGCGACGGTCGTCACCGCTCTCTGACGCAGGGGCGCCGCGGGCCGCCCCGCGTCGGGACGTGGCGGCGGGTGCGCGCGCCGTGCGGAATGAAGCGGAGCGTGCGAGGTTTTCGGTCTATGCCCCACGTCGACAGCCTCCTCGCCCTGGTCCATCGTGAGGGGGCGAACGAGCTTCGCCTCGGGACCGATCGTGCGCCGGCGATGTTCGCGACCGGGGCGCCGAAGCGCCTCGCCATCCCGAACACCTCCGCCGACACGTTGAGGCACTTGCTCGGCGATCTCGTCTCGCCCGCCGGCGAAGCCGAGCTCCGCGCTCAGAGGCGGCTCGAGGTCATGCACGAGGTCCAGGGCATCGGGACCTTCCGCATGACCGTCACCCCGCGCGGCGACGCGGCGCAGGGGATCGACGTGGTGTTCCTCCTGCGCTCCGCGCCCGCCGTTCCGGCCGCAGCGCAGCTCGCTCCGCCTCCGCAGGTCGAGCGCCCGATGGCAGTGGCGCCGCGGTCGAGCGAGGGGAGGGACGCCGGGGCGAGCGCGGCGGAGCCACGCGCCCCGGCGGTCGAGGGGCGCACGGGCGGCGCCGAACGCGACGGGTTGAGGGCGCTGCTCGCGCGCGCGATGGCGATGCACGCGAGCGATCTCCACCTCGCGGAGCGCGAGGCGCCCGTCGTCCGCGTCGACGGAAGGCTCGTCCAGCTGTTCGATCACGGCCCGGTCGACGTGGAAGCGCTGCTCCAAGGCGCGCTCGACGATCGGGGCAGGGACAGGCTCACGGCGGGCGCTTCGGTCGACTTCGCGCTCGAGGTCCCGCTCGCGAGCGATCCGCACGACTCCATCGCGAGACAACCTCCGCGCGTTCGCGGCAACGCCTATCCCACCTCGCGGGGGCTCGCCGCCGCGTTTCGCATGCTGCCGCCCGAGCCGCCACGGCTCGACACGCTCGCGTTCCCGGTGCCCATCGGCGACCTCGCGCTCCTGCCGAACGGCCTCGTCGTGGTGTCGGGGCCGACGGGCTCGGGCAAGAGCACCACGATCGCGGCGATCGCGCAGGAGGCGCTCACGAGGCGCTCCATCGTCCTCGTCTCGCTCGAGGATCCCATCGAGTACCACCTCAGCCCGCCGGTCCGCGCCGCGCGCGGCCTGAGCCTCGTGCGGCAGCGGCAGATCGGCCGCGACGCGCGCGACTTCGCGACGGGGCTTCGCGACGCGCTCCGCGAGGATCCGGACGTCATCCTCGTCGGCGAGATGCGCGACGAGGAGAGCATCTCGCTCGCGCTCACGGCCGCGGAGACGGGGCACCTCGTCTTGACGACGCTGCACAGTCGGAGCGCCGCGTCCGCCATCGAGCGCATCGTGGACGCCTGCCCGCAGGGAAGGCAGACCCAGATCCGCACGCAGCTGGCCGACTCGCTCCGAGCGATCGTGTCGCAGCGCCTCGTGCCGCGCGCGTCGGGCGACGGGCGCGCTCTCGCCGCGGAGGTGCTGCGCGGAACGCCGAGCATCGCGAACGGCCTTCGTGAGGGGAAGCTCGCGAACGTCCTCAGCTCGATGCAGGCGGGGCGACGCGACGGGATGATCACCCTCGAGCGCTCGCTCGCCGACCTCGTTCGGCGCGGCGAGATCTCGGACGCGGCGGCGCGTTCCGCGGCGAACGACGTCGACGCGCTCGCGACCTATCTGCGCGGACCAGGCTGAGATCGCGCTCGCCCGCGCGCGCCGCCTCGCCGTCGACCGTGCTAAGAGGCGTCCCGTGACGCAGCCCATCTTGATCTGCGAGGGCCTGACCAAGCGCTTCTCCGACGGCGCCGCGACGCGCACCCCGCTCTCGGACGTGGCCCTGCACGTGGACGAGGGCGAGCTCGTGGCGGTGCTCGGCGAGAGCGGGTCGGGCAAGAGCACGCTGCTCGGGATCCTCGGCGGCCTCGATCGCGCCTTCGACGGCAAGGTCGAGCTCTTCGGCAAGGATCTCCGTTCGCTCGGCGATCGCGCGCTCGCGCGTCTCCGCGGCGAGAAGGTCGGCTTCATCTTCCAGGCGTTCCACCTCTTCTATCACCTCAGCGTCGTGGAGAACGTCCTCTGCCCCGCGCTCTTCGGGCGGCGCGACAAGAAGCTCGCGACGCGCGCGATGGAGCTGCTCGATCGGCTCGGGCTCGCGGATCGCGCGAGCGACTCACCGGTGCGCCTGTCGGGCGGACAGCGGCAGCGCGTCGCGATCGCCCGCGCCCTCTTGTACTCGCCGCCGCTCCTCTTGTGCGACGAGCCGACCGGCAACCTCGACAAGGCGACGGCCGCCAGCTTGCTCGAGCTCTTCGAGGAGCTGAACACCGAGGACGGGATCACGATCGTCGCGGTGACCCACTCGGACCAGCTCGCCGACGTGGCGTCGCGGACGCTCCGCCTCGAGGGAGGACGGCTCGTCGACGGCGCGCGACGCGCCGGCGCTCGGCGCGACGAGCGCGAGCAGGAGGGGGCGTGAGGATCGTCTCGCTCTTCACGCTCGTTCGTCGGGACCTCACGCGCACGCGCGGCGCGCTCTTCACGAGCGGCTTCGGGATCGCGGCGGGCACGGCCGCGCTCGTGTTCTTCCTGGCGCTCGGGCTCGGCGTCCGCAGCGTGCTGCTCGGCGACGTGTTCCCCATCGATCAGGTCGAGCTCGAGCCGCCGAAGGGCGAGGACCCCGGGCTCGCGGGGCTCTTGTTCGGGGGCGGCGACGAGCCAGGCATCACCGACGATCAAGTGGCCCCGCTGAGGGCCGTCCCCGGCGTCGAGACGGTCTACCCGA
>CAYYKK010000183.1:9938-14070 GCA_964467935.1 uncultured Polyangiaceae bacterium
CGTTTCCCGCGGGCGCGTTCGGCGGCAAGGAGATCCTCGGTCGCGAGGTGGGCACGCACGAGATGGTGGGCGACGGCATCGAGCCGTCGCTGGTCGCGGACGAGCTGAAGGACGCACCGAACCCGTTCGAGGACCCGCTCCCGAAGGCGAAGGGCGCCTGCAAGAAGGACGACGATTGCGCGGCCGATCACTATTGCGAGCTGCCGTCGGGCGCGGAGACCGGCTTGTGCTCGGATCCGGTGCCCGTCATCGTCTCGCACTACCTGATCGAGATCTTCGACAAGTCGATCGCGCCGGCGCACCGCCTGCCTCCCATCGGCCGCACGCTCGTCGAGCGCGCGCAGGGGCTCACGATCACGATGCGCCTCGGGGAGAGCACGCTCGGCAAGGCGAAGGCGGGGACGCCGCGATCGATCAAGGCCCGTCTCGTCGGCGTCTCGAAGCGCGCGATCGATCTCGGCGTCACGCTGCCCATCGGCGTCGTGCGACGCTGGAACACCGAGTACGCCGGCCCCTCGGCCGCGGCGAAGTTCTCGAGCGTCGTCGTGAAGGTGAAGGACAGCGGCGACACCGCGCGGGTCATCACCGTCGGCGAGACGATGAAGCTCACGCCGAAGGACACGCGCGCGCGAGACGTGAGCGTCCTCGTCACGAGCGTGATGGCGCTCCTCTCTCTCGTCGCCGGCGTGCTCCTCGTCGTGTCGGCGTCGAACATCGCCTACACGTTCCGCGTGCTCGTCGCCGAGCGCCGAACCGAGATCGCGCTCTACCGAGCCGTCGGCGCGTCGGGGGCGGACATGCGCGCCTGGATGTTGGCGCTCGCGGCCGTCGTCGGCGCGCTCGGCGGCGCGGCCGGGCTCTTCGTCGCGCGGCTCGCGGCGCTCGGCGCCGATCGTCTCGCGCGCACGCGCCTCCCCGACTTCCCGTTCAAGCCGTCCACGTTCTTCCAGTTCCCGCTCTGGCTGTGGCTCGCCGGGCTCGGCTTCGCGGCGCTCTTCGCGATCGTGGGCGCCATCGGCCCAGCGCTCCGGGCGGCGCGCGTCGATCCCGCCTCCGCCCTCGCGGAACGGTGAGGGTTGCGCGCGCTCAGCTCGACGCGCGCGCCGCGAGCACCACGCCGTCCCGCACGACGAGGCGCGTGCGCGCGGCGCCGTGCGGCTGCACGAGGGCGGCCTCGTGGGGCAGGTCCCAGGCGACCAGATCGGCGCGCGCGCCGACGCCGAGGTGGCCCACGTCGTCGAGGCCGAGCGAGAGCGCGGCTTCGCGCGTCGCGCCGAGCAGCACCTCGGCGACGCCGAGACCGTAGGCACGCACGGCGAAGGCGATCGCGAGCGGGAGGCTCTCGGTCGGCGCCGTGCCGGGGTTCGCGTCGCTCGCGACGACGAGCCGGACGCCGGCCTCCCGGAGCGTCGCCACCTTCGGCGGCGCTTGACCGAGCGTGAAGCTCGCCACCGGCAGGAGCACCGCGCGGACGCCCGCCGCCGAGAGGCGCTCGGCGCCCTCGCGCGACACGTGCTCGAGGTGATCTCCGGAGGCCGCGCCGAGCTCCGCCGCGAGCTCCGCTCCGCCGACGTCCGCGAATTGACCGATGTGAAGCCGGACCCCGAGCCCGAGCTCGCGAGCGCGCACGAGCGCGGGCCGGGCGTCTTCGACGCTGAAGGCGCTTCGATCGACGTACGCGTCCACGTACCGAGCCAGCCCTTCGGCGGCGACGACGGGCAGGTCGTTCTCCGCGACGCGCTTCGCGAAGGCGGGTCGATCCCCTCGCGCCTCGGGCGGCAGCGCGTGCAGCGCGAGGTAGGTCGGCACGAGGCGCGGCGCGTTCGCGCGCCGGGCGGAGGTCGCGATCGCGCGCAGCTGCTTCAGCTCGCTCTCGAGATCGAGGCCATACCCGCTCTTCACCTCCACCGTGGTCACACCGAGCGAGGCCATGCGGCCGAGCCGCGCGCGCAGGGTGCCCTCGATCTCTTCCTCCGTCGCCGCGCGGACGGCGCGCATGCTCGCGACGATCCCGCCGCCGGCGCGCGCGATCTCCTCGTAGCCGGCCCCCGCCATGCGCAACGCGTATTCTTCGTGTCGAGATCCCGCGTAGGCGGCGTGCGTGTGCGCGTCGACGAGCCCCGGGGTCAGCAGATCGCCGAGATCGATCCGCACGTCGTGGCGTCGCGCGGCCAGGATCTCGGCCGCCGCGCCGACGGCGATGACGAGCCCGCGCTCGAGCACCACGGCCCCGTCCTCGACGACGCCGAGGGGGTCGGCGGCGGTGGCCCTCGCGGGATCGCACGTCACGACGCGGCGGGCGGTGACGACGCACGACGGGGGGAGGAGATCGCCGGCAGCGAACGAGGCGAGGGCTCGCTCCTCGATCACGCGCCTGCTCCGTCGAGCGCTCGCTGCACCGCGTCCCAGAGCGGATCGGAGGACGGCGGCACCGGGAGCTGCGCGAGCTCGACGGCGCGCCAGCGGAGCGCCGCCACGCGGCTCGCGGCCTCCACGCACCGCGCTCGGAACGCCGCGCTCGCCTCGATCTCGCGTACGAGCGCCGCGTGGGCGCGGTCCGCGAGCTCTTCGCTCTTGCAGACGAGGAGCGCATCGCAGCCCGCGGAGATCGCCATCACGGCGTTGTCGGCGACGTCGCGCGCGTCGGCGACCGCCTTCATCTCGAGATCGTCCGAGAAGAGGACGCCGCCGTATCCGAGGTCGCGACGCAGGAGATCCTCGCACACGCGCTTCGACAACGTCGCCGGCACGTCCGGGTCGATCGCCGTCACGACGACGTGGGCGCTCATGAGCGAGTCGATCGCGGCGCGGGCCGCCTCGCGGAACGGAGCGAGCTCCATCGCGTCGAGACGCGCCCGGTCGTGCCGCAGGATCGGCAGCGCGAGGTGGCTGTCGGTGTCGGTGTCCCCGTGCCCCGGGAAGTGCTTGCCGCACGCGAGGACGCCGCCCGCGTTGAGCCCGCGCGCGAACGCCAGCCCGTGCGCCGCGACGAGCGCCGGCTCGGCGCTGAAGGCGCGATCGCCGATGACGGGGTTCGCCGGGTTCGAGTCGACGTCGAGCACCGGCGCGAAGTCGAGGTTGATGCCGAGGCGACGCAGATCGAGCGCGACGGCGCAGGCGGCGCGCTCGGCGAGCGCCGGACCGCCCGCGCGCGCGAGCACGCGCATCGCGGGGAGGGCGCGCGCGGGCGCGGGCAGGCGCGTGACGCGTCCGCCCTCCTGATCGATCGCGACGAGCGGCGCAGGCTCGCCGTCGGGGATCATGCGGCGAACGGCGTGCGCGAGCCTCCCCGTCGTGTCGAGGTCGGGGAGGTTCCGCCGGAAGAAGATGACGCCCGCGCGCCGCCCTTCGTGGAGCGCGCTCATCAGCGTCCTCGGCAGCTCGGTCCCGTCGAAGCCGACGACGAGCAGCGCGCCGGCGAGTTGGTTCGGGTCGGCGTCGATCGACATGGGTCGTCGTTAGGCGGCCTTCGCTCGGGGGACAAGGGCGCTCACGGGATCGGCTCGACGGGAGGAGCCTCGGGCGCGACGACGACGACGTCGAACGCCTCGGCGAGCTCGTCGGCGGCGTCGAGCGGCGCCTCGAGCGCGACGCGGCGGATCTCGGATCCGGCCGCGCGCGCGAGACTGATCGCGCGCTCGATCTCGGGTCGGCCGTGATCCCGATCGCGGATCGACACGGCGATCGCGACGACGCGGAGATCGAGCGCGCGCGCGAGCTCTTGCTCGGAGGCGACCTCGACGAGCGGCTCGAGGCCGAGCGCGCGCGCCTTCGCCACGAGGGCCGCGAGCCCCTCCGCGTCGACGAGCCTCGCGACGAGGAGCGCCGCGTCGGCGCCGGACGCGGCCGCTCGTTCGAGCTGGATCGGGTGCACGACGAAGTCGACCGCGACGAGCCGTGTGTCGGGCGAGTCCGATTCGAGGCGGTCGCGCAGGTCGCTCAACGCGTCGAAGCTGCCATCGAGCGCGACGTCGCACGCGACGAACGCCTCGAGCGCGCCGCGAGGGTCGAACGTCGGCGACACGACGACCTCCGCACGCGCGCCGCGCACACGGGCCTCGAGCGCGCCCCGGCGCGGGGCGTGCCGCGCGGGCAGCGGCGGCGCCGCACGCAGGCGCGCGACCGTCTCCCG
>CAYYKK010000184.1:0-3787 GCA_964467935.1 uncultured Polyangiaceae bacterium
CGATGGCGGCGCCGCCCGATCCGCCGGAGCACGGGCGTGTGCGCGATCAGGATCGCCTCGGCGCCCTCGCGGTGCTGTCGAACGAGCTCTGCGACGCGGTCGTCGTCGGGCAGGAGGCCCGGGCCGCCGCGATCGAGGCGCTCGCGAGGCGCTTCGAGAAGATCCTCCGCGTCGGCGTCGAAGACGTCCCGAAGCTCTTCGCTCAGGTGCGCGAGTCGCTCGAGTCGCGCTACGCGTCGCTGCTCGGCGTTCCGGGCGCGAAGGACAGTCGCTACCTCGAGGGCATCACGGCGGCGATGCACGACGGCGCGAGCGCCCACCCAGCGGTCGACGCGGCGCCCGGCTCCTCCCGCGCGGAGCCCGCGGCCGCGCCCGAACGATCTCCCGCGCCGGAGGCGAAGGGCGGCGCGACGCACGCCGAAGCGCGCGACACGCGGTCGGGGCACGATCGCGAGAAGGTCGTCGCTCCCTTCCTCTTGCAGCGCATCTCGGCTCGGTCCGCCGAGCCCGACGGGCGCGCTGCCGCGCTCAAGGCCAGGACCATCGAGCTCGTACGCGCCGCCGATCCGGGCCCGCCCGCGCTCGTGTCGGTGCTCGAGGCGCTCGTCGCGTGCGCCGCCTTCCGCCGCGCCGTCGCGCTCGTGCCGACGTCGAACAAGAAGGAGCTCGTCGTGCTCGCTGCGCGTGGCGAGGACGCCCCCGTGCTCGAGTCGCAGCTCAGCTTCCCGCTCGCGACGTTCGGGGCGAACGATCTCTTCGCGTCGGCGCTGAACTCGGGGAGACCGATCGTCGTGGACGACGCCTTCCACGCCCGCACCACGTCGAGGATGCCGCGCCGCTACTACGAGCTCATGGGCTCACCCGCGTTCATGATTCAGCCGTGCTCGCTGCCGCACCAGCGCGGCAACGCGCTCCTGCTCTGCGATCTCGACTCCGCCGATCGCGTCCCGGGACCGATCCTCCGCGGTGTCATCGCCGAGCTCTGCGGGGCGATCGCGGGGCCGAGGCCGGGATCGCCGAACGCGCGCGTCGGCTGAGCCGGGGTCGCGTCCGGCCTCCGCGGGGCTTCTCTCGCACGCGAGGAGGGCGCACGATGGAGCGGTGGCCTCCTGGATCCCCGTCGAGCGACTCCTCGCGCGCGTGAGGCACGGGCCGCCGCGGCGCGACGAGCTCCGGCGGCTCCGCGCTCGTTTTCTCGCCGCGGGGCATCGTCCGTCACGCGAGGAGCGGGCGCTCGCCCGCGCGATCGCGACGCTGAAGCGCGACCTCGCGGACGCCTTCGGTGACGCGCGCGCTTGCGGACGCTGCGCCCGCGGGGCGGCGCCGCCGAAGGGGCGCTGGGAGGGCGGCCGCTGCTGCGGCACGCGCACGGAGAACGTGTTCACCGCGGAGGAGGTCCGCGCCCTCGTCGCCGCCGGGAGGCGCGCGCCGCGCACCGCGCCCGACGAGGATCTCGCCGGGTGCGTGCTCCGCGGACCGCTCGGCTGCGCGGCCGAGCCGGAGGATCGCCCCACGGTGTGCCTCGTCTACGCGTGCGCAGAGCTGAAGGAGGAGCTCCGCGGCGGCGAGCGCGAGGAGCGGATCCGCGCGCTCCGTTTCGCGCTCGCCGAGGCGTTCGACGCTTACCTCGCGCTCATCGGCGCCCCCGCCGATCGCCGCGCCGTTCCGACCACGCTGGTGTCGCGGTAGAAACATCACGGAATGTGATGGAAGACCGCCTTTGAATTCATGGGCAGGATGGCACTCCCGACCCCACGCTCACGTCATGGGCACCATGACGATCCTGATCCTCCTCGGCGCTTTGGCGGGCCTCCTGACCTCGCTCGCGGGCATGGGCGGAGGGATCGTGCTCGTCATCGCGCTGTCCGTGCTGAAGAGCGCGCGCGAGGCCCTCGTGGTCACCACGCCTGCGCTCCTGCTCTCGAACCTCCACCGCGCGTGGCTCCTCCGCGCAGCGATCGATCGACGAACCGCGGCCGCGTTCGCGCTCGGCGCCGTGCCTTTCGCGATCGTCGGCGGTCTCGTCGTGCCCGCGATCCCGGAGCGCGCGCTCTCGATCCTGCTCGTCGCCTCCACGCTCCTCGTCCTCGCGCGCTCTCGCGGGCTCGTGACGATCCGCGCGCACCGGGGCATGGTCGCGCCCGCGGGCGCGGCGATCGGTGCGCTCGCGGCGACGGCCGGCGGCGCGGGCATGCTCGTCGGGCCGCTCTATCTCTCGCTGGGCTTGAGCGGCGTCGCGTACGTCGGCACCGTCGCGATCTCGGCCGTGGCGCTCCACCTCGGCCGCGTCGTCGGCTACGGAGTGAGCGGCGTCTTGACGATCGCCGACCTGCCCTCTGCGGCCGCGCTGCTCGCCGGCCTGATCCTCGGCAACCTCGTCGCGCACCGGCTCCGCGGCCGCCTCTCGCCGGCCGCCGAGGGCCGCATCGAGGTCGCGTCGCTCTCGCTCGCGACGATCCTCGCCGTGCTCGGGGTCGCGCGCTGAGCCGAGCGATCCGCCCGCGTCCGCGCGCCCCGAGCCCCGCTGCGTCCGCTACTGGATCTCGACGAGCTCGATGTCGAAGGTGAGCTGCCCGGAGGGCGCGCCCGGTCGCTGCGGTTTGTCGCCGTACGCGAGGTCGCCGGGGATCCAGAAGCGCGTCTTCTCGCCCGCGACCATGAGCTGCACGCCCTCGGTCCAGCCCTTGATGACCTGGTTCAAGCGGAAGCGCGCCGGCTCGCCGGTCTTCTCGGTGCTGTCGAAGCCTTTGCCGTCCTTCGTCCAGCCCGTGTACTTCACGACGACGGTGCTCGTGTCCTTCGGGTGGTCCTTGCCGGTGCCCTTCGTGATCACCTTGTAGAAGAGCCCGGACGCGGTCTTCTTCGCGTCCTTCGGCGGGGCGGCCACGTCGCTCGGCGCCTCGGGCATGCCGTGGATCTCGAGCAGCTCGACGTCGAACGTGAGCTGACCGGACGGCGCGCCGGGCTGGCGGGGCGTGTCGCCGTAGGCGAGCGTGCTCGGGATCCAGAAGCGGCGCTTCTCCTTCTCGACCATGAGCTGCAGCCCTTCGGTCCAGCCCGGGATGACCTCGGTGACGCCGAACGTGATCGGCTTGCCGCGCGCGACGGAGCTGTCGAACATCTTCCCGTCCTTGGTCCAGCCCGTGTAGTGGACGAGGACCGAGTCGTCGGGCTTGGGGTGCTTCGTGCCGGTGCCCTTCGAGAGCACCTTCGTCACGAGCCCGCTCTTCGTCTTCTCGCCGTCCTTGGGCGGATCGGCCACGTCTGCCGGCGCGGGGATCGTCGAGGCTGCGGGGGCGGCGTCGGCTGCGCTCGCGCTCGGCGTCGGCGTGGCGCTCCCCGCCGCGAGGGCTTGCCCTTGTGCGACGGCCTGCGGGAGCGCGAGCTTGCGCATCGCGCCGCGATCGATCGTGAGGCCGTTCAGGTTCTTGGCCGCCGCCTGCGGTTGCTGCGACGCGGCCGTGTCGGGCGTCGGAGAGGCGGGCTTGTCCTCGCCGCAAGCGGTGAGCGCGAGGACGACCAGGGCGGCGTAGGATCCGAAGGGGGAGCGCATGGCGGGGGAATTAGCCACGCGGAGCCCCGGGTTGCAAGCGCCTCCGCGGGGTTCCCGAGCGTGAAGCCTCCTTCACCGAGCGCGACCGAACCGGCCGATGACCGCCGCACGCGAGAGGCTCCCCTCGAGATCGAGCGTCGTGGGGACCTCGTAGCGGGCCACGACCTCGAGATCGGGGGGCACGTAAGCGCGGCCGGGATCGCCGGCGTGCATTAGACGCCCGGGCGCAGCAAA
>CAYYKK010000184.1:3797-14027 GCA_964467935.1 uncultured Polyangiaceae bacterium
GCAGCAGTTCGGGCGCGAGCGCATGTTCGCCAACACGCGCGCGGCGATCGCGCGAAACCACGCGGTGAGCCGGGCCGAGGGCGCCGCCTCGTAGAAGACGTCGCCTGCGAGCAGCACGTCCACGTCGGCCAGGAGCTCGCCCACCACGTCGGCGGTCGCGGCCTCGATCTCGACGCCGTTCGCGGCCGCGTTCACGCGGACCGCGGCGCTGGCGAGCGCATCGGTGTCGATCGCTCTCGTGGCGCGCGCCCCCGCCTTCATGGCGGCGATCGCGACGAGGCCGCTGCCCGTCGCGAAATCGACGACGCGCTTGCCGCGCACGATCTCGGGCGTGTCGAGCACGAAACGGGCGAGGGCTTGTCCTCCCGCCCACGCGAAGGCCCAATACGGCGGCTCGACCCCGCGCGCGTCGAGCCAGTCTTGTGTCGTCGTCCAGAGCGGCGTGAGCGCGCTCGCGAGGTGGAGCGTCACCTCGGGCACCATCTGCGGTGAGCCGAGCGCGGTGTGCTCGCGAACGAACGCCTCGCGCAGCGCCGCCGAGTCCGGACGATCCGTCACGCGATCTCGTCCCGCGTGCCCGTCATCCCCGGAGCGCGGACGCGACGAGCTTCGGCAGCCGCAGCCAGCTCGGACGCACTTCCATCTCGAACAGCGCCTTCGCGGTGTCGGCTTGCGTCCGGTGATCCGCGAACCAGAGCGGCGTCGGGAACATGCGGAACGGCCCCCTCACGATCGACTTCTCCGGGTGGTCGAAGAGGTACGCGTTGTGGACGACGCCGCGCCCGCTCTGGATGTCCTCGAGCGGGTGACCCGGGAACGCGCCCCACGTCGTGACGACGAGCCCGTAGATCACGCCGGCCCACACGTTGTAGCCGATGCCGCCGTAGCGCAGCTCGGCGAGCGCGCGGTCGATGCGGTCCTTGTGATCGGCCTCGGTCGAGGGGTGCACGAGCAGGATGCAGGACAGCGTCCCCCACATCGTGTCGTTCGCGAACGGCACCGCCGCGTCGAGGAAGCTCACCGCGTCGTGCGCGTCGAGCTCGACCTCGGCGAGCACGCCGCAGAAGGCCTCGTTCGTCAGCGCGTATTCGCCCTTCACCGGCGGCACGGCGGGGATCGTCGTCCACGGGACGATGTGATCGCCGCCGTCACCGAGCTTCTTCGCCTCGGGGTAGTGCTCGAGGAAGCCGCGGTAGCGCGCCTCCGCGCCCGGGTAGTACGCCTTGCGCGCCTTCGTCCGCGCGAGCGCGCTGCGCACCTCGGCGAGGAAGCGATCCTTCAGCGCCCAACCCTTCGCCACGACGATCGCCTTGGCGGCGTTGCAGTTGAAGCTCCCGTTGTTCGCGACCATCGCCGCGACGTGCCGCGCCTGGAACGCCATGTCGTCGTCGGACCACGGGCCCGGCACCACGAGCACCGGCGTGACCGCGCCGAGCTCGCTCGAGATGGGCTTGTCGACCAGCGGCTTCTTCTCGGCCTTGCGCCGCTTCTGCTCCTCCGGATCGGGGCCGTAGACGATCGCGTCGTGGGTGCGATCGGAGCCCGTCATGTGGAGCGTGTCGATCTTCGGGTGCGCGACGAGGTGCGCGCCGACCTCGGCGCCGCCATGCACCAGCGCGAAGAAGCCCTGCTCGGCGAGCGGCGCGAGCGAGCGCTCGATGAAGCGCCCGAGGTAGGCGTTGACGGGGTTCGTCTTCAAGAGGACGACCTCGTCCTCGACGAAGAGCTTGTAGAGGGCGTCCATCGGGCCGATCGACGCGACGTTGCCCGCGCCGAGCACGAGCGCGACCTTGCCCGTCTGCTTCTCTCCGGCGCGCTTCTCTCGGTAGATGCGGCCTTGCGTCGGGGGCTTTCCCTTCTCGATCCAGACCTCGGCGGAGATGCCGCCCATCATCACCTTGTCCATCGCGTTCGCCGGGAACACCTCGGCGACGACCTGCCCGTCCGCGCGCGTCGTGAGCTTCGGCGGGCGCGGCGCGCCGCCCTGCTCGAGCGCCTCGACGAAGAGGCGCATGTTGCGCACGGTGGTGACGGGACCGCCGAGCCACTCTTCGCCCGCGGTCTGCGTGCCCTCGCGGATGCCCTTCGCGCGACACGCCTCGGCGACCCACGCCTCCGCGATTTCGGTCGTCGCGCGGATGCACGCCTCGAGCAGCGCGATGCGCTTCGGCAGGTCGGTCTTGACCCACGCGTCCTTGTTGGCGGCGAGCCGATCGACCTTGCGATCGATCTCGTCGAGCGGCGTGGGGGGAACGGCCGGGGGCGGTTCGGGGAAGAGCGGTGAGGCCATGTCGAGCGGCGTAAACCGGCTCGGGAGGGGCCACAATCGTCGATTGCGGTGACCTGACGTGGACGCGTAGATTGCCGCGATGTCCGCTCGCGTCCCTCGCAAGGTGTTCGCCGCGCCGTTCGTCGTCACGCTCGCGGCTTGCGGAGGAGGCGACGCTCCGCCGCGCGAGCCCGTCGTCGACGTGCCGACGCCGACCGCGACCGCGACCGTGCCGCCCCCCGAGGTGACCGCCTCCGCGTCTGCCGCCGTCGCGCCGCCCGTGGCGCCCGAGCGCCGGTGGACGCTCACCCAGACGGCGCCGGGCGAGTGCACGACCATGCTCATCGCCGACTGCGCCGCCCCGCCGCACATGCCGAGAGAGGCGTGCGATCCCTCGCCTGCGATGAAGTACGAGTGTCCGAAGGATCTCGATCTGAAGGACCCTGGCACGATCATCCGCGCCGCCGGCGAGTCGACGTGCATGCTCCACCGACCGCCGACGCACCCCGACTCGTCCGGGATGCATTGCCCGAAGGGCATGCGGTGCAACCCACCCCGGCCGCAGTCGTTCGAGCCCGTCGCCGTCGCGTGCCCCGGGCCGTGACGAGCCTCGCCGGTTTTGCGCCCGCTCCGTCGCGCGCGATCCGCGGGGCGCCCCGCGGCGACGCATTGCGGGCCCGACGCGTGTCCGCGTAGATTGCGCCGATGTCCGCTCGCATCCCTCGCAAGGTCTTCGCCACGCCCTTCGTCGTGACTCTCGCCGCTTGCGGAGGTGGAGCGGGAGGCGAGCCGCCTCAGCCGCCCACCCCGCCGACGACCGAGGTGACGCCGACGAATCCGCCGGCGCCCGACGATCACGTGCTCGTCCCGACCGCCACGCCGAGCGCGACGCCGCCGGTCGCGAAGGAGCAGACGTGGTCGTTGAGCAAGAACGGCAAAGAGTGCACGACCGTCGCGGCCGTCGATTGCTCTCAGCCGCCGGGCCAGCCGCAGCACACGTGCAACCCGCCGCCCGCGGTGAAGTACGCCTGCCCCGCCGGCGTCGAGATCGTGGAGGGCACGACGATCGCGCGCCCCGAGGGCAAGACCGCCTGCGAGCTGCGCCGACCGCCGAAGTATTTCAGCGTGGATTGCCCGAAGGGCGAGATGTGCAACCCGCCCCCGCCGCAGCACTTCGAGCCGGTGCCCGTGCCGTGTCCGTGACCGGCTCGGCGCAGGTTCGAGGCGAGTGGCGCGCGCGCATCGCGGCCGAGTACACGTCGGCGGCGATGACCCAGGCGTTCGTGCTGTGGCTCATCCAAGCGGGCGCGCCGCCGGATCTCATCGACGCCGGCCTCGTCATCGTGGGCGACGAGCTGGTCCATTCGCGGATGAGCCACGAGGTCTTCGTCGCCGCGGGGGGCGTCGGCGCGCCCGCGCTCGATCGCGGCGCGTTGGGTCTCACGCGCTCGGACGCGTCGCTCGAGATCGACCTCCTGCTCGCGGGCGTGCGCATCTTCTGCCTGGGCGAGACGGTCGCCGTCCCGCTGTTCTCGCATCTGCGTCAGGGCTGCACGGTGGACGTCGCGCGCCGCGCGCTCGACAGGATCCTCGTCGACGAGGTGCGGCACCGCGACTTCGGTTGGGACATCCTCGATTGGATTCTCTCGTCGCCGCTCGCCGACCGGGCGCCGTCGCTCGTGGGCGCGGCGCTCCCCGCGATGCTTCGCGAGCTCGACGCGAGCTATGGCCGCGACAACCGCTTCGTGCGCGACGACGATGGCGGCTTGCCCGAGAGCGATCGCGCGTGGGGGCTCGCGCCTCCGCGCGAATACGCGGCGATCCTCGAGCGGACGATCGAGCGTGATTACAAGCCCCGCTTCGAGGCGCGCGGCATCGCCATTCCGTCGTGACCGTCGACCGGTCCGGCGCCACGGCTCGACCGGACGGCCCGCTTCATTCGAACGACGCGGCCGCGAGCTTCGTGGCGAAGGCGCGCACGTCCTTCGGCCATCGCCGGATGCAGCGCTCGAATCCCTCTCGGTCGGACGCATAGAGCGCGCGAAGGGCGTCCTCGTAATGGGGACGATTGCCGCCGAGCGAGGTCATGAAGCGATGCGCCGCCTCGCGCGCGTCGCGCCTCGCCTCCTCCTCGGGGGCGCGGCGCCGCGCCTCGTCGACGAGGCGGCGGAGGGTCGCCGAAGCGCCCTGCGGCTGACGCTGGAGCCATTCCCCATGGCGCGGCAGGAGGGTCACTTCCCCCGAGACGACGCCGAGCCTCGGGCGCCCCGGACCGCGCGGTGCCGCGGTCCCCATCACGTCCTCGACGATCTCTTCGGTCGTGCGCTCGAGGCTGATCTCGACCTGCTTGCCGGTCTCAGCGTCGAACAAGAGGAGGTCGCCGAGGCGACCTCGCTCACGGCGCTTCATCACCTCCTCGAGGACGCGACGAAGGTCGCCCGAAGCGAGGAGGGTGTCGTCGCTGAAGGCCGCATAGGTATGGGCGCGCTCGGGCTGTCCGGTGATCACCGACCGAATATGACCCGGGTGTTTTCATTGTCAATAAACCCAGGGTAAAAATACGGGGGCGGCGGTCGGGGTGAGGGCTCGCGGGCGTCGGGGACCGAGAGCGCGAACGACGGCATCGCGGGTCGCGTGAGGACGATGGAACCATGCCGCTCGGTGACGTCGCGGCTTCGCCTGGTTCGAGGGGCGATCCTGGTCTAGGCTCGGCCGATGAGAAATCTGTGCTTCGTTTTCGCTTCGGTCGTCCTCGTCGGTGCGGGCTGCGGTTCCTCGGGCACGGGAACGGGTGGCGCGGGGGGCACGTCGGCGACGAACGGCACCGCGAGCGGACCTGCGAGCGGGACCGGAAACGGCACCGGAAGCGGGACGGGCAGCGGCACGGCGAGCACCGGGTCGGGCATGCCCACCGTGGGCGGCATCTTCGAGCAGCCGGAGCCGTGGACGAAGGACGTGTCCGGGCTCCAGCCTGACGCGCGGTCGGACGCGATCATCGGGGCCCTCAGCAGCGCCGGGGGCTGGGGCAACGGGAACGTGTTTCAGATCGACTTCTCAATCCCCCTGTTCTTCGCAGACGCCTCGACGCCGCGGGCGACCGTCGACGGGGTGAGTGGCTATTGCTTTGGCGGGCCCGACTGCGATTCCGTGCCGCTGCAGATGCCCTTGCCGGCGAATGGCAACATCGAGGGTAGCGCCGACTTTACGTGCGATACGGTCAACAACGATTGCCACGTGCTCGTCGTCGAGACGAGCGAGAAGAAGCTCTACGAGCTCTACAACACCACGGGCAGCGCGACGTCGCAGACCGCGCTCGGCGCGTTCATCTGGGACCTCACGAAGGCTTATCCGGACAACCTCCGCGGAGACCAGTGCACGTCGGCCGACGCCGCGGGCTTCCCGATCGCGGCGCTGCTGCCGACCGCCGACGAGGTCGCCGCCGGGGAGGTGAAGCACGCGCTCCGCTTCATCCTCCCGAACAATCGGATGAAGTCGAAGACGTACGTCCACCCCGCGACGCACGCGGGCGCCCCGTCGAGCAGCGATCCGAACGCGCCGCCCTACGGCGTTCGCTTTCGGCTCAAGGCGAGCTTCGACGAGACGCCGTACAATGCCGGCGAGAAGGTCATCCTCCACGCGCTCAAGAAGTACGGGATGCTGCTCTCCGACGGCGGATCGATCGCGCTCACGTTCGCGGACGATCGCCTCGGCCCGGCGAAGTGGGCGACCGTCGGGGTCACCGCGCAGTCGTTCAACTCGATCGGTGTCGACAACTTCGAGGTCGTCGACCTCGGGTCCGAGATCCCGCAAACCGACAACTGCGTCCGGAACCCCTGAGTCACCGCGGGCCCTCGAGGCGCTTCTCGACGCTGCAAACCGTGCGCGCCGGCGCAATTCCGTCGGCGCGTCAGGTCGACTCGTCCCCCTGCACCTTGAACGTGAACGGCGCCTGAATCTTCAGCGTGCCGCCGCCGTGGGGCGGGGCGAACTCGCCTGCCTGGACGCGTCGGACGATGCAGTCCTTCGCCGTCCCCAGCGACTCGCCCCCGCTCGTCTCGATCTTGCGCACCTTGCCGTCGGGACCGATGAGGATGTCCAGGACCAGCGTGCCCTGGGACCTCGGCATGACGCGGACCCGCGCCCTGTAACAAGCGAGCAGATCCGTGTGCATCGCGTCGAGCACTTGGTTCGCGTTCTCCGTCTCTTCGAGCGTGTGCGACTCCGCGTCGCCCACCGTCGCGCCGGCGCTCGAGAGGTTCGTGACCTTCGCGCCCTGACAGACGACGTCGCACACGGGCCCCTCGTCGGTCGCGTCGGCCCCGGGCGGGGCGACCGGCGAGGCGCTCGAGACCGTCGGGGTCGTGGGGCTCGTCGGCGCGGGCGCGACGGCGGCCGACGACGAGCAGGCGAGAGCGAGGGAGGAGAGCGCGAGGGTCGCGACGAGCCGGAGAGGAGCGTTCATGGCCGGCCGCGCTGCACGGCTCGTGCCGCCGCGCCCCGCGCGCTCAGGGCGGCAGCCAGGTCTCGCCGGTCTCGCAGTCGACGTGGCGCACCGCGATGCGCTCGCGCGAGAGATCGATCACGCCGAACACGATCGGCAACGAGAAGCGACGCGGGCCGATCGATCCGGGGTTGAACACGGTGAGCCCGCGGTCGCGCGCCGCGAACGGCACGTGCGAGTGGCCACACACGACGAGGCTCGCCTGCTCGCGGTGGGCGAGCTTCGCCGCGTCGGCGCGGAGCCTCGGCCCGTAGACGGCGATGTGCATCATCAGGAGCTTCGCGAAGGAGCGCTCGCCGTCGCAGAGGTCGATGCTCATCGTGTCGGGCAGATCGACGGCGTGCGCGTCGATGTTGCCGCGCACCGAGTGGACGGGCGCGAGCCGCTCGAGCTCCGCGAGGACGCCGAGGTCGCCGATGTCGCCGGCGTGCAGAATGGCGTCGGGGCGAAGGGCGCCGATGCGATCCATCGCGCGCGGGTGGGGGCGCGAGTGCGTGTCGGCGACGACGACGAGGCGGAGCGCGCCGTCTCGTAGATCGATCGTGCGGGCTTGGTGTCGTCTCTTCGGGGGCATCGTGGAGGCACCGACCGGCAGCGCGCGGCGCACCGAGGGGTCTCGCGCGGCTGCGGCCGCGCATCAAGCGCGCCGAATGGATCCTCTTTGAGCTCCCGCGCGCGGGCATCGCGTCGTAGCGTCGCCGCATGAGGCTCACGCACGGGATCTCGATCGCCGCGGTGCTGCTGTCGCTCGTCGCGTGCGGCGAGGCGGGGCTCGGGAGCGGCACGACCACGTCGAGCGGCGCGGGCGCGTCGAGCGCGGGCGGCGCCGGAGGACAGGCGCCGGTCGCCGATCCGACCGGCTTTCGCAAGACGGCGGCCGCCGCGCACGCGCGCTATCACCACACCGCGACGCGCCTCCGCGATGGCCGCGTCCTCGTCGTCGGCGGCGAGGACATCGCGCACACGCCGTTCGCCGACGCGGAGGTGTTCGATCCCTCGTTCGAGACTTGGTCTCCCGTCGCGCCCCTCCCGTCGCCGCGCACCAATCACACGGCGACGCTCCTCGCCGACGGCCGCGTCCTCGTGACGGGCGGCGGTCTCACGGAGGACATCGGTCTGCCTTCGGGCGTCGGCGTCCTCAAGAGCGCGGTCGTGTTCGATCCCGACGCGGGCACGTGGACCCCGGTCGCCGACATGGCAGAGGCGCGCGCGGGGCACGCAGCGCTGCTCCTCCCCGACGGCCGCGTCGCGGTCGTGGGCGGCGCGACCGATCAGATCGGCAGCCAGTGCAACATGATCCACCCGAACTGCACGATCGGGAAGACGCTCGCCACCGCCGAGGTGTTCGACCCCGCGAGCGGCGCGTGGAGCGCCGCGGGCAGCATGAGCCACCCGCGCATCGCCTTCTCCGTGAGCGCGCTCGCCGACCGTCGCGTGCTCGTGATCGGCGGCGCCGACGACACGACGAGCCTCACGAGCACCGAGATCTTCGATCCCACGTCGCTCGCCTTCACCGAGACGGGCGCGCTCGCCGGCGACAGGCTCTATCTCGGGGCGACCACGCTCGGCTCGGGCAAGGTCGTCGCGGTGGGGGGAAAGAAGGCGGACGTGGCGCCGCTCGCCACGACAGAGATCTACGATCCTGCGGCGGGCGCTTGGTCCCCGGGGCCGAAGCTCGACGAGGTGCGTACCGCCTCGGCGGTGCTGACGCTGACCTCGGGCCACGCGATTTCGATCGGCGGCTTCGATCAGTTCAAGAGCGTTTCGCTGAAGGAGGTCGTCCTCTACGACGAGGCCGTCGGCGCGTGGACGCCCATCGGATCGCTGGTGTATGCGCGCACCGAGCCCACCGCGACGCTGCTCTCCGACGGGCGCGTCCTCGTCGTCGGTGGGACCGAGGCGACGGTCGGTGAAATTTCGCAATAGGTGATTGCGGTTTTGCCGCGCTAGCGCTCCGAGACGCGCGCGGCGAGCTTGCGCGGCGCGACGCGGACGTACGCGTCGCGGACGAGCGCGGCCACCATGCTCCAGTCCGGCTTCGTGTCGAGGATCATCGCGACCCAGCCTTTGACCCCGACGTAGGGTGGACGAAAGAAGCGCGACGGATCGGCCTCGACGAGGCCCTCCTGGGTGTCGAGCCCCACCGGGAGCCAGACCGAGAGGTGGGGCGAGCCGTGGTGGTGATTGTCGAGCATCGCGAACACCTTCCCCTTGCCCGCGAACCACGTGGGCTCTCCGTGCGAGATTCGCTCGTTCGCCTCCGGGAAGCCCATGCACAGCTTCCGAAGACGTTCGGCGAGCTTCGCGTCGGAGGCGGAGAGCGATCGCACCGGGTGGGTGCTGACGTGCGGCTTCGAGGCGACCATGGGCCGCAGGCTACATCAGCGGCGTGCGGCGGCGCGGCGCTCAAGGGCAGGCTGCGACGGCCTCGCTCTCCGCGCGGCACGCCGGGTCGGGGAGCCCCGCGCAGCCGTTCGACTCGAAGGCTTCGACGATGCAGACCATGCGTCGCCGGACGACGGGCCCGCAGGTGACCTCGGGATCGCCTTCGCGCTCGTATTGATCGGCGCAGCGCGCCCGACAGTCGCTCCCCCCGTCGTCGGCGGAGCACGCGTCCTCGGCGGCGCAATAGCGCTCGCAGAAGGGCGTCACGGCGTCGCTCGACACGACGGTGATCTCGGGGCTGCACCCCGCGGACGAGGCGAACGCGACGAAGAGGAGGACGGGTATGCGAGGCATGCCGCTCCGACACGCGAGGACCGCGCGAAGGCAAAATCGAGCGCCGTCGGAACGCTGCTCGGGGTGTGTCGCGTGGGGCGGGGAGGTGAGGGGATCGGGGCCGCTCCGACCTCGCTCACGGTGCGACGGGATCGGTGTCCGGGACGCTCCTCCCAGGCGCCGTCGGCACTTCGATGAACGCGTGCCCCGAGGCCTTGTGACAGTCGTTGCACGCCTTCGCCGTCTTCTCGAACGCGGCGGCGAAGGCCGCGCGATCGTGGCCGTGCGCTGCCTTCGCGAGATCCGGCATGGTCGCGTCGACGAAGGCCTTCGCCATCGGCGCGAGCACCTCCGGGTGACCCTCCTTGGGGGGCTTCGCGCGCGGGAGCGTCTCCTCGAAGATCTCCTCGAGCTCGCCGATCTCGTACTCGGCGAGCTCGAACCTCCCGCCGAGCTCCGCCTTGCCCGCGAGCTCGAAGCGCCTCGCCACGTCGCTCATCGCGGTGCCCCACGGCTCCGTCGCGAACTGCGCCGCGGCCTCGCGGCGTTCGTCGTCGACCGGGCGCGTGCAAGCGGCGGCGAGGGCGACGCCGGCGACGAGCGCGAGGCGATGGGCGCGGGGGAGCATGCGCGTCGCCCGGGAGCGTAGCCGATCGCCGCGCGCGGGCGAGGGGCACGCTGCGTCACCGTGCGTGGTGTCCGGGGAGCGGTGGCGGTACGCTGGGGCGCATGCGCTCGTGGG
>CAYYKK010000185.1:0-13997 GCA_964467935.1 uncultured Polyangiaceae bacterium
GGGAAAGAAACCCTGCATGCCGGATTTGACCGGGATGACCCAGCGGCCCTCGCGGTTCGTGACGTAGCGGTCTTGCAGCACCGGCTCCATGTCGTGCTGTTTGATCAGGCGGTCGAGGGTGTTCTGCAAAAGCTTCGTCTGGTTTTGTTTATCGCGATAGAGATTGAAGAGCTTTTCGCTGGCGTCGGCGCGGATCTCACCCGACGGCGTCATGATCTGGTCGATCGCCGATAGGGCCCCGCCGGCGTCCATCAGGCGCTCTTTCAGCCGCGCCACCCATGGCGTGTTGAGCGAGCGCAAGACTTCGGAGAGCGCCACCACTTCGATGCAGAAGCGGCGGGCATCGCGCAACTCCAAGGTCGTCAGCACGGCCTCGCGTTTCAGCCGGCTGAACCATGTGCCGAAAAGATCGAGGCTCTCCATGAACGGGCGCTCGCCGAGCGCCAAGACGCCCTGGGCTTCGATGATGGCTTGAAAACTCTTTTGCGCCTGCTCCGGCGAAGTCAGCGGCGCCAGATCGCGCAAACGCGCGCGCGCGGGCTCGCTCCACGGGCCGCCGACCATCGCCCGCGCGATGACGAGCCCGGGCAGGAGAAAGAGCGGCCCGCCATAGTCGCCGGCCCAATGCCCGTCAGGCCTCTGGAGCGCGGCGAGCCGATCGACCGCGCGCGCGATGGCGGGGCCGAGCGAGGAAGGCGTGGCGGGTCGGATCTCGGGGGACTGGGTGGACACGGCGGCACGCTAGCACCGTCGACGCGCGGAGGGCAGCGCGCGCGTGGCGTCCTCGGATCAGTGCGCGACGCGGACGGTGACGTCTCGGGCGGCGTCGCCGCCGACGATCGACAGCCGTGCGACGTCGGCGCCCGATTGCGAGAGGGTCGCGGATCCGGGGCCGAGGACGTGGAGCACGGTCTCTCCGGCGACCTCCTCCTGGCACGGCGCGATCGCGGGGCTCGCGCACGCCGCGAGCGCGACGGGGGCGCCGCCGTCGGGTGTGAACGTCGCCACGACCGGCGCATCGCTCGCGGGTGCGAGCACCTCGAGCGCGTAAGAGAGGCCGCTCGCTTCGGTGAAGGATCCTGCCTCGCCGAGGAAGGCGCGGACGATGCGATCGTCTCCGACCGCGCTCGCGTCCGGGACGGCGGCGGACCCGTGGTCGAGCGTCATCACGCCGTCTGGAAAGAGGGGCACGAGCGTTCCGGCGCGCACGAAGACCGGGATCTCGCCGAGCGGCGCGTCGGCGGCGATCGTCTGGGGTCCGACGACGGCCGGGCCGCCATTCCACGGATACCAGCGGCCCCTCGGCAGATACACACTGCGCGATGATGCGCCGGGCACCTGAACGGGCGCGATGAGGATGCCGTCGCCCAGCAGGATCTGATCCGTGATGGGCCACGCGGCGGCGTCGTCGGAGAAGTCGATCGCCATGCCGCGCCACATCGGGAGCCCCGTCTCCGAGGCCACTCTCGCGAGGCCGGCGAGGGTCGGAACGAGCGCCATGTGCAGCGTCGCATAGCGCTTGAAATGGGCGAGCGTCTCGTCGTCCTTCTCCCAGGACCAGTTGAGGTTCGGTTCGGTGCCGTGGTGCGTCCTCATCACGGGCGACCAGGCGCCGAGCTCGGTCCAGCGGAAGTAGAGCTCCTTCGTCGACGGCGGGTTGGTGGCCGATTGATAGCCTGCGATGTCGGAGCCGTACGTGGAGATCCCGACGGTGCCGAGGCCGATCCCCATGGGGAGGATCGTGGGGAGCCCGTCGTCGGGATCCATCGTCGTCCGCTGATCGCCGGGCCAGAACACGTCCGCGAGCGCTGGGGTGCCGAGCCAGCCGCTCCTCGCGAAGAAGAAGCGCGCTTGGCCGTCACCGACGCCGTCGATCGCCTCGCGGCCGAGCGTCTGCCACGCGACCGGATAGCGATTGTGCGCGTCGTAGGCGGGGCCGAGGTGGGTGACGGCGTCGGTCGGGAGCCACTCGCCGTAGTCGAGCATCCAGCCGTCCGCGCCCTGGGCGATGGCGCGGCGCATCTTGTCGATCGCCCAAGCGCGCGCGTCGGGGTGATCGAGATCGATGAGGCCGGTGTTGGTGAGCTTCGCTCCTTGAAAGACGTAATCGGCCCCGGTCGCGTCCTTGACGAGCCAGCCTTGCGGCTCCGTCTCCGGCCAGGCCTTCGAGCTCTGGTAGACGAAGGGGTTGAAGTAGACGAGGAAGTCGAAGCCCGTCCCGTGGAGGTCTTGGGCGAGCTGCTCGAAATCGGGGTAGAGCGATCGGTCGACCTCCCACTCCTCCTTCAGCGAATAGCTGTCACCGCTCCACTCGCCGCCGCGCCAATCCTCCGTCCACATCACGCCCATCGGGATGGCGTTGTCGCGCACCTTCTTGGCGACGCGGCGGACGTTGTCGCTCCCGAAGATGGCGTCGATCCAAGGGGCGAACACGGCGAGCGGCGGCATGCGGGGCCTGCCGAACGTCGCGGTCGAGCGCTCGATCGCCTCCCGGGGCGTGGGCCCGTCGAAGAGGTGGATCTCCACCGGGAGATCGACCTCGAAGCGCGCGGCCGTCTCCTTCTCCGAGCAGAGCGCGAACGTCGCGGCGCGGTCGGTCTTGGCGACCAGGATGTAGCCGCGTCGCGAGAGGTACTCCGGGATCGGCGCGCTGCTCGAGTGGCGTTGGCCCACGAGCTCCCACAGCCCCGTGTAGTCGTCCGTCGTCGACTTGCCGATCCCCTCCTCGGTGACGAACGTCGAGAGCGTCTGGCCGCGGTGGTCCGCGTCCCACGTCTGCGCGCCGAAGCCTGCGAAGTGATCGTCCCCATTGCACGCGAAGCCCCACGAGAGGCGTTTCGATTGCGTCGGATCGGCCGGCGGCGCGCCGGTCGCCGAAATGGACACGACGAGGTGGCCTTGCTCCGGCGTCGTGAAGGCGAGGTGCGCGAGCGCCTTGCCCTCCGCGTCCTCGATCGCGAGATCCTTCGCGGAGCCGCGCAGCGCGCGCCCGACCTTCCAAGCGCCCGAGGGCGTGACGGTCGGCTTGAATGCGCCGAAGGCGGTCTCGTACGTCGTCGTGATGTCCCGCAGCGCGAAGCCGACGAGCGGCGGTGCGTCGGTCGCGACGTCGGCGGGCGCGAGCCCGTCGAGCAGGACGCGCCCGTCGTGCGAGGCGATGACGAGGCGATCGCCGTCGACGATCTTCGCGTCGATGCCGCCTCCGAGCCCGAGGCTCTTCGGTGGCGGCGTCGCGTCGCCACCGCACGCATCGAGGCCGAGGAGGAGGGCGAGGGCGGCGATCGTGAGTCGAAATCGCATGGGGCGGCTCTTAGCCTTTCTCCGCCGTGCCGTCACCGGCTGCGGCACCCTTCGAGAGGGGCTCGCCTCGCTCTCGGCGCGACGGTGATCCCCGCGCGCCATCGACCCGACACGAGCTCGCGCGGTGGCGCTGACGCGTGCGCACCGAGGGGCGCTATGGCCAGATCACGGGCCTCGGCTCTCGGCGGATCGGGGCTTCGGGCAGGGTCTTCGTCGAAGGCGTCCCGTCGCCGAGGCCGCCGCCGAACGTGCTGCCCCAACAGAACACTTGTCCGCGCAC
Source organism: uncultured Polyangiaceae bacterium (assembly GCA_964467935.1). GTDB lineage: Bacteria > Myxococcota_A > Polyangia > Polyangiales > Polyangiaceae > CAYYKK01. The sequence continues at coordinate 3,581 of CAYYKK010000185.1, forward strand.
GAGCGCGCAATACGTGTGAAAGCTCACGACGACCTTGGTCGGCTTGCCCGGGAGCACGGGGTGCTCGATCTCCGAGGAGTGGCGCGCCCAGCAGGCGAGGCCGTGGCCGTCGTCGACGCACCTCCTGTCGCCCTCGAGATCGAGGGACGCGACCTCGCTCTCGGCGCGCAGCTCCGGGGGCACGTCTCCTCCCGGCTCACCGTGGTCGGCGAAGCACCGAATGCGATGGCCCTCGCCGATCACGCACGCCGGATCGTAGCCCCTCGGGACGAGCCGGCGCGGCGACGCGACGAAATCGCGCAGCGCGATCGGGAGCGGTCGAATCACGGGTCGCGCGACGGACGCGTCCTCTCCCCAACATCGGAGCTCACCCGAGGCGATCGCGCAGGACGTCGCTCCCCACACCGCGATCGACGTCACGCCGTGATCCAACCCGCGGACGGGCCGCGCGGTGAGCGCGTCGCCCTCGCTTCCGTCCCCGACTTGCCCCGACGTGCCGTGCCCCCAGCAGCGCGCGCCGCCCGCGACGATCGCGCAAGCGTGGTATTGCCCCGCCGCCACGCGCGTCACGTCGTGGCTGAGCCCGAGGACGGGGACGGGCGACGAGCGCTCGGTCCGGGTGCCGTCGCCGAGCTCGCCCCAGCGATTGTCACCCCAGCAATACGCCGCGCCGTTCACGACGGCGCACGCGTGCGCGGAGGAGACGGAGACATCCGAGACGCCCTCGAGCCCCTTCACGCGCTCGGGGGCGAGGATGGCGTGCATGTCCTCGACGCCGAGGCTCGCGCCCCAGCAATAGACGGCGCCTTCGCGGACCGCGCACGTCGTTCCGCTCGCGCCCACGAGCGCCGTCACGTGACCGAGGGGGAGAAGCGGTGGCGCGTCGGCCGAGGACGACGGGCCGCGCGACCCCGACGAGTCGATCGCGGGTGGCGCGCTCGGCGCCTCGCGCTCCGTGCGACCCTTGGAGCCACAGCCCGTCGACATCACGAAGGCGACGATCGCTGCGAGGATGCGCACCCGACGCATTCGCGCGAGCGTCCTGGGATCCCTCCCCCTCGCGACCGACGCCGCACGCCCGGCTGCCTTCGGGTCGAGGGGCTCGGTGGTCTTCGCTCTCACGACCCCGGCTCGATGACGACGAGTCGTCGCCCCTCCGTCGCCCCCCACGCCTCGAGGCGCGCTCTCGCATTCGCCGAGACCGTGCAGCGCTCGAGCTTGCACCGGCGCAGCGCGGGCAGGCAGGAGGTGATCGCTTCGACGATCGGATCCGACAGCGTCGATTGCACGAAATGGAGCTCCTCGAGCGAGCGCGCGACGGGACCCGATCGAAGCGCCGCTTCCGTCGTGACGCCCGGTGTCGCGACGCCGAGCGAGAGCGATCGGAGCGCGCCGAGACGCTCCGACGAGAACACCTTCGCGAGCTTTTCGTCGTCGTATTCGGCCTCGGTGCCGTCGAAGGCGAGGCGCACGAGGCGCGCGGCCCACGTCGCCTCGACCAGCGCTCCGAGCCCGCGCCCCTTCCTGTCGTAATCGGCGATCTCCAGCACCTCGAGCGCTTCGAAGGGCGTGCCGCTCAAGAAGGCCGCGAGCGACGGCTCGAACGTGCATTCGAAGAGCGATAGCCTCCGAAGCTCTTTCGCGAACCGCTCTCGGAAGCGCGCCGACGCCTCCTCGTCGAAATGGGCGTGATCGAAGCAGATCGTCGTGACGAATCGCGCGAGCGGGTGCGGCTCGCGCGCGGCCACCAAATGGTTCCAGGCCGGATAACCTGCTTCGGGCAAGAGCGCCCCCTGCGTGTCGGCGAGCTTCGCCTCGAGGCGCTTCGCGACGAAGCGCCGCTCGAGCGCGCCGAGCTTCGTCGCCTCGGCGAAGAGCGAGAGCCACGCTTCGTGCGACGCGATCCGCGCCCGCGTGTCGGCCTCGCTCGGGTCCTCGGTCTCGTCGTTCATGTCGACGAAGCGCTTCGGTAGCTCCGTCTCCGGCGCGAGCGCCGCGATCGCGCTCTCGATGTCGACCCAGCGTCGCACCGTCGGCTCCGGGAGCCGCGCCGCGGCGAGCTTGTCGCCCGCGCCTTCCGCGAAGGTCGCGCCCCGCTCCAGCATGCCCGCGCGAAAGCCGCCCTCGCACAGGAGCTCGCCGTCGGAGAGGACGCGGAATGGCCCGTGGAGGACGCCTTGGCGGAACGTCGCCTCGACGGTCGCCCCACCGTCCCGAAAGACGAACGGGCCGCTCCGCTCGCCGGCTTCGTACGCTCCCTCTTCACGCACGCCGCCGCGCTCGTCGTGGATCTTCCACGGTCCGACGCGGAGCCCGAGATCGTGGGCGCCCTCCTCGTGCAGCGTGCCGTCGTCGCGGAGCAGCCTCCAAGGTCCGTCGCGCAGATCGTGCAGGTAGCGGCTCTCGAGCTTCACCGCGCCCGAAGGGAGGAACATGCGGTGGATCCCCTCGAGCTTGCCGCGCGAGAACGTCGCGATCCCCGCGATGGCGCCGTCTTTGTGGAATGTCTCCCAGGGTCCGTCGAGCAGCCCGTCGACGTAGATGCCTTCGGTGCGCTTCTCGCCCGTCGCATAGAAATCGCGGAAGGGGCCGTGCTTTCTCCCGCCTTCGTAGAAGAGCCACGTCGTGACGCCTTCGGTCGAGCGCTCGGCCCAGAGCCCCTCCTTCTTGCCGTCGCGGCTCGTGCCTCGCCCTTCACCGGGCGCGAGCGGCGGCGGCTCGCTCGGCAGCGAGCGCCGCCAAAACCCCTCGCCGAGGCGCCGCCAAAAGCCCATCGATGCCATGGCTGCCCTCGGTGAGGAGCCACGTCAACAGACCTCCGCGCGCTTTCCGACACGGCGGCGACGCCATCGAATGCCTCTTCACATGAAGTTCTTCGTGTGCAGCTGCGACAGCGCCTCGGCCTCTCCGCTCGTGAAGCCGAGCCGTTCGAGCCGCTGCTTCCTCCCTTGGTCCATGGCGCGCTCGAGATCGAGGACGCGCTCGAACCCCGCGCCGATGCTCGAAGGCGCGTACGAGCCCGCCGCGACGAGGACGAGCGCGTGGTGCACGTCCTCGTTGAGCCCGCCGCTCGCCGCGAGGGTGCCGTGCCGCCGCTCGACGGCGTTCGCCATGCGCGCTCGGAGCGCCGGATCGAGCGAGGCGTGACGCGCGAGGTGAGCCAGGCCGAAGGCGACGTGCCTCGCCTCGTCTTGCGCCGTGAGCTTCGCGATCTGCCGCGTCACGGGGTCGGGTCCGTCCGTGTGCAAGAACCAGAGGAGCGAGAGGAAGCTCCCTTCGCCGAGCACCGAGAGGAGGAACATGGCGAGCGCGAAGTCTGGCTCGTCGAGCAGCGTCTTCAGCGACGCCTGTCCGCCTGCGGACGAGGTGCCGAGGACGCTCCGCCGGAGCGTCGCGCGGCGCGTGAAGACCTCGATGTGGCGGGCCTCGTCGGCCGTCTGGATCGCGAGCAGCTGCATCACCTCGCGAAAATGAGGATGGATCTGCGCGAGGAAGCGCGCGGGCACGACGAGCGCGGCGGCCTCGTTCTCGACGAGGTAGCTCATGATTTGCACCACCGCGTCCTCGACGTCGTCGGGGCACGCGGCGGGCGCAGTCCAATCGATGGCGCCCGCGGGATCCCATTGCGCGGCCGCAGCCTGGGCGTAGAGGCGCGCGGCCTCGTCCGCCCAGACCACGCGCTTGTCGCAGAGCGGGAAGGAGAACTCCGGTGTCGCGAGATCGACCAGCGCGCCGCGGGCGGCGAGCCCCCACCGCGGCGAGGGATGATCGACCACCGCGTCGGCCGCGCTCGCGTGCGTCGCACCCGCTCGAGCGGCCGAGCGAGACGCGGCAGGGCCGGCCGCGCCCCGCGCGATCTCGACCACCGCGGCGGGCGGCGATCCCGTGATCGCGACGATCTCGTCACCGCTCGAGCGCGCGAACGCGGCGACGTCGATGCCGAGCGTGGGCGAGCGGCCCGTGACCGAGAGCCGCTCCCCGCGCGCGAGACGCCGAAGCGCCCGCGCGAGGAGCACCTGTCCGCCGCCGCCGAGCTCCAGGTCTTCGAGATCGAGCGTCGGAGGCGATGGCGTCACGAGGCGGCGCCGCCCCTCGCGAGTCGGTCGACGAAAGCGGCGATCGTCCCGAAGCGCGACACCGCGCGCTCGAGGATCGCGTAGCCCTCGGTGCGCCCGGGCTTCCACGCCTTGAGCCCCTCGAGATCGAGGAGCCGCCGCACGGCGGGGTCTTCGTACGACATCGCGAAGAGCAGCTCGGTGAACTTCGCCACCTCGGCCTCGGGCGCGCCGTCGAGGACGGTGAAGTTGCAATGGTCGTAGGGCGCCGTTTGAGCGAGGACGCGGAGCGCGCCGGGCGGCGCCGTCCCCTCTTGCGTGAAGAGCGCGTGATTGCCGTCGATGACGCACGCCGCGTCGACCTCGCCCGCGAGCAGGGCCTTCACGGCGACGCGCTCACCTCCGATGTGATCGCCGTGCTTTCCGACGAGCACGTCGTGCCGCACGACCTCTGCGTCCCTCCCGGGCTCGACGCCCGACTCGCCGAGGTGCAAGAGCGGGATCAGCGTCGCCTGCGGCGAGTCGGCCGCGCCGACGCCGACCTTCTTGCCGTGGAGCCCCGCCACCGTGGCGATCGGCGAGTCGCGCTTCACGAGCACGAGGCTCGTGAGATCGCGATCGGTGTCCCGCATCGCCACGGCGCGGGCGGTTCGCCCGAGCCGCTTCGCCGCCTGCTCCGCCTGAATCCACGCGAGCGGCGAGTTCCACGCCACGTGGATGTGCCCCGCGAGGTGCGCCTCCACCTGCCTCTCGTAGTTCTCGTAGAGGACGAAGTCGAATGGCAGGCCTCGCTCGCGAAAGAACGCGAGGAAGCCGTCCCAAATCGTGACGACCTTGGGATCGTAGGCGACGGCGCCGAGGACGAGCGTGGTGGTCATCGTGGGCCTCTCCTCAGAAAAGGGGCATGTTGCAGACGGCCTTGCCGATGAGCTCGTAGAGCACGTCGGTCGTCGGTGCCATGACGAGCGAAGCGCGTGCGTCGCGGAACGCTCGCTCCACGCCGAGCTCCTTGCGGAACGCCGCGCCCCCCGACACCCTCATCGCCAGATCGGTCACCTCGGTCGCGGCCTCGCCGCCGGCGGCCTTGCACTCGAGCACCCGCAGCACCGCGTCGGCGCGCCCCGACTCGATCGCGAGGAGCGTGTCGGCGAGGAGCGCCTTCGTCAGATCGGTCTTCACGCGCATGCGCGCGACGTAGGCGCGGATCGTCGGCAGGTCGGCGATCGAGGTCTTCGCGTGCTCGAACCGAGTCCCGGTCACGTGGGCGACGGCGCCGGACACCGCCGCCTCCATGAGGCCGGTCGAGCACGCCGTGTTCATGACGTTGAAGTACGGCAGGACGACCTCGAGCATCAGCTTGAAGCCCTCGCCGTCGGCGCCGAGCATGTCGGCCGCGCGGATCTTGGCGTCCTCCGCGGTCACCGGCGCCGAGTCGTTGCCGCGTAGCCCGAGCCCGTCGAACGGCGCCGCGACGCGGAGGTGAGGCGTCTTCGCCGGCACGAGCCAGAGCGTGCTCGCCTCGCTCCCCGCGAGCGGCTTGCTCGACCACACGTACGAGTCCGCGTGGCTCGCCGACGTCACCCAGCTCTTGCGCGCCGTGAGCGTCACCTCGTCACCGGCGCGCGTCGCCGTCGACACGGGCGCCCAGAACTGACTGCGCGAGCCCATCTCGGAGAACGCGAGCGTCGAGAGGTGGCGTCCGGCGGCGATGTCCTTGCGCACCGCCTCCCGCCCGAGCTTCTCGATCACCGCGGTCGCCGCGTAGTGCATGCAGACGACCATCGCCGACGACGCGCACTCGCGCGCGAGCCGCTCGACCACCGCGGCTGCTTGCCGCATCCCGAGGCCGAGGCCTCCCACTTCCTTCGCCGACAGGAGCCCGAGCAGGCCCTGGTCGCCCAGGGCCTTCACGGTCGCGGACGGAAAGGCGCCGTTCTTGTCGGTGTCGAGCGCGTGCTTGCGCGTGACGTCGGTGGCGATCTTCTCGACTGCGTCGAGCGCTTCTCGTTCATTCATGGTCGTTCCTCCGCGCCGATCGCGCGGACGACGACCGTCAGCGCTCTCGGCGATCCAAAGCGCGCCGCGGAGCTCGCGGGGCGCAGAAAGGCTCGATCCCGTCGAGCCGCGCGTCGATTCAGCGCTTCTTCATGCGCGCCATGATGCGCGCGACCGCCCGGGCTGACCAGCCCCATCGCGACGAAACGTCGCTCGCCCTCCCGTGCGACAACATGTCGCAAGGGGGGCGCCCTCTTCGTCTGCGAGACTCGTGGCCGGTTCACCAACGCAGGAAAGGGATCTCATGTCGCGAGCGTCGAGCGTGTGGGCGTGGTTCTTGGGCGTCGGGCTCGTCGGGAGCTTCGCGCTCGGCGAGAGCACCGGTTGTGGCGACAGCACTTCGACGGGCGGCAGCGGCGGGGCGGCGACCTGCTCGAAGCCCGGAGGCCCGTCGCCCGGGGCCGCCGACGCGCACTGCGGCTCGAAGGCGCAGCCGACCGATCCGGCCGTCTGCATGCTGATGGACACCGGCGGCGCGGGTGGAATGGGCGCGTCGAGCGCGTCCACCGGGACCGGCACGAGCGCGTCGACCGGGACCGGCACGAGCACGTCGAGCACGTCGACCGGGGCCGGCGGAGCAGGCGGCGCGGCGCCCGAGTATGGGCCGAACAGCTATGGCTACGAGGCCGACGACGACGATTGCAAGTACCATGTGAAGTGGAGCGCGACGCCGATCTGCGAGAATGCCGGCGTCACCTTCACCGTCACGGTCACCACCAAGACCGACGGCAAGCCGGTCACCGGCGCGGGCACGTACATCGAAGCGGTCCTCGGCGACACGCACCCCGCGCCGGACAGCAACCCGACGACCAAGGAGACCACCCCCGGCACCTACCAAATCGGGCCCGTGCGCTTCGACAAGCCAGGACAATGGACCGTTCGATTCCACATCCACGGGGAGTGCACCGACGTGGCGGAGACCTCGCAGCACGGCCATGCGGGCTTCTTCGTCGACGTCCCGTGAGGCTCGTGTCGGCGATGCTCGTCGTCGGGGTGTCGGTCACCGAGGCCTGCACCTCGGCGGAGCCGCCGACCCCGCCGCCGCCCGACGCGGGCTGCAGCGGAGAGAGCCCCACGTGCCCCACCACGCCGCCGAGCTACGCGAACGACGTCGCGCCCATCGTCGCCGACCGCTGCGCGCCCTGCCACGCGCCGGGAGGCGTCTCGTCGACGCGCGTCTTCACGACCTACGCGGACGTCTATCGCTACCGCACGAGCATGTTGACCCAAGTCTATGGCTGCAGAATGCCCCCCGCGACGGCCACGCCGCTCACCAGCGACGAGAAGGCGACGCTCCTCGCCTGGCTCGCGTGCGGCTCGCCCGACAACTGAGGTCCTCCGTCGTGGTAGCGTGATGCTCGTGGTGGTTTGAGATGGTGCGTACCCGATCTCTCGTTGGCGCGTGGATCCTGGGCGCCGCGGCGCTCGCCGGCCTGCTCGCGGACTGCAAGCCCGCGCCGACCTACCTGACGCGCGAGGCGCTGATGGATCCGAAGAGCTGCGAGCGCTGCCACGCGCAGCACTACGCGGATTGGTCGGGCAGCATGCACGCCTACGCCGCCGACGATCCGGTCTTCCTCGCGATGAACGCGCGCGGCCAGCGCGAGACGGGCGGCCAGCTCGGCGCCTTCTGCGTCAACTGCCACGCGCCGATGGCCGTTCGAGAGAAGGCGACCACCGACGGTCTGAACCTCGCGAGCCTCCCGACGAAGATGAAGGGCGTCACGTGCTACTTCTGCCACGCGATCGACGCCCTCGAAGGGACGCACAACGGCGCCGTCCACGTCGCCGACGACGTGGTGATGCGAGGACCCTTCTCCGACCCCGTCGCGAACGACGCCCACCCGTCGCGGTATTCGGGGCTCCACGATCGCAATCAGCTCGCGTCCGCTCAGGTGTGCGGCGCTTGTCACGACGTCGTCAATGGGCACGGCGCCTCGATCGAGCGCACGCTGGCCGAGTGGCAGAGCACCGTGTTCTCCCAGCCGACCATCGGCAACACGTGCGGCCAATGCCACATGGATCAGAGCACGACGGAGCAGGTCGTCGCCCAGTTCCCGGGCGTCTCGCCGCGGCGCTATCACGGCCACTCGCTGGCCGGGGTCGACACGGCGCTCGTCCCCTTCCCCGGCGCCGACGCGCAGAAGCAGCGGATCCAGGCGCTGCTCGACAGCTCGCTCCAATCGGGTCTCTGCGTCGCCAAGTCCGGGCTCGGCATCGACGTCATCGTGGACAACGTCGCAGCGGGTCACGACATCCCGAGCGGCGCGGCGCAGGATCGACGGCTCTGGCCCGAGGTGATCGCCTACAGCGGGGGGCAGGTCGTCTATCAGAGCGGGGTCGTGCCGGACGACAGCGCCGTCACGTCGAGCGCCGATCCCGATCTGTGGCTCGTGCGCGATTGCCTCGTCGACGACGCGCAGAAGCCCGTCTCGATGTTCTGGGAGGCGTTCGATCACGAGTCGAGCCAGCTCCCCGGCCCGGTCACGCTCGATCCGCTCGATGCGCGCTTCTATCAGACGCACGTCTATCGGTCGTTCCCGAGGACCGGCGGCGCTGCGATGCCGACGCCCGATCGCGTCACGCTCCGCTTCCGACTCCGGCCGATGGACTTCGACCTCCTCGACGATCTCGTGGCGAGCGGCGATCTCGATCCGTCGGTGCGGTCCCGCGTCCCGACCTTCGACATCGGCGAGACCGTCGAATGGACGAGCGCCGACACGCAGGTCACCTACGTCCGCGAGGGCGTCCCCTACGTGTGCGTCACCAAGACGAACCTCAACCTCGTCGCCGACAAATACCCCGCCGCGGAGTCAGCCCATTGTGGTCCCTGAGCCTTCCGAGTCAGCGGCCGCGAGCGGCTCTTCAGCCCTCGATGCAGAACGCGAACACGGCGCTGTCGGTCGACGTGCCGTCGCTCACGTCGAAGGTCACCGTCCAGAGACCGGGCATGAACAGATAGAGGGGCGTCACCGAGAAGCTCCCGTCGGCCTCTTGCGTCGCGGTCGGCACCGCCTGCGTCCCGTGCTTGTGGTCCGGCATGTACGGCGTCACCTTCACGCTCGCGCCTTGGACGGGGGCGCCCTTCGCGTCGAGGATCTCGACGCGCCACGCGTTGTTGCCGCGCGCGGGAGGGGCCGGGATCGCGTTGGCGAGCCGCACTTGGAAGATCTTCTGCTGACCCATCGCGGACAGATCGGACGCGAACGTCATCGCGCGCGCGTCGTGCGTGCAGTCGACCGTCGCACCCCCTGCGCCGGTGCTGGTGCTGGTGCTGGACGCGTCGCCGCTCGTGCTGCCTCCGTCGCCGCACGAAGCCCCCACGAGCGCCGCGCACAGGCCGAGGAGGGACAGGCCCAAGAACGGTCGGCCTTGCCGACGATGACCTCGCACCATGCTCCTCACTCTGTCGCTCTCTCCCCGCGCCTGCAAGCGTCTCGTTCCGTGATGCTACGCCGCCGCGGCGAGCTGGTTTCACGAAGCCGATGAGCTCGACGCGAAAATGGATCTCCGCCCTCGTGGCCTCCTCGGTCACGTTCGCGCTCGCGTCGGCGACGAGCTGTCAGAGCGGGGCCACCGGGGCCGGCGGGGCGTCGTCGGGATCGCCCGACGCGGGCTACGTGCTCGATCCGTCGATCGCCGACGTCGTCTTCGAAGGTTACGCGACGGACGACGCGCTCTTCCCGCTGCTCCACGTCGCGCTCGTGAACGATCCGACCGCGGCCGCGCGTCTGTCCTTCCCACCCGACGCAGGCGCGCTCGCGGTGGCGCCACCCCCGACCTTCTCGTGGACGGCCGGCGCCACGGCCCTGCGGATCGCGCCGTCGCCGTTGCGCCGCGCCGTCGCCGCTCCCGTGGTGGATGCGCCCACGGGGCGAATCCGTTGGGGCCTTCCGCGCGCCTGGGCCCACGGCACGCCGACCAGCGGCCCGGCCTACTTCCTCACGTTCTCCACCCCGACGTCGCCGAAGCTCGTTCGGGTGTTCACCACGAACCTGACCTACACGCCCGACGCGGCGCATTGGGCGCGCCTCGTGAATGCGAAGACCGCCATTCGGATCGTGATCGTCGACGCGGAGCTCGATCAGAATCGGATCGCGCCGGGCGGCGGGCCCTGGCAGGGGAGCGACACGACCTTCACCGTGCAGTGAATCGCTCACGCGTCCATGCGACGAAGCTCGTCGTCGAGCAAGTCGTCGTAATCGTCGCGTGACGAGGGCACGGCTCGGGGCTCGCTCGCCGAGGGCGCGCGGCTCCGCCACCGGCGCACGCTCCACGCGAGCCCGAGGGCCGACACGAGCATGCTC
>CAYYKK010000186.1:0-13975 GCA_964467935.1 uncultured Polyangiaceae bacterium
TCTCCCACCCGCTGCTCCAGGGATGCCGCCCCCTCCCGGGATGGCGCCGCCTGGAATGGCGCCGCCCGGGATGGCGCCGCCCGGGATGGCGCCGCCTGGGATGGCTCCGCCCCCCGGAATGCCGGGAATGGTCCAGGCCCAAGGCTACCCGCCTGCGTTCCAGCCGCCGCCCGCGATGCAGCAGCAGGTGCCCGCGCCCATGATGGGCCCACCGCCCGTCTCGGGCGGTGGCGTCATCGGTCCGCCCCCCCTCATCGGCGGACCCGTCGCCGGCGCCGGGCTCATGCCGCCCGCGCCGCCGCCGATCGTCGCGCCGCCTCCGCCGATCGTCGCACCGAGCTTCGGCGCGCCCCAAGGGCTCGCGCCACCTCCTCCGGTGGGGATGCCTCCACCCGTCGCGCTCGCCGCCAGCCCAGGCGTCCTCTCCGGGCCGTCCGCCGGGCCCATCACCGGCAAGAGCGGCGTGCTCGTCGGCTTCCTCGTGACCTTCCAGAACGAGCCGAACGGCGCCTACTGGGCCATCCACTCCGGTCGCACGGGCATCGGTCGCGCGGGCTCCGACAAGGCCGAGGTCGGCATCAACGACGCGAGCGCGTCCAGCCGCCACGCGAGCATCCACGCCGATCCCTCCACCGGTCAGGCCTTCGTCGAGGACGAGGGCTCGCGGAACGGGACGTTCCTCAACGAGCGCAAGCTCACGCCCGGCGAGCAGCGACAACTGCACGACAACGATCGCCTTCGTCTCGGCTCCACCACGCTCGTCGTGAAGCTCTTGGTCTCCTGAAAGAGAGACGGCCCGCTCGACGTCGCTCGAACGGGCCTTCCGTGCTCTTCAGCGTCCGCCTCGCGCGGACTTCACATGCCGGTGCCGGTGCTCGCTGCGGTCGCGCCCCCGGCGCCGCCCGTTCCACCGCCGCCACCGCCACCAGCGCCTGCCGTCGCCGGGCCGATGCACTGCTTCAGCCCCTTCACCGGCATGCAGACGCCCGACTCGCAGTCCGAAGCGACGATGCACTTCTGTTTGTCGGCGCAGCGCGTGGTGCAGAACGTCCCGCCGCAGTCGACGTCCGTCTCACCGGGATCCTGAACCCCGTTCGCGCAGAGCGGCGGAGGGCCGGGGAAGATGCACGTGAAGAACTTGATCTCGTCCGGCTTCGCGTTCTCGAGCGCACCCTGCGTGGGCGGCAGGAACAGGCTGAAGCTGATCGCGCCGTACGTCCCGTCCGCGCTCGGGTTGCCGTCCTGATCGAGGCCGCCTTGCGTCACCGTGAGCGACGACTTCGGCTGGATGGCCTCGTACATCGTGCACTTCTTCACCTCGAGCGTGTCGAAGTAGTGCGACTCGCCGCTCGGGCACGTGACCGTCTCGGTCGCTGCCTCGGGGCGCGGCGTCGTCGGCTTGATCGTGAACGTCCCGCCCTTGATGCCCGCCTGCGCGGCCGGTCCGGCGTCGTCGACGTAGCTCCCGTCGACCGTGAAGGTGAAGCTGTCGACGTCCACCCAGTCGACCGAGCCGCACTCCGTGTTGTTCGCGTTCGTGAACTTGAACGCGACCTCGACCGGCGGCAGCTTCCCGAGATCGACCGGCGTGTCGAACGAGATGATCCCGCCTTCGCGAAGGATGCAGACGTCGAGTTTGTCGCGCGCCTGGAACTCGCCGATCTGCGGCACGGCGTTCGCCGTTCCGCTGAGGTGGGTGCACTGCACCGCGCCGCTCTGCTGGATGTCCTGCGCGAACGCGCGATAGCAGTTGTTCGGATCGGAGAGCCACCCGCAGAGGTCCTCGATCGGCGGCTCGCTCGATCCGCCGCAGCCGTAGGCCATCAGCGCGAACAGACTCGGAACCGCAAGCAAGGCAGGGACGACGTAGCGACGCATAGGCCTCAGTCTAAAAGGGTCGGTCGGAACAGGCCAGAATTCAGGCTCGCGGCCTGCTCGGCGACGACCGCCGGCGAGGCTCAGAACTCGGAGTAGCCCCCCGCGGTGACGTAGACGTCGTCCGCGCCGGCGTACGTGAACTGCCCCCAGCAGACGAGCTTGTACTTCACTGCGAAGCGGAGCGCGTCCTTCAGGCTCGCCTTCGGCGCGAGCACCGCCAGGTTCCCTCGCTTGACGCCCCACCAACCCGGGCCGTGCTCGAGCAGCGAGTCGTGCAGATCCTTCGACGCCGCGTCGCGGTCCTTGAGGATCGCGAGGCGCAGGCGCAGCGAGCCGTCGCGCGGATCGTTCGAGACGGGGAACTCGTACCAGTAGAGATCGCTCCGCGCCTTCTTGGCTTGCAGGTTCACCTTCTGCGTCCCGAAGAAGCGCGTCAGATCCTCCTGATCCATCGGCTGCGTCGGCACGTGCAGATCGATGCCGTCGCAGATCTTCGTGTTGATCTTGAACCCGCTCAACGTCACGCTCGGGTCCGGATCTCCCTCGGGCGTCAGGAGCGCCTTGTCGAGGTCGACCTCCGATACGTCCGGGTACTCGATGCCCGACGGGATGCCGACGCACCCGAGCGAAGAAGCGGAGAGACCGATCGCCGACGCTGCGAGGCCGATCGCGGTGATTGCGCTCGTCGCTCTCGAGACGAACGCGGCGCGCGAGGGGGTGGGAGAGCCGGTACCCATGTTTGCCACCTGACGTTATTCAATCGTCGCAGGGTGGGGCAACTCCGCGGGGCGTTCTTTTCCACGACCGTCGACGCGATCGTCCCGCCTCCCCGTTTGTTGGCAAGGATCGCGAGCCTCTCCTAGAGTCTACGTGCCATGCGGCGTACGACATCCATGCTCACCCGGTCGATCTCGCTCGGCCTCGCCGCTCCTCGTCGCTCTCCGGGGCGAGCGCGCGCTTCGAGGCTCTTCGCCGCGCTCGCGGCGGCGGGCGTCTCGCTCGTCGCCGTCGGATGCGGCGGCGCCCCGACGGCGCCGAAGTCCGACGAGACGTTCTATCTCCACGGTGGCGGCGTCATCGACAAGAACAAGAGCTGGGAGACCTACTATCCCAAGTTCGATCGCGACAAGACGAACCGGCTGCCGCGCTTCGTCGGCATCGGCGTCCTCGACGGCGACGTCCGCATGGCGCGCCCCACCGACTGGACGCTGCGTGACGCCGACTACACGCCGGAGCATCGCTTCATCTCGTACCAGTCGCCGCGACAGTTCACGTTCAGCATCTTCGAGCGCGTGGATCCCGATCGCGATACTTGGACGCAGGTGCTACGCAGATACGAGAAGGACACGCGCCTCCAAGGCTCGGACATCCTCGCCGCGCGGCTGCCCGTCGGCACCGCGAACGCGCAAGGGCGCGCCTACCTGCTCCACACCAAAGTCCGCGCGAAGCCCGACTTCGACGGCTACGCGACGGAGATCCTCATCCGCGACGAGCGCAGGGTGCTGCTCGTGCAGGTGATCCATCGCCAGGACATCGAGTCGATCGCCGACGAGGTCTCCCAAGCCGTCGCGTCGATGGTCGTCTACTGACGGCCGCGCTGCCGGCCCCTCGGCTCAGCTATCCCCGTAGGGGTTCGGCGGCGGCTCACCACGATCGTCGTCGTCCTCGGCGGCGGCGCCTTCGGCGGGCTCCTCGAGCGGAACGGTGAGGACGAAGGGAGCGCCCTTCGAGCCGCCGAGCCACGCGGTGCGCTTCAGCGTCGAGGCGCGCGGCGCGCCCATCTGCCACCGCGGAGCGGCGTCCGGCTTCACGTGCAGCTCCAGCATGACGTCGTACATGCCGCGCGTGAACACGGCGCAGACCCCGCGCAGGATCGGGCGCTTGTAGCCTCCCGGTAGGAAGGCGAGATAGTCGTCGTACCCGAGCGGACCGAGGACGATCTTGTAGCGGCTCGACGCGTCGAACACGTAGCGCCCGATCGTGAGGCTGTGCCCCAGCTGGTGGTTCGCGACGCCGATCTTGTTGCGGTAGGGCTTCTCGATCAGCGTCCACGCGCCGATGAACTGCTCGACCCGCACGCCGGTCTGACCGAACATCTCGTTCAGCGCGAGCGTCAACCCGCGCGCCGATCGCGTCTTCATCGCGAGCAGCGGCGCGAAGCGCAGGAACAAGAACCTGTCGATGGGCGGCGTGTGTGACCCGAAGCCGTCGATGCCCGCCGCGCAGAACATCCGCCGCGTGAAGACGTCGTCCCCCTTCGTCCTGTAGGAGACCCCGAACCGGTACTTGCTCCAGGCCCGATAGATGAGCGAGTAGAGCCGGTTGTGGAACACGTCGAGCAGCTCGCGGATCGGCTGCGCCTGGCCCTGATGCTCCCCCTGAGCGACCTGCTCGAGGAAGTAGTTCGGCATCGGCGACGACGAGCCGTAGAGGCCCATGAACGTCGCCGTGACGCGCGTCCGGACGATCTCGTCCGGGCCCTTCTGGGTCTTGATGTCGCTGACGTCGCTCGACGCGAACGCCATCGACGCGTCGGGTCGGAAACGGATCCGTTCGTCGACCGTCGGCCCGAGCTGGCCGACGGGAGGCGCGCCTGCATAGACGCGCTCGAGGAGGTAGACGAGCCGATAGAACGCGAAGCGCTTGGCGTCGCGTTCGAAGTGCTCGCTCACCTCCTTCAGATCAAGTACCGATGACCGTTCTTGGGCTCCCATTTGTACTCTACGCGGGTGGACATACCGGTCACGGTGAGCTGAGTGAACGAGTTGAGCGCGACGTACGACGAGAACATCTCGTTCAGCACGCTCGAGAAGAGGTACATGTCGCCTTCGCCCGTGAAGCCCCCTTCGTCGAGCTCGAGCTTGGCGGCGATGCCTCGAATCGGAGCGCCGCGGTAGAGGCGATCCGTCGCGCGCACCTCGATGCTCTTGATGGCGGCGACGCGGAGCTGGTTCGCGCGCGCCGCCTGTCGATCGATGAGCGCCTGGAAATTGTAGATGTCGACCGTGGCCTTGAGCACCTCCAGCTCGGAGATCGAGCGGTAGGTCATCGCCATGTGCGAGAGCACGCGCCACTGCAGCTCGCGGCCGATCGGTGGCGGCAAGGGCTGCGTGACGCCGGTGATGTTCGCGAACGTCGCGACCGCGGGAGACGTCGCCGTCGAGACGCGGAGATCGCCGACCTTCAACTGCGACGGCAGTCGTCGATTCGTGCAGGTCGCGTCGATGCTGATCACGTCGAAGTCCGGCAGGAAGTTCACGTCCTGCGGTGATCCGAACGAGAGGTAGACGTCGACGCCGTCACCGACCGCCGCCGGGCGGATGTGGTGTTGATAGAAGACCGCGCGATCGGCGGCCTCGGGATCGATCTCGTGCTGAAACGAGAGGAACGGCGGGATCGGGACGCGCTGGCTCGTGCGCCGCGCCACACCCACGACTTGATCGACGGAGTAGATCTCGTACGCCGCTGGCTCGCCGCCCGACGGACGCGTGATGTACTCGTGCTTCGTCACGTCCGGCTTGATCGGATCGGTCGGGTGCGCGAACAGGTTCACGACGGGCGAACAGAAGAGCTTGAAGCTCTCCTTGGTGAGCCGGGTGTTGGGCGGCAGCGAGTCCTTGAACTGGATGTGGATCGCGAAGCGCTCGCCGATCTTGTCCTTCGGGATGAGCTCGAAGCCGCGCACTTCGAAGAAGGCGAACTTCTGCGGCAGCGTGAAGTACTCCTGCAGCAGTCGAAAGCCTGGGTAGACCGTGTCGGGGTAGGGGATGAGGGCTTCCTCGTCCGCGAAGCCGACGAGCTTCAAGTTCTGCCGCGGCGGGACGACCACCACGGTGTCCTTGCCGCTCGCGTCGACCGATGCGATCGCGAGCCCCGCGACGTGCTCGCCGAGCCAGAGCCGCGTGTCGTCTTGGAGGCGGCGCTCACCGTGGATGTAGAAGCGAAGCCCCGTGAGGTTCAGCGCCGTCAGGTTCGCGCCGCCCGTCAAACGAAGCTCGATCCGGAGCGTCTGTGCGAGCGTCGAGCCCGTGTCCACGCGGACGTCTTCGATCGCGAGCGGCAGCAGCTCGACGTCCTGTGTCGTCCGAAAGCGGCACGACACGCCGTCGACGGGCACGGAGCCCACCTCGGAGTTGCGCGGCACGAGCAGCTTCTCGCGGACGACGTTGGGGAGCGGCGTGAACTCGATGATGCTCGTCGCCGGGATCTGCCGTACGTAGTGAGGGAAGAGCAGCGCCGCGACCGAATGGATGACCTCGGGTAGCTCGTCGTCGATCTTCTGGCGGATCTTGCCGGTGAGGAACGCGACGCCCTCGAGCAAGCGCTCGACGTCGGGATCGCCCCCGCGCTCGGCGAGCATCGGCGCGACGCCGGGGTAGGCGGTCGCGAACTCCCGCCCGAGCTCGCGCAGGTACGTCAGCTCGTCTTGGTAGTACTTGTTGAACATCCCGCGGAAAGCAGTCGACCCTTCTCAGCGCGTCCTGTCAACGAAAACGCCGCTCGATGGCGACGTCGATCGAAGCGCGAAACCGTGGTCTCGACGTCTCAGATTTCTGCGACCTCGACCTGGCCTTTGTCGTTGAACTGCGTGCCGATGCGAAGCGCCTGGCGCCGACCATCGTCGAGCAAGATGTGGCCGCTCACCTCGAACAAGAGACCGGGCTGGCCCTGGATCTCGTTCTTGAGCAAGCGCACCTGCACGTTCTTCAGTCGGGGCTCGTAGGCCGAGATGCTCGCCTTGAGCTGCCGCTGGAGCATGGCGCCGGCTTCGGTGAGATCATGCAGCATCGCCGTGATGTCGGGCACGCCGTAGTCCGGGCAGGTGAGCGAGCCTCCGGTGCGGGAGGCCAACATGTGCGAGAGGTGATTGATCACCGACGTCGCCGTGTCCTCGCTCTTCCACGTGTGTCGCTCGATGTTCGTCGGGTCCGCAGCGCGTGCGAGTCGAACGAGGAGGGAGCTCATGATTTCACCAATATCGCCGGCCGCGTCGGCCGCCGCAACCACCGCCGCGCGCGAATCACAAAAGGAAAGAAGCCGCCGGACCCGAAGGTCCAGCGGCTTCTACTCGTGAGCTCCAGCCGATCAGCTGAAGTTCTGGTTGGGGGCCTCCCAGTCGTCTTCCCAGGTGATGCCGCCGTTGACCCAGGTGCCGATGATCTTCTGGTACGTGAACGAGTACTCGACGTAGTTCTCGTACTTCATCAGGTCGGGGTTCTTGTTGTTCGGCATCCGGAACTGGATGTCGCTGAGGTGCGCGTTCTCGAGGCGAACCTTGTAGGTCGCTTCCTCGACGCCCTGGCCGCTTCCACGCTCACCGAGCTTGGTCGGGGAGAAGAAGACGAACTCGACCTGCACGATGGTCTCGTTGTTCACGAGGGCGCTGTACAGGAGGGGCAGCGACTTATCGTAGGGAGCAGTGACGGTGTAGGGCTTGTGCATGCGCTTGCCGGTGGCAAGGCCGCTCGCCGGATCACGCGGGCTGACGATCTGGTGATTCGCCGCGATGATTTCGATCCAGCCTTCACGACCCTTCTGGGTAATGGAACCCTTGATGTCGTTCTGCTTCTTCCCCTTGATGTTATACATGTACGCGTTGAGAGCCATTTTTCGATCATCCCTCCCGCGAACGTTCGGACTCGGTACTCAGTCTATGCCTTATTGCACGCTGGCCGGCCCGACTGCCCGTGGGAAACTGGACTTGCCTCGGTTCGCGTCTACGGAGAATCGGGAGCGATTGTTCCTTCGAAGATTCCTGCTCGGAGCTCTTGAAGGAGTGTTCCCCGCCGCTCTCTTCGCTGCGCCGCGCTCGCTCTTTCGATTCGAGCTCGGCCTCGCGTTCCCCGTCGACGTCCCCGGTCGAAGCACCCCGGAGTCACTCCAGGCTACGTACGGGGCTCAGGCTGTCAAGAGCTCTCGATCGCTTTTTTCTTGACTCGATTCTGACGCACGGCGGCAGGTCCCATGTGGGTGGATCTCGCCGATCTGGATCGCCCGAAATTCGCGCCGCCCAGAGCCCCCGTGCTACAAAAATAGGCGTGATTTCTGCGGACTTTTCTCGACGGGTTTTCGCGCCTTCCCTCGCGCTCGGGCTGCTCGTCGGCGGGTGCGCCCCGACCGCGGTCAACCAGACGACGCAGGTCGACACCCGGGTGAACGTACCCGTGTCGGTGTGCCGGTCCAAGCTGGCACCGCCCCCCTCCGGGAGCACCGGTCGCGTCCGCGACCTCGACGCGGAGCAGTGGGTCGGGGTGCTGGTCCCGCAGTTCGACCCCGAGAAGGGGCTCGAGCCGACGAGCATGGATTGCACTGGTAACTATGTCTTCGCGAACGAGTCGCTCCGCGGCGGCGCGTCGACGCGAGGTTGGCCGCGCGTGATCGACCCGGAGGACGTGAGCATCCAGGCGGGTCCGAACGGCATGCGGAGCGTCTGGGTCCGCAGCCTGAAGTTCGACAACGGCGACGAGGGCGGACCGCTGGCGCTCGTGCGCGCCTCGGGCGACAGCGCCGACGTGTTCGCGGTCGGCTCGTTCCGCGGACCGGGCAAGACGAAGATCTCGCCGGTGCGCATGGGCAACGACAGCCTGGTCGTCGCGGAGAGCAAGGAGTGCCCTCCCGACGGGACCGAGTGCCGCAAGCGCGCCTACTTCTTCTTGCCGCGCCGTGGACGACTCATCGAGGGCGCGGTCATCGACCTCGAGCGGACGACCGTGGTGCCCTCGAGCACGGAGCACGGTCTCTACACCCAGTACAAGCTCAGCACCGACGTGACGTACAAGCCGGAGGGCGTGTTCCTCGTCGAGCAGGTGCAGGTCCGCATCACGCACAGCGACTCGCCCGACTTCGACAGCGAGCGTCACCTTCGCACCGTCGAGTTCTCTCGCATGCTCAAGGTCGAGCGCGACTCGATGTTCTCGACGAACGATCCGCTCTGGGAGCGCGTCGTCGGCCGCGACTGACGGCGGCGCTTTTCGCCCCGACGAGGGCGCTCGCGTCGTCGTCGCCCATCGCCGTACTGCGGTAGGGTTCCGCCTCCACCTCGCGATCACGCCGTCGCGACGAACGCCCTCAGCCACGCAAGAGATGTCGGCGTCGGCGGCGCTGTGTCGCCGTTGCGCGCGGCCACCACCGGATCGGTCGGCAGCGCCAGTCGCCCGGCGTCCATGTCTCCGCGTGATGGAGCCAAGAAGCCCCTGCTCGCGCGGGGCGGGCAGGGGCTCGCTCGGAGCGCCGCGAGGGCGCCGGTCACCAGCAGACGAGGTAGTTGCCGTAGCCGCAGTTCGGCTTGGCGAGCGCGCCGTAGGCGAGCCCGGTGAGGAATCCGATCGGGAGGCTCACCGCGATGCCGGCGCCGATCTGGCCGCCGCTCTCGTAGGGCTGGTCGGTGCCGCTCGAGATCCCGCGGAACACCGACGTCAGGATCGACGCGGTGAGGGGCACGGCGATGTTGCCGATGATGGAGCCGGGGTGCAGCTTGCCGTCCGAGTGGATCCACGTGTCGGCCACCCAGATGCCTACCCCCGCGCCCGTCGCGCTCCACGAGGCGAACGAGTGCGTGGAGGGGCCTCCGTACGACTCGCAGCCGGAGTCAGGGAACTGCACGCGGGTCTGATCCACGGTGCAGCCCGGCCGCGTGTTCTTGATCGCGTTCTTGATCGGCCCGTCGACGAGGAGCGTCGCGGCCGTCAGCGTGAGGGCCGGCGCGAGCTGCGAGACGTGCCAGCGCGCCTTCCACCCGACCGTCGCCTCGGGGTCGTTGTAGTAAACGCGCGGCATCAACGCCACGGTTCCGACCCCGATGATCATCGTGATCGAGGAAGCCGTCCCGAAGCCCGACGTGCGAGAGGCGATCGGTGGGACAGGGGGGACGGCCTGAGCGGCTGCCTCTCGGGGCGCGAGCACCCCGGTGAGGAGTCCGCCCACGACGCCGGCGAGGAGGATGGATGTCCGACCTTTCATGTGACGCTCGAAGCCTACGTTGAGCCGTCGTTCGGGCCAAAAAAAGCGGACCGAAAAAAAGAGACACGGGGAGGTCGTGAGGCGGCGCTCAACCCTCGCCCGGGCCGCGCGGCCGTCCGCCCGCCATGGTGAAGCGCCCGAGCTTTCCGCCCTGCTTCTCGCCCTCGTAGTCCTCGCCGGCGGTCGCCGCGTACGCGCGTGAGAACTGCGGACCGAAGATGATGAGGAACGTCTCTTTGTCCTCGCCGGCATAGTCGCCGTGGCGCACTTCGTAGAGCTTCCACAGCGCCTCGTAGCGATTGGAGAAGAGGCCGCCCTTCTTGCCGCTCCGCTCGAGCTCGGCCTCGATCGTCTTCGGCGAGAGCTTCACGAGCAGCTGCTTCACGCCTTCCATGATGCCGTTCAAGAGCGCGACCTGGTGGCTCATCACGTCGACGAAGATGTCGTGGAGCTGCCTCGCCGTGTCGGGGGTCGAGGCGTTGCCGAGCAGGACGTTGCCGAGCTCCTTCGCGTCCTTCGCGATCGCGACCGGCGCCTGCGCGGTCCGTTCGCGGGCGAGCACCTCGGTCTCGAACTCCTGGTAGCCGTCGCGAAGCGACACGAAGCACTTCAGGAAGACGTCCATCGAGTCGCGCATGCGCTTCGAGAACGCGAGCACGCTCGGGACGTCGTCCGGCGCTTTGCTTCCGGGGGCGAGCGTCTGAGCGAGCTCCGAGAGCACCGCGAGGGCCGCCTGCCCCGGGCCGGCTTCGGTGAAGACGCGCATGTCGACTTGGTAGTACTGCGCGATCTTCCTGAAGTCGTTCTCGAGGCTGACGGGTGCGTACTCGGTGCCGAGGCGGCGCAGGTAGTTCGACCTCACGTCGGGCGGCAGCCGCGTGAGGTGATCGTAGATGACGCGGTACACCGTCTGCCACGCCTGGCGGTAGGCTTCGATGTAGGGGACGACTTGGCGGAGGTATGGATCCTCCGCGCCTGGAGCGACGCGCTGGAAGTTCTGCGAGAGCGCTTGCGCTTGGTGCCCGTTCTCGCCGAAGTCGAGCAGACCGCGCCCCTGCGGCTCGACGTTCGCCTTCGGTTGCGCGGCGACGAGGCCCACGCGGATGACGACGGGGCCGATCGTGATTTCCGGCGTGTTGGTGATGTCGACGGGGGTGTCGCGCGTCAGCCGCTGGCCCTGGAAGAGCGTCCCGTTCGTCGATCCCAGATCCTTGACGAAGAGCTGGTTCTCGTTGCGGACGTCGAGCGCCGCGTGGAACTGCGAGACGTAGGGCCGATCGATCGGCAGATCGTTCAGCTGGTTCCGACCCACACGAACGGGGAAGCGCTCGAATGTCGCGTCGAAGCTTTGGTTGGCCTGGGTGTCGAACACCCGGGCGACGAGCGCCACCGGCATCGTCGAGGAGACTAGCAGACTCGATCCCCCAGACGGGAGCCT
The DNA here is from genome assembly GCA_964467935.1 of uncultured Polyangiaceae bacterium. GTDB lineage: Bacteria > Myxococcota_A > Polyangia > Polyangiales > Polyangiaceae > CAYYKK01. Next base: position 11,276 of record CAYYKK010000186.1, read on the forward strand.
CACGGAGGCTCGTGTGCGAGGCCCCCTGGTTCGGGCGCGCACTTTTCTTGGCCCGAACACCTACATCATACGACCGTTGGCCACACACCATGAGCCTGGTCGACAAGATTCCCCCCCTCGTTTCGGCATTGGCGTTTGGTTACGGCGTCGGGATGGCAGCCCCGGATGGCGCCCTCCACCAAGTCCGTGGCGCCCTCGTGGCGCAGGCGGTCACGGCGCCGAGCGCAGGGCAAGGCAAGAAGGTCGCGATCGAGCCGATCGATCCCGCCCTCGACAAACGCTTGCCCGGCAAGGAGTCGGACACGCTCGCGCAGCTCCGGTCGGCGCACGCGGCGTCCCGCTACGGCGACGCGTGCACGATGCGCGATCCCAACCAGCTCTTCTCCCGCATGCCGCAGCAAGCGTCGCGTTGGGCGCAGGACGACGACATGGCGGACGAGGGCGGCGAGTTCGACGCCTCCGAGACGGCCGCGATCTCGCGGTTGCAGCTGCCGGATCTCGGCCTCGGCGTGTCTCGCCAGACGCTCAAGTACGTCCGCTTCTTCACGAAGACCGATCGCGGTCGCGATCTCTTCGAGACGTGGCTGAAGCGGAGCGGCCGGTACCAGGAGATGATCCAGGAGGAGCTCCGCGCGCGCAACATGCCCGAGGACCTCACGTGGGTCGCGATGATCGAGTCCGGCTTCGATCCGACGGCGAAGTCGCCGGCCGGCGCGGTGGGCCTCTGGCAGTTCATGCCTGCGACGGGTGCCGTCTACGGTCTGCGCCAGAACAAGTTCGTCGATCAGCGCAAGAACCCGCGCGCCGCGACGCAGGCCGCCGTGCACCACCTGCGGGATCTGTACATGCGGTTCGGGCAGTGGGACCTCGCGCTCGCGGCGTACAACATGGGCTACGAGCAGCTGCTCGATCGCATCGATCAGGCAGGCACCACCGACTTCAACGAGCTCGCGCGGCAAGGCGCGCTGCCGACGGAGACCTCGCGCTACGTCCCGAAGATCGTGGCCGCCGCGATCGTCGCGAACAACCTCGAGCGCTTCGGCTTCGACGAGGTGCAGCCCTCGGCCCCGGTCGACGGCGGCGAGATCGCGGTGCCGCCGCGGACGGCGCTCGAGACCGTCGCGCGCGCTGCGGGCGTGTCGACGTCGATCATCCGCAAGCTGAACCCCGACATCCTCGGCAAGGAGCTGCCGCCCGGCAAGGGCGACTTCCTCGTCACCGTGCCCGCCGACGCGCTCTCGCGGACCGCTGCGGCGCTGCCGTCGATGGTCCGAATGCAGCGCGACGGCGGCGGCGTCGACGACGTGCTCGACCCGCTCGATCTCATGAACCCCGACGGCTTCCATCCGGTGGCCGCGGACGACGATCACAACCTCCTCGCGCTCTTGCCGCGAGCGAAGAAGAAGCGACACAGCTACCGTGACCCGGCGCTCGACGATCTCACGCCTCAGGACGACGGCGGACGCGACGCGGACACGGTCGCCGTCGACGAGCCGAAGCCGCGCAAGGGGCGCGAGACGGTGATCTACCGCGTCGGGTCCGGCGACACGCTCATCGGCGTCGCCCGGCAGTTCGCGATGGACGTCGACGACGTGGCGCGTGACAACGGCCTCAAGCCCGACGCCGAGCTGCGCGAGGGCGGCCTGCTCAAGCTCAAGGTGAGGAAGGACCTCGTCGACGGCGATCTGCCGAAGGGCGAAGCGAAGCGCGATCGCGAGCCCGCCAAGCGCGGTTCGAGCAAGGGCTGAGCTCCGAAAGCGGCCGCGACGCGCCGCACCAGCCCCTCCCGACGAAGGCGAATCGCCTCGTTTGGAGGGGCTTTCTGCGTCTCCGAGAAAAAGTGCTTCCCAGGGCGCAGGGTCCGTTCGGTAGCATGCGTCGCCTATGATGCTCGTCGAACACAAGTCCATCATCAAGCGGCTCACCAAGAACTGCACTGCAGCGCTCGAAGGGGCCGTCATGCAGTGTGTGAACGCGCGTCACTACGAAGCCACGATCGAGCACGTGCTCCTCGCGCTGCTCGACGACGCGAGCTCCGATCTCGCGTTCATCGTGAGCCACTACGATCTCAACCCGTCGACGCTCCGCGCGACGCTCCAGCGCGGCCTCGAGGACCTGCGGACCGGCAACGCGGGGCGTCCGGTGTTCTCGCCGACGCTCATGGAGTGGTTCCAGGACGCCTGGCTCGTGGGATCGGTGGACTTCGGCTACCAGAAGATCCGGAGCGGCGTCCTCTTCCTGCGGCTCGTGCAGCAGCCGACGAAGTACTCGACGAGCGGGATCGGCATGCTGCTCGAGGGCATCCCGAAGGACGACATGAAGAAGAACCTCGCGACGATCCTCGCGGGGTCCAAGGAGGGCGGCGAGGCCGAGGCGGCCGCGGGCGGCGCGGGCGGCGCCGGCGGACTGCCGCAAGGCGCGCGCAGCGCCTCGAGCGACTCGGCGCTCGGCAAGTTCTGCATCGACTACACGGGGCGCGCGCGCAACAACGAGATCGACCCGGTGTTCGGCCGCGAGCGAGAGGTGCGCCAGATCATCGACATCCTCGCGCGTCGCCGGAAGAACAACCCGATCATCGTCGGCGACTCCGGCGTCGGCAAGACCGCGCTCGTCGAGGGGCTCGCGCACCTCATCGTGCAGAACGAGGTGCCGCCGCTGCTCCAGGGGACGGAGATCCTCGGCCTCGATCTCGGCCTCCTG
>CAYYKK010000187.1:0-13869 GCA_964467935.1 uncultured Polyangiaceae bacterium
GGCTTCGGCTGCGGCTCGGGCTTCGGCTGCGGCTCGGGTTTCGGCTGCGGCTCGGGCTTCGGCTGCGGCTCGGGCTTCGGCTGGGGCTGCGGTTGCGCCTGCGGAACGGGCTTCGCCACCGGCTCCGCGGTCGCCTTGGCGGTCGCCGTCGGCTCAGGCGCCGCGGACGCGGTCGCGGCGGCCGACGCCGTCGCGGACGCCTCGGCGGTCGCGGTCGCGGTCGCCGTCGGCGCGGCCGTCTCTGCGGCGGTCGCCGTCGGTTTCGCGGTCATCGGGGGCTCGGTCGTGCTGATCGTCACCGTGATCGACGGCGCCGGCGCAGGGGGCTGACCCTGCCCATTCATGTAATACCAACCGCCGAAGATCGCCGCGGCCGCTGCGAGCGCGATCACGACGTACTTGCCCGCTCCGCCCGACTTCTCCGCTCCGGAGGTGATGGCCGACGAGTCGGGTGCGCTCACCTCGAGCGCCGGCTTCGGCACGGGTTTCGGCTCGGGCTTCGGCTCGGGTTTGGGCTCGGGTTTGGGCTCGGGCTTCGGCTCGGGTTTGGGCTCGGGCTTCGGCTCGGGCTTCGGCTCCGGCTTCGCCTCCACCACTTCTTCCGCCGCCGCGGGAGCGGGCTCCTCCGCCGCGGGCTTCGGTGCGCTCTTGGCCTCGACGACCGACGACTTGGCCTCCGCGGACCCGACCTCCGCCAACGACCCGCCGGCCTCGCTCAGCGCCTGCTGCAAGAGCTCCGCGGCCTGCTTCATGACCGTCCGCTCCTCCGGCGGACGCTCCTCGGCGGGGCTCGTCGACTTCGGGAAGAACCCTTCGCTCGGCTTCGCCTCCGCCTTCGGCTCGGCCGCCGCGGGCTTCGGGGCGTCCGCCTTGCCGATCGCCCCGAGGCCGAGCATCGTCGTCGCGCGCTTCGCCGCCGGCTGCGCCGCGATGGTCTTCTTCGCCGCCTCGGCCAGCGCAGCGACGCTCGCGGTCGCAGCGGCGGCGGCCGCGGCGTCGGGCTTCTCTCCTTCGCCGCCACCCTGCTCGAACGCGGACGGCGCGCCGGCCTGCGCGTCGACCAGCCTGCCGATCAGGTTCTTCGACTTCTCGTCGATCTTGATGAACTTCACGCCCATGCCGGCGGGCGTGTCGCCCGAGGCCTGCTGCGCCTCGCGCTTCCACACCACGCGGCCCACGCCCGCGAGCACGGCCTGCTCGTCTTGGATCCTGATCTCGAACTTCAGCAGGGTCCCCGGCGGGAACGGCGAGGGCGTCTTGATGAAGATGCCGCCGCGACCCACGTCGCTGGCATGGTGCTCGATGAACTCGTCGACGGTCGCGCTCTTGTACCGCACCGTCATCGAGAGCACCTTCGCTCGCGGGTCTTTGCGTGTGTCCTGAGCCATCAGGGTTCGCTCCAAACAGTTAGGGGGGAGAGCTCGAGCGCACGAGATGACGCCCGAGATCCTCGCTCGCAGAGCCCGGCTCGCGCGCGAGGTGAGAGACAGCGGCTCCGCGCGCAGACGGCCGCGGAGCGTCCCCACGTGAGGACTCGGCCGAGAGGGGGGCGACGACGTCTCGCATGCCCTCCGACGACTGCCCCGATGGTATCAAGCTGCGAGGGACTTCACCAAGTGCCAAGAGGAACCGAGGCCCCGATCGGCCCCTCGAGCTGGGATCGCTCGCTTGTTCCCGGCCCGAGAGTGGTGGTAGGTCTTCGTTCTTCGCCGCCGGCGCCGGTCGGGACCCACCCCAAGATGAGCCTCCGCGTCCGAGACCACTTCCGCGCTCACGGTCGCCGTCGGGTGAGCCTCGCGGCGACGCTGCGGCGCCCGGGCGTCGACCCGCCCTCGAGCCGCGGGCGGCCGAGCGGCGAGCCGGTTCGCATCCGCGACATCGGGCTCGGCGGAGCGTGCATCGAGGTCGCGCCGAGCGAGCCGCCGCTGCGCCTGGAGGCGCACGTCGTCCTCGAGGTGACCGCGCCCACGCTCTGGGACCCCCTGGTGCTCCGAGGGAAAGTGGCGTGGCTCAAGATCGGACGGGCGGGCGAGTCGACGCGCTTCGGCGTGCGCTTCGACCACGCGGAGCAAGGCGGGCTCTTCGCGCTCTTTCAGCTGCTCGGGGCGAACACCTACGACGCCTGACGCGTCCGGTCGAGGCCCGCGCTCGACGCGTGGCGCGACGAGCCGAAAAGCACCACAGACGCAACTCCTTTCGGAGTGCGGCTGTGACTGGGATGCAATCGTAGCTGAGTTGGGATGACTGCGTCGGGATGCTGGAGCGCGGATGACGTGAGTCGGGCGATGGTCCCGCCCGCTCGCCCTCAGAACGCGACCATCGGCGCGATGACCGGCGCGACGACGAAGCCGGTCGTCGGGAGCATGACCATGAACTTCACCTCGGCTTGGATGCCGAAGTTGTCGACGATCATGTACGTGGCGCCGCCGCCGAAATCGACGAAGCCCTGACCCGTCACCTGGTAGGCGGTGACGTCGACCTTCTTGCCCGCGGTGCCGGCGGCCGCGTTGCCGCAGCTCACCGTCTCCTTTCGGTTCGGGTCGGGATCGCAGACGCTCACGGGCACGCCGGCGTTGACCTGCGCGACGCCGCCGCCGATGAACGCGTGCGGGAAGATCTTTCCCTTCGAGACGCCGTCCTTCGCGAGCATCCAGCCGCCGCGCACCTCGAGGTGGAGCGGCAAGAACGAGTTCGGCGCGGCGCGGCCCTTCGGCGGCGGGTGGTTCTGCACGTCCGGTCCGGGCGAGCCGAGCAGCGCGACGCCCGCGCGCGCGCCGACCGAGAAGCCGAGCGGCAAGATCCGGTCGTAGCCGGCGAGCAATCGGATCTGCGCGAGGCCGAGACCACCCGAGATCCCGTTCGAGCCGGTGACGACGGTCGGGTTGCCGTAGTAGGGCGCGTTCGTGCTCTTCTCGAAGCACGCGTAGTTCGCGGTGCTCGTGCGATCGCAGACCTTGTCGCCGCTGCCGATGTACGCGAGGTCGAACTGCGCCGACACGCTGATGAGGTTCTTCTTGCCTTGCTTGCCGCCGGCCTTCGGCTCCTCACCGACCTCGCAGCTGCCCTTCTGGCAGGTGAGGCCGCTCATGCACTCCTTGGTCTCCTCGCACATCGAGCCCGCGGGCTTGTCGCCGCGCTCGCTGTCGCTGCACCCAGGGAGACCCGGCGGGCACTCCTGCGCCGCCATGCACGCCTTCGGCGGCTGCTTGCCAGGCAGGCTCGGCGGGTCGCCGCTGATCTTGTTCTTGATCGGGATCTTGTACGGGTCCTTCAGCGAGCCCGCGCCCGCCAGGGAGAGGCCCTGATCGTCGGTCGCGATGATGTAGTATTTGAAGTCGCCCGTCGTCGTCACGTCGGTGCAGGGCACCTCGCCGCCGAAGCCGCCCTCCATCTTCGCGAGCGCGAGCGTCTGCCACTTGGTGCCGCCGAACGGCTTGTATCGGACGACCACCTTCGTCGCGCCGATCTCATCCGGGATCTCCGCGAAGATCGGCAGCGGCGTGTTCACCGGCGCCTCCGCGAGCGGCGTGTGCGCGAAATCGCCGACCTTCGCGGGCGCAGGGGCTTCGCCGCCCTCGCCGCCCTTGCCGCCCTTGCCGCCTTCGCCCCCTTCGCCGCCCTCTCCGCCGCCACCGCCCCCGGCTTCGGCTTGAGCTTCCTTCAGCTTCTTCTCGAGCTCCGGCGTGGAGAGTCCGTCGATGAGCTTGCAGCCCGCGTCTGCCTTCACCGCGCTCACGAGGTCGCTCTTCGCGACGTCGAGCTTGTTCTGACCGACGCCGTGGACCGTCGCGAGGCCGACGTAGAGCTTGCCGACCACCTCGCTCGAGCATTGATCCTTGCCGCAGAGCTCGATCGCCTTCTTCAGCTTTCCTTCGGCCTTGTCGAACTCGACGGAGAGGTAGTCCTCGTCCATGGCCTTGTCGTAGAGCTTGAGCGCCTCCTTGTCCTTCTTGCCGGCCGCCTCCGCGACGTGGCTCACGGAGAGCGTCGTCAGCGCGGTGGCACCGAGCACGAGGGTGAGCTTCAAGCGGTCGAGCGAGCTAGAGCGAAAGGCCACGGCGAGGCTTCCTCCCGAAAAAGGACGAGGGGGAACGGGCCCCCCCGAAGACGTCGAGCGCCAGTATGCGGCGGTCTCGCGCGAAGGCGCAATTACACTGGAGTGCGCTCGCTTGCGATCGAAAAAACAAAAGAAGAAGGCCCCGCCTCCTCACGGGGCAGGGCCTTGCATCGCTCGATCTCGCGCCCTCTCGGGCCGCGCTCCGACGGTGGCGCCGGCGCTCAGAGGCGTCGGTAGACGCCGACGACCAAGCCGAGCAACATCGTCGGCTTGAAGTCGGCGGCGCGCACCAGGATGGGCGCCATCGACGCGTTCGCGGGCTGGAAGCGGATGTAGTCCTTCTCGGGGAAGTAGTACTTCACCGTGGCCTCGTCGCCGATCAGCGCCGCGACCATCTCGCCTCGCTGCGCCGTCGACTGACGGCGGACGAAGATGATGTCGCCCGAGAGGATGCCGGCCTCGATCATCGAGTCGCCCTGGACGCGCAGCGCGAAGACGTCACGGTCGCCGCGGACCATGCTGCGGTCGACGCGGAGCGTGTCCTCGACGTGCTCCTCGGCGAGGATCGGCTGGCCAGCCGCGATGCGGCCGAGCAGCGGCACGCTGACGAGGTCGTCGGCGCTCGCGTCGTTCGCGGGCGTGTGCTCCGCGCCGCCGACGTCGCCGAGATCGACCGGACGCAGCGCGCGAGACTTCATGTCCTCGCGCGTGAGGTACCCCTTGCGCTCGAGCGCGCGGAGGTGATCGTTCACACCGTTCGTGGAACGAATGCCCATGTGAGCTCCGATCTCGCGAAGCGTCGGCGGGTAGCCGCGCTCCTGGATCGACTCACGGATGTACTGGAGGACCTGGTGCTGCCGATCTGTAAGCCCCTGCATGGTTCAGTGAGGCTACTGAACGCGTGGCGAGACGTCAAATTCGGTGCAGCAAAAAAATGATCTACGCGAGATCGATCGATCTAGGTGCTGGAAAAGATTGTATGATTTTGCTGTCGATTTTTCGGTCGCCGGGCGCCCTCACAGGCTCTCCCCGGGGCCCCGAAGGCGCCGCTGCTCAGCGGTCGGGTGCGCAGGCACCTTCCGAAAGCACAGCGCTCGCGCGCGCAGCCCTGCGCTAACGCCGTCCGCTCCCCGGCGTGAGGATTTGGCGGAGCTCCTCCGGATCGCCCGAGGCGAGGAAGGCGTCCTCCGGCGTGACGAGCCCTTGCATGTAGAGCTGCGCGAGCGCTTGGTTCATCGTCTGCATTCCGCTGCCCGACTGGCCGACCTGCATCTGCGAGTAGACCTGGTGGAGCTTGTCCTCGCGGATGAGGTTTCGGATCGCGGGGTTCGGAACCATGACCTCGATCGCCATCACCCGACCCGAGCCTCCCGCGCGCGGCAGGAGCTGCTGCGACATGACGGCGATGAGCGTCATCGAGAGCTGCGTCCGGATCTGCTGCTGCTGGTGCGGCGGGAAGACGTCGATGATGCGGTTGATCGTGGTGATCGCGGTGTTCGTGTGGAGCGTGCCGAACGCGAGGTGACCCGTCTCGGCGATCGTCAGCGCCGCCTCGATCGTCTCCTGATCTCGCATCTCGCCGATGAGGACGACGTCGGGATCCTGGCGCAGCGCGTACTTGAGCGCGTCCTTGAAGCTCGCGACGTCGGTGCCGACCTCGCGCTGGTTCACGACGCTCATCTTGTGCTGGTGAACGAACTCGATCGGATCCTCGATCGTGAGGATGTGGCCGCGCTCTTCGCTGTTGATGAGATCGATGATCGTCGCGAGCGTCGTCGACTTGCCGGATCCGGTCGCGCCGGTCACGAGCACGAGGCCGCGCGGCTTCGACGCGATCTCGCGCACGATCGGCGGCAGGTTGAGCTCCTCGAACGACCGGATCTTGAACGGGATCTGGCGGAACACCGCCGCGACCGAGCTGCGCTGCATCATCAAGTTGCCGCGGAAGCGCGAGAGGTTCGGCACGCTGATCGAGAAGTCGAGGTTGTTGTTCTTCTCGAAGCGGATCTTCTGCTCCTCGGTGAGGTGCTCGTAGACGAGCTGCTTCACATGCTCGCTGCGGAGCGGCGGGAGCTTCAGCGGGATCACCGAGCCGTCGATGCGCAGCGTCGGCGGCAGATTGACCGTGAGGTGAATGTCGCTCGCGCCCTTCTCCACCATCGTGAAGAGGAGCTGCTTCAGGTTGTACCGGAGGCCTTCGCCCGGGGTCTGGTTCACGCGACCTCCTTGGAGATCTGCTGATCGAGTGTCGTGGGGCGGTCTCCCGGGCGTCGCTCGCCCGCGGGGCCGTGGCGGCTGGCTCAGTCGCCCATCGTGACGCGGCCGACCTCTTCCATCGTCGTGATGCCCTGGAGGATCTTCTCGATGCCGCTCATGCGCAGGGTCTTCATGCCGTTCTTGATGGCGGCGGTCTTGAGCTCCGCCGTCGACGCGCCCTGGAGCACCATCTCCTTCAGGCCCTCGGTGAACTTCATGACCTCGTAGAGCGCGACGCGGCCCTTGTAGCCCGAGCCGTTGCAGTTCTTGCATCCCGCGCCCTTGAGGAGCTGCGAGACCTGCGCCTGCTGCTCCGTGAAGCCGAAGTCGCGCATCTGCTCGGGCTCGGGACGGTACGCCGTGCGGCAGTCGAGGCAGATCTTGCGACCGAGGCGCTGGGCGAGCACGAGGTTGACCGACGCCGTGATGAGGAACGGCTCCACGCCCATGTTGAGGAGGCGCGAGATCGTCGACGGCGCGTCGTTGGTGTGCAGCGTCGAGAGCACCAAGTGGCCCGTGAGCGCGGCCTTGACCGCGATTTCGGCGGTCTCGAAGTCGCGGATCTCGCCGACCATGATGATGTCGGGGTCTTGCCGGAGGAACGAGCGCAGCGCCGCGGCGAAGTTGAGGCCGATCTCGTCGTGCATCTGCACCTGGTTGATGCCGTGCAGGTTGTACTCGACGGGGTCTTCCGCCGTGGAGACGTTGGTGTCGGTCTGGTTGAGATCGCTGAGCGCCGAGTAGAGCGTCGTCGTCTTGCCCGACCCCGTCGGACCGGTGACGAGCACCATGCCCCACGGCTGGTTGATCGCCCACTTGAAGTCGTCGAGGGGGCCCTGATCGAAGCCGAGCTTCGTCATGTCGAGCTGGAGGTTCGACTTGTCGAGCAGACGGAGGACGGTCTTCTCACCCCAAATCGTGGGGAGGACGGAGACGCGGAAGTCCATCTCCTTGCCGCCGCCGATCTTCAGCTTGATGCGTCCGTCCTGCGGGAGACGACGCTCGGCGATGTCGAGCGACGCCATGATCTTGAGGCGGCTCGCGATCGCGTTCTTGAGCTTCAGCGGCGGCTGCATCTCCTCGAGGAGCACGCCGTCGATGCGGTAGCGCACGCGGAGCTTCTTCTCGTAAGCCTCCACGTGGATGTCGCTCGCGCCCTTCTTGATGGCGTTCAGGAGGATCGCGTTCACGAGCCGGATGACAGGCGCGCCCTCGGCCTGCTTCTCGAGCTCCATGATGTTGAGGTCGTCGTCTTCGAGCGCGAAGTCGACCTCCTCTTCTGCGAACTCGCTGAGCACGTCCTCGTAGGCGGCGGCCCCGAGGTTGTAGCCGCGCTCGATCGCCTGGGCGATGCCGCTCTCGGACGCGACGACGGGCTCGACGTTGAAGCCCGTGAGGAACTTGATGTCGTCGATCGCGTGGAGGTTCGTCGGGTCCGCCATCGCGACGATGAGCGCGTTGCCGGAGCGCGAGATCGGCACGCACTTGTGCTTCTCGCAGACCTCCTTCGACACGAGCTTCAGGGTCGCCGCGTCGAGCTCGTACTCGTCGAGGTTGACCGCGGGCACGCGGTACTGCGCCGACAAGAAGTTCGTGATCTCGCCGTCGGAGATGTACCCGAGCTTGGCCAGCGTGTAGCCGAGGTTCGAGCCGGTCTTCCGCTGCTCCTCCTGGGCTGCGCGGAGCTGTTGAAGACTGATGAGCTTTTCGCGAACGAGCAGTTCGCCGAGTCGATTGCCGCCTGACATGGGTCGGCTCATGGTGTCGAATCGACGGGGCGAACGTCAACGGCTCATTCTCGGCCGATCCGCTTTTTCGAGACGCCTCTCCCACGTGCCACCACCTCGGATAGACTGCTCGACGCGATGGGTGTGTTCGATCGCCTCTTCGGTCGCGGTCCCGAGGGCTACAAGGCGCGCGCAGCGGAGCGGCTCGAGATGTCCGGCGATCTGGAGGGGGCCGCGCGCGCGTTCTTGGACGCCGAGCTGCCGGACGAGGCCGCGCGGGTGTTGCTGCTGCGCGCCGACGCGGAGGCGTCCGTCGAGCGACGGATGGCGTTCTGCTCGCAGGCGGCGCGCATCGCGAAGAACCCAGCGACGGTGCGCGAGGCGCTCGGACGCAAGGCGAGGCTGCGCTTCGACGTGCTGCGCGGGCGGGGCAACGCGATGAGGAGCGAGCTGCTGCTCGCCGCGCAGGAGCTCGAGGCCGCCGACGAGAACGAGACCGCCGCGGACGCCTACGCGCTCGCCGAAGACAAGGAAGGCGAGATCCGCGCGCTCACGGCGGCCGGGCTCATCGATCGGCTCGAGGAGAAGCTCCGCGCGAGCCAGCTCGAGGCGCGCAAGGGGCAGACGCAGACGCTGGCGCTCAAGCGCGTGCAGGACCTCGATCGCGGCGGCGAGCGCCGAGAGGCGTTGCGACTCGCGGCCGAGGCGCGCGGCGAGGGCGAGGGAGCGAGCGAGCGCATCGAGGAGCTCGCGCGCGCGGTCCGAGCGAAGCTGCTCCGCGGACCCGTGGTCGAGCTGAAGGAGGGCGCCGTCGTGCGGCGCTACGCCCTCGGTCACGAGCTGACCGTGGGCCGCGGCGAGTCGACGATCGTCGTCGGGACGCGGTCTCTCTCGCGCGTCCACCTGCGGATCGGCCGCGGGGCCGATGGGATCTACGTCGAGGACGCGGGCACCCGGAACGGTACCTTCCTCGCCGGCGCGCGGATCACGGGGCGGATCCCGATCGGGGGAGGGCTCTCCCTCAAGCTCGGCGGAGACGTCCCCTGTCGGGTCGCCCCGACGAGCGAGATCGCGGGCGGCGGCGCGCTCGTGGAGGTGGGGGGGCTCGCCTACTTCGCCCCGCTCGGGGACCTCCTCCTCGGGAAGTGGTCCGTCGCGCTCGACGGCCCGGGCGCGGACGATCAATCGTATGTCGTTCTCAAGAGCACCGAAGATGCACCTGCATTCCTAGGTGAATTGGAGACGGCGCGGTCCATCGAGCTCGCGGCGGGCGACGCCGTCAGCGACGCTCGCGGCGGCGCGCCGAAGGTCGTCGCGTTGGCGCACGGATCGGAGGTCGTCGCGTGAGCCTCTGGGACAGACTGCGCGAAAGGATCGGGCTCGGTGGTGACGAGCGCCCCCCGGCCGAGCCGACGCCCGACGCGCGACCCGAGGAGGGCCCGAGCGACGCGGATGTCATCCGCGGCGGCGCGTTCGTCGCGACGCCGAAGCGCGACGAGGAGCTCGCAGCGCTCGCCCTCCTCGGCGAACCCGGCGGGCCGAGCGTCGAGGAAGGGATCGCGCTGCTCCGGAGGGTGCGGGGGACGACGCGCGAGACCGAGGCGCTCTCGCGAGCGCTCGAGGCGAGCTCGCCGCCGGCGCCGGTGCTCGTCGCGTGCGCGGAGATGCTCGCGGCGCGGGGCGAGACGAAGCGCGCCATCGAGCTGCTCGCGAGGACCACGAGCCCCGAGGCGCTCCTGCTCTCGGCGGATCTCCACGCGGCCGAGGGCGATCTGCCCCGGGCGATCGGGGCGATCGAGCGCGTGCTCGCGAAGCAGATCGACGCGCCGGGCGCGCGCGAGAGACACGCGCGATGGGTCGAGGCGCTGGGCGTGGGGCGACGCGAACGTCGACACCTCGACGAGGCTACGGTCGTGACGTCGCGCGCCAGCCAAGGGCCGTTTCGACTGGTGCGCGAGGTCGCGCGCGGCGGCGCCGGGACGGTCTACGAGGCCGAGGACGAGCTCCTCGGTCGCCGCGTCGCCTTCAAGATTTACCACGGTGAAGGCGGCGATCGCGCCGCGATCGAGCGGGAGATCCGGCTGTTCGCGCGCCTCGCCGGTCGCGGCGTCGCGCGCGTGTTCGATGCGGCTCCCGAGGCCGGTTGGATGGCGCTCGAGTGGGTGCCGCGCGGGAGCCTGCGCGATCTGCTCCGGGGAGGGCGAGCCGCGGATCTCGCCCCCGTCGCCGCGTGGGCGCGGCCGCTGACCGTGGCGCTCGCGCGGTTGCATCGCGAGGGGTTCGTGCACGGGGACGTCAAGCCGGCGAACGTGCTGCTCCGCGAGATCGACGATCCGGTGCTGACCGACTTCGGGATCACGCGGCGTGTCGGCGACCCGCAGGAGGGGGGGAGCGCTGGCTATCTCTCGCCCGAGCGGCTCGCGCGCGAGCCCGCGTCCTACCTCGACGACGTCTACGGTTTCGGCCGCATCCTCGAGGACGTGCTCGAGCACGCGTCCGATCCCGCGGCTTCGTTCTGGAACCAGGTCGTCGTCGCGTGCCTCGGCCCCGCTTCGCATCGCCCGATGGATGGGGCGCAGCTGGCGACGCTCGTCGGCGCCGACCTCGGCTTGGCGTCGCGCTCGGCCGCGTGAGAGGATGCGCCGCGTGCCTCCGCGCAAACCCAGCGTCGCGCTCTCTCTCGCCGCGCTCGCGCTCGTCGCCGCCTCGGTCCTCTCGCTCTCGGCGCCCGCGTGCAGCGGCGATCTCTGCGAGGACCTGCTCGTCGAGCTGCAGGCCTGCCCCGACTTCAAGAAGGCGCCGCCGCCCGCAGGCCTCGCGTGCAACGACGCCCGCGGCGCCTACGCCGAGTGCGTCCTCAACAGCGGCCTCGACCTCTGCAAGGCGCTCGTGACCGGGGAGGCCACCTCGGCGAAGCAGCTCGCCGACAAGTGCGGCTCCGCGCCGAAGTAGGTCAGTTGGCGCCGGTCGACGTCGTCGAGGTCGCGCCGAGGCATTGGTCGAGCGCGGCGTTCTGCGTCTTGCAGGCGTCGATCGGGTAGACGTACTGCTTCTTCACGCTGTCGCAGGAGGCGTGATCCGCGGTGCACGTCGAAGCTTCGCTCGCCTGCGCCGAGCAGTCGTGCGCCGCGGCGTTCTTCGCGTCGGCGTCGCGGTTCGCCTGGCACGTGGCGAGGCAGAGCTTGTCGCCGGCGAGGCCCTCGCACGCGCAGACGTCGGTGCAAGTGAGGTCCGAGCTGCAGCCAGCGAGGCAGGCCGCCGCGAGGAAGAGGGCCAGCGCGCGCGCTCTCACCTCAGCCACCGGTGCCCGCGCTGGACGACGTGGCCTCGAGGTGGGCGCAGCTTCGGTAGGCGGCGAGCAGCGGATCGCAGACCCCATCGGGGTACGTGTACACCTTCTTGGCGTCGTCGCAGACGTCGTTGTCGGACTCGCACCGGGCGAGCTCACGGTACGCGGCCGTGCAGCGTGCCGCCGCCGCCTGCGCCTCCTCGGCGGCCTGGCCCGACTTGCACGTCGTGAGGCAGGTGGCGTCGCCGCTCTTGCCGGCGCAGCCGCAGACGTCGTCGCACGACACCGCGCTCGGGCTGCAAGCCGACGTGCCCGAGGCGAGAAGGATGGCCGCCGAGGCAGCGAGAAAGGGGGATCTCCGCGCGCGACGCATGGTGGGACGTGGTCCGTCGAGGACACCTTCGGATCGTGGGAGGACCGCAGAAACGACGAGGCCCGCCGTAGGGCGGGCCTCGTCCTCCACGAAGGAGCAGCTCGGCTCAGCCGCCGGTGCCGGTGCTGGCGCTGGTGCTGGTGCCCGAGCCCGTCGAGGTCGAGCTCGTGGTCGAGCTCGTCGCGTCGGCGATGCACTTCAGGTAGGCCGTCGCGCCCGCCGTGTCCTTGCCCGTGAGCGCATCGCAGGTCGCCGCCTCGGTGCACTTCGCGAGGGCCTGAGCCGCCGCGCCGGCTTCCGCCGTGCAGCTGCTGCTGCTGCCGGTGCTGCTCGAGGAGGTGGAGCTCGTCGAGATGCCGCACGACGACGCCTTGGCCGAGATGCGGTCGGCAGCGTCCTGGCAGTCGTTGCCGCCACAGGCCGCGAAAAACACAACGCTGGTCGAGGCGGCAACAGCCGCGAGAACGATCTTCTTGAACATGTCGGAAGTCTCCTTCTAAGGGACCAAACTCGGGCCTTGCGCCCCCCCAGGGGCTTTGTGGGCTCGGTCAGGCCGTCGGTTGGCAATTGCGCCCTGTCGAGGGGTCGCGCGTAGCCCCGTAGAGCATTCTCGGACGATCCGCAACTTGATAACGACGCGAACCGCTGAACACCTGGTAGCGACGGGGGGCTTCTACGAGGCTAGGTCCGCGCATCTTCCCGCGTTTCTCGGGGTCGAGGCCCTCCGGCCGCCGAACCGTGCTTCGTGGCCGCTTTTGTCCCAGCGACCGTCGCTCGGCGCCGGTGATCGCCCGCGCGGCGAGCACGTCTCGGCCATGGACGGAGGGGTGAGAAGGGGGTAAGGACGCCCACGATGAAGCGCCTCCTCCTGGCCTGCGCGCTCGCCTTCGGCGCAGCGGCCTGCAGCCCCGGCCCGTGCGAAGACCTCGCCGCTCAGCTGCAAGCCTGCCCCCACTACCAGCAGGTCGTGCAGGCCTCGGCCGCCCCCCTCGACTGCGACGGGACGCCCGTCAACGACATCGCCCAGTGCATCTTGGACTCGGGGCAAGACATCTGCTCGCCCGACGGCCTGGCCAAGGCGAACGCGTCCTGCAAGAAGTGACCGTCGACGCGGGGCGTCGCGCGACCAGGATCGAGGTCAGCCGCTCGCCCTGGTGACCAGGATTGGCGTAGAGTTCGCGGTCGATGAACGACCAACGCCTCGCGATCGTCGTGAGCCCCGCGACGAAGGAGGACCTGCGCGGTCAGCAGGGCACGCTCGACGGCGACGCCATGCGCGAGCGGCTGGGACTCCCGGACGCGGCGTTCAAGGTCGTGTCGCTCGACGCGGAGCAGGACATCGCCGAGCAGCTCGACGCGCTCTTCGACGAGCGCGGCGACGGCGATTGCTCGGTGCTCTTCTATGCCTCGACCCGGATCTCCGCGGCAGAGGACGAGCTCTTCTTGTGCCTCGATCCCAACGATCCCGACACGGGCGACGCGCTCCACGACGTGGTCGAGGTGCTCCGCGATCGCATCGAGGGACCCATCCTGCTCGTGCTGGAGGCGTGGCACCAGGCCTCGGACGATCCGCTCTTCTCGGCCGAGCTGGTCGATCTCGCGCGACGCGCCGTGCGGAGCGGCGGGAGCGACGTGGAGATGCTGATCGCCGCGCGGCCGGAGGCGACCGAAGAGGCGCAAGCCCCTTCGCCGTTCACGCGTGCCGTCCTCGAGATCCTCGACGAGAGCGATCCTGCGCACGGGCTGAACGCCGTCGAGGTCTACGACGCGCTGAGCGACGGGCGGTTGCTCGGCGTGGTTCGCGCCCTCGCTCACCTGCCGGTCGAAGACTCGTTCATGGTCGTGCCCGCTCGCGAGGTGGAGATCGAGGTCCCCGAGGAGGAGCCGCACGAGGCGGCCCCCCTCGAGGCGACGCCGGCGCCCACCGCGGCCGCGGAGGCCGAGGCCGACGAGCCGGCAGCGTCACCGGAGCCGCCGCGCGCCGCCGCGATCGCGCCGCCGCCGCCCGAGGACGCGAGCGACGCAGGCGCGGCGGACGCCCTGGCTTCGAGCGAGGCCGGGCCACGGTTCACGAGATCGCCGACGAACCACAGCGTGTCGCGGCGCTCGTCGAATCCGCAGGCGACGAGCAGTGCCTGCCGCTCGTCGTAGCAGCCCTGCAGATCGC
>CAYYKK010000188.1:0-13869 GCA_964467935.1 uncultured Polyangiaceae bacterium
CACCCGCGTTTGCGGACCCATCGTCGGACGAGTCGGGCTCGACCGGGGCAGGCTTGGAGCGGCCCATCGCCGCGCGCGGCTCGGCGGCTGCGATGAGCCGGCGCAGCTCTTCTGTTGGCGGCAGATCCGCCGTCACCAAGGGCACATAGCGGCGCTTCGGCGGCTGAGCGGCGGCCGGGCTCACCTTCGGGCTCACGTTCGGACGCTGCCCCGCGCCGTCATCCTCCTGCGCGCGGAGCTGGAAGCTCGCGAGCTGGCGCTGAGGGTGTCCGGCGGAAGCAGCTTCGCCCGGGGAATCATCGTGCTTGATGATTGGCCCGCTCGTCGACGCCATTCGGCGTGGGCTGGTCCAAGGGAAGGGGCGAAGCTTGCGCGGCTCCGCTTCGATGCGGGTCGGTGCCTTGGCCGTCGCAGCGAGCTCTGCGAGCTCCTTCGCGACGCTGGGCTCGGCCTGAATTCTTCGCTTCCATGCGCGGCCGAGCCGGGCGATGTCGCTCATGGTCAATCCGAGCGCTTCGGCCACGGACGACGGCTCTTCGCTCGTCGCGAGCGCTCCGAGGAGCCCGGCCCAAGCCGACTTGTCGCTGTCGAGTGGTGAGATGGCACGCCCGAGGCAATCTTCCGCGATGCGGCGCTTCTGAACGAGCAAGAGCTGCAGATCCATCTCGGCCACGACAGCCTTGGTCCAGGCCCGCGCGGCTTCCTCCCAAGCCTCGCGAGCAATGCCCTCCTGCTCGAGGATCGTGTCGAGCGGAAACCCTTCGGCCAGCGCCGCGGTGATGCCAGCGTATTGCTCGAGCGACAGGCCCGAGAGGAGCATCGGAGTGGGGGAGGGGGGAGCTGCCATCTGCGCCTCAGCCAGCGAAGACCTTCGTGCCCAGGGCGATGACGTGGCCGGTCTCCTGGTCGGTCGGATCGTTGCAGCACTTCGCTGAGTCGTCCGCCCGCGCCAAGGCCTTGCCGTCGACGAAGACCTTCTCGCTCCCCGTCGTCACCGATGCCCGGTTCGAGGGCTCCTTCTGGAATGGCCCCCCCATGGGGATGTGCGTCGGTTGGTTGTGCGCCACGCTTCCGACGACGGCGACGCCCATGTTGCCTACGAAGACTCGGTCGCTCAGCTCGTCGTCGAGGGCTCCGCTGAAGGGCATCGGCATCGGCGTCGGTACGGGGCCTCCCGGGCTCGGGACCATCACGACGTGTGTGTCCACGCCGACCACTTGGTCCCCCGACTTGGCGACAGGCTTTCCCATCTCGGCTCTCCGCAGGTCAGACCCTCGAGACCTCGGAGAGGTCGGGGAAGCGAATCGTACCCCCGGACAGCAGCTCGAGGGTGGTCTTGCCCTCGGCGTCGGTGATTCCGGTGCGCTGGGAGCCATCGAGGAGCTCGATGATGAACCGTTGGTTGGCGAGGGCCTTGCCCTTCTCGTCGACCAACGCGAACTCGGTCGGTGGAGGCTTCGGCGGGGGCGGCTTCTCGTCGCTCTTGTCGGGCGAGCTCAGAAGGATCTTCTCCCCGTCGAGCTTGATCTCGTCCTTCATCGAGAAGATCGCCTTGTCGGTCTTGACGAAGAGACGCTCGGTGAGCTCCGCACTCACCTTTTCGGACTTCATTCGAACCCCTTCTCCCCGATTTCCAAGTCCGACTTGTCGCCCGCGATGCGAATGAACGGCCCCGAGAGCTCGATGCCGTCGTCGCCGATTCGAATCGACGACTTGCCACAGACGATCGCGACCCCTTTGGCCGAGCGCACCTCGACGGTGTCCTCGCCCGAGAAGGTCGCCGTTCCCTCCGCACGGAGCGTCAGGGCACGCTGCTTGTCGTGCTTGCCGACGATGAGCGTGAGATTTCCACCGACCCTCGTCGTGAGGTCGCCGGCATAGCGCTCCTCGGCCGTGCCCTGGATTTCGAGGTCGTCGCGCCCACCGATTCGCGTCGTGCGCGACTCACCGACCCGTTGATCGAGATTGCGCTGGACGACGTCTTTTCGCGTCTCGTGGTCCTGGGCGACAGCCCCTCCGATTCGCTCCTGTTTGCCGCCGTCCACCTCGAGCACGAGACCCTTTACGATGTGATCGTGCCGGCTCTCCGAGACTCGGATCGTCTCTCTGCCACTCACCGAGAGGGTGTGGTCGTTCAGCACGACCTCGTCGAGATCGCGTTGCGCTCGCAGAAGCAGACCGGCAGAGCGCTATGAGCTGCCTCTCGTGATCGGCCCTGGCGAGCGTGCGAACGCACGTCTCGCGAGCGCGGGGAGGAGAGCCCTCGTTCTCGGCGCGCTTTCCGCGCCCGTGCTGGCCCTGTTCGAGCTCGGCGTGCGAGGCGGGTGGCGAGCTCCGGACTGCCTTCTTTGGATCATCGTGACGCTCTTCGCATCTCCCGCGCTCGCCGGAGCCCAGGAATGGCGATCTCGGAGGGCTGGCCGTGACGGCGAAGTGGTGAATCGGCTCGTGGTCGGACGCGAATCGACGCTTCCCGGAGCCAGTCACGCCGAACCCGCGGAAGACCAGGGCCGCGCGCCCCGCCGCGGCGCGGGCCTCGACATGGACGAGGTCAAAGAGTCCCACGTCCACGAGAGCGTGTACCGGGCTTCTGGCCACCGCGAGCCGATGGTGGGTCAAGGGCGTATCGTTTGGACGTGCTGCCAGTGTCGGCAGCTGGTGACGTCCTCGGCGGGCGCGTCGCGCTGCGAGCAATGCCAGCTCGCGGTCCACGACGACTGCCTCGGCGCCCACGCAGCGCGGGATGGGCGCCTGCTCCAACGACACCGGTCGAAGCCCGAGCCGAAATGCCACTCCACGCGCTGGCCGCTCTACGAGGTATTGGGCCGCTCGTTCAATGCCGCCTCGTTCGCCGGAATGGGCGCGCTCCTCGTCCTTTCGGCGCTCCCCGCGCTGTTCGATGGCGGCTGGCGGCAAGGCGAGAGGCGGTGGGGATTCCCGCTGATCGCGATCGGGCTCACCTGGGTCGTCAGCGCCGTCCTTCGCGCGGCCTTTCGGCCGAGAGCGCCGGAAGCCGATGCCTGTTGTCATTGCGGGGCCGTGTTCGGCAGTTGCCGAGCAGGTCGTCGGATGCGGCCGCTGCGCGCGATGGATGCACCCGCAGTGTCACCGGAGCCGAGCGCGAGACGAAGAGCTCGCGTGCCTCGCGCCCAAGGCGGCGAGATCGCGTGCGAGCCGCTCGCCGGCCGTGTCGTGGTCGGGCTCTCTCGTGGGGGCGACCTTCGGAGCCGTCGGTCTGTTCGCCGCATGGGCGATCGGATCGCCCAATCGTGAGCCCAGCCTCACGTTGATCTCGGTCGGCGTCCTCGTGTGTTTCGTCCTCGGGGTCAGGGCGGAGAGCGAGCACCGTCGGCATCGTCGAGGGTTCGCGCCCTGCGCTCATTGCGGCCGAAGCGGCGCCCCGGTGTGGCCTTGCGATGAATGCGGCAAAGACGTGCACGATGCGTGCGAGCTCACGCACGGTCGGCTCGCGCACCCGCAAAGGCTGGCCGCGCCATCGGCGCCGGCGACGACCTTTCGATGGGACGCGTTCGACGGACGAGAGGGCGAAGGACCATGGCCCGTCGACGCACGCGCGGCGACGCCCGCGCCGAGCCGGCCCAAGGGGCGGTCGAAGCGGGCGTCTCGTTCGTGAGCGTGACGCGCGATCGAATCCCGGTCAGCCGGAGAGCAGCTGCTTCGCGATGACGATGCGCTGGATCTGGCTCGTGCCTTCGTAGATCTGCAGCACCTTCGCGTCGCGCATGAGCTTCTCGACGGGGTACTCCTTCGTGAAGCCGTTGCCGCCGAGGACCTGCACGGCGTCGACGGCCGTCTGCATCGCGCTGTCCGCGCCGAACGCCTTGGCGATCGAGCTCGTCATCGGATCACGCACGCCGTTGTCGAGGTTCCAGCCCGCCTTCATGTAGAGCAGGCGCGTCGCCTCGATGCGAATGGCCATCTCCGCGAGCATCCACTGGATGAGCTGGTGGTTCGCGATCGCGGTGCCGAAGGTCTTGCGCTCCTTCGCGTACGCGCTCGCCTCGTCGAGGGCGCGCTGCATGAGGCCCGTGGCCCCCGCGGCGATGTCGGGGCGCGTCTGGTTGAACGTCTCCATCGCGAGCTTGAAGCCTTGCCCCTCGGGAGCGAGCAGGTTCGCCTTCGACACCTTCACCTCGTCCAGGTGGACGACGGCGGTGTCGCTCGCGCGCTGGCCGAGCTTGTCCTCCTTCTTGCCGACGCGGAGCCCGGGCGTGTCGCGATCGACGATGAACGCGGCGATGCCCTTGTGCTTCAGCGCCGTGTCGCTCGTCGCGAAGATGACGTAGAAGCGCGCGTAGCTCGCGTTCGTGATCCAGCACTTCTGCCCGGTGAGGACGTAGTCGTCGCCGTGCTTCGCGAACTTGGTCTTGAGGCCCGCGACGTCGCTGCCCGCGTCGGGCTCGCTCGTGGCGTAGCTCGCCATGATCGGCTCCGCGACGAGCATGCCGAGGTACTTCTTCTTCTGCTCGTCGCTGCCGCCGAGCTTGATCGGCGTGAGCGCGAGCTGGTTCGCCGTGATGCTCGTCTGGATGCCGGTGCACCCGTACGCGAGCTGCTCGGTGATGAGCGCGTTCTCGAGCTCGCCCATGCCCGCGCCGCCGTACGCCTCGGGGACGCCGGGGTTCACGAGGCCGATCTCGTGGGCGGCCTTGAAGACGTCCATCGGGAACTTCGACTCGCGGTCGCACTCGGCGGCCACCGGGATGATGCGCTCCTTCGCGAACCGGCGCGCGGTGTCGACGAGGGCCTTGTGCTCTTCGGAGAGGGAAAAGTCGACCATGGGCTACTCCTTCATCTGCTTCCTGCGGCGCTCGAGCTCGTTGCGTACCGCGCGGGCGCCGAGCACGTAGCCAGTGATGAGCCCCAATAGCAGAACGCTGGGGATGTAGATCACGTGCTGCGGCGTCATCATTCCGAAATCGGGCATGGATCTCCTCGTCGGCGTCGCGGTGGGGCGGGCGGTTCGCGCGAAAGGCGCCCGCCGCGCGAGCTCACTCGCCGTCTTCTTCGCTCGGCTTCGTCTTGGCGCTCGCCTTCGGCTCGGACTTCGCCGGCGCCGCGCGATCGCGGTAGCCAGGCCCCTTCTCGGCGCGGCGCACCGACTGATCGAGCACCGCGATGCGCGCCTCGATCGCCCGCGTGCGTCGCCACATGAACACCACGAGCACCATCAGGATGAGCCAGATGGCCGCGTAGGCCTCGACGAGCAGCCGGCCGCCGCTCTGCATCTCCTCGCCGCCGGTCACCGGACGGAAGCCCGTGCCGTCCGCGCCCTCGGAGGCCTTGGGATCGGCCGCGGCGTTGTCTTTCGTTCCGTCCGCCATCGTCATTCCTCGATGAGGCCTTGCTCGATGGCCTCTTCTTCGGTCTCGTCGAGCTTCGCCTCGGCCAGGTGTTGGCGCGCCCGCGCCCACACGAGCAGCACGGTGAGGAGCGTGAAGGCGAGGAACGCGACGCCGAGCGCTTGGCCCATGCTCGGATCCGAGAGGCCCTTGCCCTTGCCCGTGATGACCTGCGGGTGCGTGCCGCCCCACTTTCGCACCGCGAGGTGGATGATGGGCAGCGTCGCCGCGCCGAGGATGCCGAGGGCCGCGGCGAACTTGCGCTCCGACTCGCCGCCGCCCGAGAACGTGCGCAGGACGACGTACGCCACGTAGATGAGCACGCTCAGCATCATCGTCGTGAGGCGCGGATCCCAGGTCCAGTAGACGCCCCACGCCTTCGCCGCCCAGAGCGGCCCCGAGACGATCACCATCAGCCCGAAGGCGACGGCCGCGTCGGCTCCCGCGCGCGCGACGCAGTCCCACACGAGCGTGCCGCGCGCCAAGAGTCCGATCGATCCGACGAAGCACGCGCCCGCGGCGAGGTACATCGCGTACGCCGCGGGGACGTGGAAGTAGAAGATCTTCTGGACGATCCCCATCGTCGCCTCGATGGGCACGACGTAGAACGTGTAGTGGATCGTGTAGAGGAACAGCGCGGTCGTCACGAGGACGAGGCCGTAGAACCCGAGATCGGCGCCGTTCGGGCGCGGCACCCGGAGATCGAGCCGCGGCAGGTCTCCCGCGGGTCCGCCCGCGACGTAGAGCGCGAGCCCGAGCAACACGACGACGAAGCGCGCGACGAGCCCGATCTCGTCGCCCGCCACGTCGATCCACGCGAGCACGCGGACGTTGCCGCCGAACGCCATCAGGATCGTCGAGGCGATCCCGGCGAGGAGGAGGAACGTGCCGACTCTGCGGAGCGAGCTCGAGCCCATGGTCAGGTCCGGCCGAGGGGCGCGGGTGGGTCGACCCTAGTGCCGCGGCTCTGGGTATTCAAGCGATCGGAGGACGGCTAGACTCGGCCCATCGCCGGTCCGCCCTCTCGGGATGGCCTGCGCCACCGCAGTTCGTCCCATCCGCCGAGGCTCTCCGCCCCCATCGACGTGGTCGATCCCAAAGCGCTCAAGATCACGCCCAAGCCTTCGCGCGAGCTGCCCGCCGGAGCGCTGGTGGACGGGCGTTATCGCGTGGTGCGCACGCTCGGCGCGGGCGGGACGGCCGTGGTCTACGAGGTCGAGCACGCGAAGACGGGCCGGCGCCTCGCGCTGAAGGTGCTCGGCGACGCGAGCCAGGCCGCGCGCCTCGAGCAGGAGGCGAAGGCGGCGGCGAAGCTCCGCACGCGGCACGCCGTGCGCGTGGTCGACTTCGGTGTCCACGCGTCGAGCCCGTACCTCGTGATGAGCCTGCTCGAGGGCACGAGCCTCCGCGATCTGCTCGCGGAGAAGAAGCGGCTCGATCTCGCGACGGTTGCGAACATCGTGCTCCAGGTCTGCGAGTGCCTCGACGAGGCGCACCAGCTCGGCCTCGTGCACCGCGATCTCAAGCCCGACAACATCCACCTGCGGCCGCTCACGAAGGACCCGGCCTCTCCGCTCTTCGACGTCACGGTGCTCGACTTCGGCGTCGTGAAGATGCCGTACGACGACGCGGCGACGCAGCTGACGCGCACCGGATCCACGGTCGGGACGCCGTTCTACATGAGCCTCGAGCAGCTCCGCGGCGCCGCGTCGGTCGATGGGCAGTCCGACGTCTACTCCCTCTCGGTGATGCTCTACGAGTGCTTCACCGGCGGCGTGCCGTTCCAGGCCGCGACGCTCGGCGATCTGGTGTTCGCGATCTGCTCGTCGCCGCCGGTCTCGCTGAAGACCGTGCGACCCGAGCTGCCGGCGAAGGTCGCGGACGTGGTGATGGCGGGGCTCGCGTCGGCGAAGACGGGCAGACCCAAGTCGATGCGCGAGGTCGCCGAGGCGTTCCGTCCGTACGCCGACGCCGCGTTCTCGCTCTGGTTGCGCGGTGAGCACCAGCCCGCCGTCGAGCCGTCGCGGATCGAAGGGGAAGGGGACGACGCCGATCCGACGCGCGCGCTCGACCGAGACGCGGTCGAAAAGAAGATCGCCGAGCGCACCGCGAAGCCGGCGGGCGACGAGGCGAAGGCCGAGACGCCGCGTGCGCCGGCGACCGATCCGCCGACGACCACGCGCCCCATCCCGGGGCCCCGCGTGCCGCTCGCGCCGCGGGCCCCCGGCGCGCCGAAGCTCCCACCGAAGCCCGGCGAGCTTCCGAAGATCGAGCCTCCGAGGATCGGGCCGCCGAAGATCGAGCCGCCGAAGATCGGGCCGCCGAAGATCGAGCCGCCGAAGATCGAGCCACCGAAGATCGGGCCGCCGAAGATCGAGCCACCCAAGGCAGGCGATGCGACGGCGGCGAAGCCGGCCGATCCGGACTCGCCGCTCGAGGAGCCGACGACGACCACCGACGACCGCGAGCCGCGCGCCGCCGCGCGTGATCGCGACACGCCGACCGAGATGTTCGTCAAGGACGTCCACGGTCGCGTCGGCCCCCCCGCGCTGCTCGACGAAGTGGAGCCCGCGCCCGAGAGCGGCGGCGCGTACCCGACGATGAACCTCGACGCCGCGCCCGCGGACAGCGGCGAGGCCACGGCGGTGATCCACCTTCCGCTCGTCCCTTCGCCCTCGGCGCCCTTCGCGGCGGCGCCGAGCGACCCCGAGACGTCGAGCCTCGACGCGCCGCGGCCGTCGATGCCTGGCGCGCCCGCGCCGACGTTCGGCACGCCGAGCCAGCCGTTCGTCGCGGCCGGCGGAGCCTCCTCGCACGCAGGCTTCGCGTACGGTGGGGGCTATCCGAACGCGCAAGGCTACGGCGGTGCACCCTCGTCGGGCGGCCCGCACGGCGCGGGCTACGGGTGGCAGGCCTCGGGCGCGCCTTCGTCGGGCGCCATCTCGTCGAAGAGCGACGGCACGGCCACCGACGCGCTCGGCCGAGCGAGCCAGAAGGCGAGCGCCCTCGCGGCCCGCCTGCTCGTGATGTTCCGCGCCGCGACGCCCGCGCAGCAGGCGCTCGTCGTCGGCATCGCCGCGGCCATCGGCGCGGTGTTCCTCGTCACGTTGGTCTTCCTGATCTTCTTCTGAAGATCAGGTCCCGTCGGGCGCGATCTCGTCCCAGCCCGTCGCGCGCGCGAGCTTCGCGACGGCCACGTCGAGCTCCATCGTCGCGTTGAGCGCGTTGAAGCGCGCGAGCGCGTACGCCTTGGCGGGATCGATGAGCTCCTTGTCTTCGATGGTGCCGATGTCGATCCCCGACTGCACGCGGATGAGCCATTTCTTCGCGTAGCCAGCGCTCTTGTCGTACGCGTCGTGGCGCTTCTTCCAGTCGATCGCGTCCGCGTAGGCGATCTCGATCTCGGTCTTCACGCCGCCCGTCGCGTAGCGCGCCGTCGCCCTCATCGCCGCGAGCTGTGCCTCGGCCTGCCTCAGCTGCGCGGAGCGCGGGAGGAAGTCGAGGTTCCACTGGAAGACGAGCGCCGCGCCGTAGTGGAAGTAGTTCGCCGGATCGGTGACGAAGGGGTTCAGCTGGTCGTCGATCTCCGGCGCCGCCGCGAGCCCGACGGAGAGCCCGAGGCCGATGTCGGGGTAGAAGTTCGACTCGGCGAGCCTCGTCTGCGCCTCGCGTGCCGCGAGGCCCCAGCGCGCCTGCGCGAGCTCGGGCCGGTTCTGCTGCGACATCTCGAGGTAGCGATCGAGCGCCACGAGCTGGTGCTTCGGCGGCGCGAGCGGCGCGTCGGGGATGTCGAGATCCGGCACGCCCGTGTAGAAGCGCAGGCCGCTCAGCGCGACGGTGATGTACTTCTCGGCCTCCGCTTGGCGAACGCCGAGCTCGGACGAGAAGGTCTGGAGGCGCAGCAGATCGATCGGGTCGGCGTCCTCCTTCTCGACCTTCTCGGTGAGGCGCGCCTCCGCGTCGTCGAGCTGCTTCTTCACGCCGTTGAGCATCAGATCGGCGTCGCGCGCGAGCTGCAGGGCGAAGTACGCGCGTCGCACCTCGAGCCGCACGATGTCGCGCGCCTTCTCGACGCCGGCCTCGTTGAGCTTCACGTTCGCGTCCGCGGCGTCCCAGAGGTTGCCGATCTTGCCGAACGTCCACAGCGGGAGCACGCCCTCGATGCCGACCTTCCACGCGACGCCGAGGCTCGTCGTGAGCGAGACGTCGGTGTTCGGGCTGAAGATGTTGTTGCCCTTGATTTCGGGCGCGAGCGCGACGCCGCCCGTGAGCTTGAACTGGCTGAACGGCGCCCAGTGCGCCTCGTCGAGCTGCGCGCGCACCATGGCGAGCTGCGCCCGCGCCTCGGCGATGTTCGGGTGGTTCCTGTCGGCGAGCGCGAGGACCTGCGGCAAGTCGTAGAGCTGCGGCTCGGGCGCGCGCTTCGGCGAGCTCGGGGGGGCGTCCTTCTTGGCGGGCGTCGCGTCGTCGGCGGACTTGCCGCTCGACTGGCTCGGGCCGTCCTTCGGCGCGTCGCCGAGCGCCGGGGACGCCGCGAGCGCGAGCGAGGTCGTGAAGGCCAGCACCAGCCCGAACGCGTCGCGCGCCCTGTGCGCGGGTCCCCCGAGGAGGCGGCCCGCCTTCGTGGCTTTCGTCCTCACGCGCGGGAAGCTATCACGACTGGCCAGGAGCGCGCTCGTCGGGCCGGATCTCGTCGCACGAGGGGGGGCGTCGGGGGTCACGAGCGGTCCTTGCCGCGCGTGCGCTTGACCAAGCGACGGAAGTTCGCCCGGTCCATCCCGGCCTCGCGCGCTGCTTGCGCCAGGTTCTGGCCGGTCCTCGCGAGGATCTCGTCGACGTAGGCGCGCTCGAACTCGGCGAGCGCGTGTCTGCGCGCCTCCGCATAGGGCTCCTCGCCGAGCCCGGCGCGCAGGGTGCGCTGCGTGCCCTCCTCGTCGGGGAGATCGCCCGGGACGATCGTCGCCGTCCTCGCGACGAGCGCTGCGTGCGTCACCGCCGCCTTGAGCTCCGCGACGTTCAGCGGCAGCGGCGCGCGGCGGAGGGCCCGCATCGCCGACGGGCCGATCGTGAGCTCGCGACGGACGTCGCGCCGCGCGAGCTCCTCTTGCAGGAAGTGGCTCGCGAGCACGGGGATCTCGTCTCGGCGCTGGCGCAGGGGCGGGATCTCGAGGAGCGTCGTCGCGAGCGCCAGGAAGAGCGCGGGATCGAACGCGCCGCTCCGCTGCGCCTCGCGGATCGAAGGGGAGGCCGTCGCGAGCAGGCGAGGCCGGTTCGCGGCGCTCATGCGCGCGAGCACCGCCTTCTGCAGCGACGCCGCGAGCCGATCGACGTGCAGAAGGAGGAGCGTCGCCCCTTCGGCGCGTTGCCACGCGTTCGGCGCGGCGCTCGGGCTCGGCGCGCCGACGCCGAGCTCGCGCTCGAGCTCCATCGGCGAGAGCTCCGCGGCGTCGAGCGAGACGAGCGCGCCGCGCTGGCTCACGCGGTGGATGAGCCGCGCGAGCGTCTCCTTGCCCGTGCCGGGCTCGCCCAGGACGAGGACGGGCGAAACGGACGGCGCGACCCGCCTCGCCCTCGACACGAGCGCGCGCGTCGCCTTGGTGGCGGCGATCATCTCCGCGTCGAACGACGGCTCTCGCAGCGCGGCGCGCGAGGCCTCGCGCTTGAGCGCGTGGAGCTCGAGCGCACGTTCGAGCGCGAACACGGCGGCGTCGACCGAGCCGCCGGGCCGCTCGACGACCGCCCGCACGCACGCCGGCAGCTCCCGCGTCGCGAGCGCTTCGCCCCGCGGCGCGCCGACGACGACCTCGATCTCCGCGAGCGCCGCGCCGAGCGCGTCGCCTCCCTCGCGCAGGATGCGCTGGTCCACGTACGCGACGTCGACGCGGCTGCCGCGCAAGAGCGACAGCGCCGAGGCCGCGCTCTCGCACGTCGCGAGCTCGACCCCGGCGTCGCCCAGCGCCTTCACGAGGAGGCGCCGCAGCGGAGCTTCCGGATCGGCGATCAAGACGACGCGTCTGCCTCTCGCGTCGATGGCCGTCATGAGCGACTCGTGGCGCGGTTCACCCGCCGGCTGACCCGCCGAACCACGGAGCGCGGCGGGGGTGCGTCGGACGCGGCCGACTCAGAAGCTGATCGGCATGCCGTTCGAGGCCGTCTCCTGCTTGTCGCGGCCGGTCGCCTTCGAATAGATGATGTCGAGGTTGCCCCAGAGCTCGAGGTAGAACTGCGCCTCCGGGCTGTAGAGGAAGTTGCGGGTCTTGCCGTCCTCGCCGAGCGTCAGCGTCTCGTTCGAGTAGCCGAGGCGAACGTCGAAGAGATCGTAGACCGACTGCGCGAGCGAGAAGTCGATCGACGAGTTGGTCAGGTAGGTGACCGCGTTCGGGTTCGACTCGGCCTTCACGCAGCCCGTGAGCGTCTGGACCTCGCAGCCCGAGCCCACGTTCCGGTGCTTGAAGCGACCGACCAAGCGCGCGCTCGTCCAGAAGGAGAGATCCTTGTAGAGCGGCAAGATCGCGCGGATGCCGGGCGTGATGCGATCGACGTCGAACGAGTAGAACGAGAGCTGATCCGACTCGAACGAGTGGCCGGTCGCGTTCTGGCGGACGTACTCGAGCTTGGGATCGGTCGGGGTGTACGAACGCGCGAAGAGGTGCGACCAGCCGAGCGTCCCGATCAGGGTGATGTTGTTGAGACCGTCCGCGGCGCGACCGAGGAGCTTGATGTTGCCGATGGCGAGCGCCGTCAGGGTGTACGTGAGGTACCTGCCCTGGCTCATGCTCGTGTTCGACGTCGGCAGGACCGCGCCGGTGAGCACGCCGGCGGTGAAGCCCCACTCCTTGTCCTTGCTCTGGTAGACCTTGTGCGTGTAGCCCAGGCTGAGCGACGTATCGATGAACGTCGGCTCGTTGCGCTTGCGGGTCGTGTCGCTGTTCGTCAGCTCGACGGCGACGCCGGCGTAGGCCTGGATCGTCAGATCGTCGTTCGGCATCTTGAGCGGGTTGAGCAAGTGGAGGCGGGGCCAGAGGTCCCACTCCATGCCGACGTACTCGCTGTCGGTGCCGATGTTGTCGCGCCCGATGCCGATCGCCGTGCTGGTGGCGGCGGTGTTGAAGATGAGGGCCGAGTCACGCCAGGGCAGGGGCGTGGGCTCCTTCTTCTTCTTGTCCTCGGGCTTCTTGTCCTCGTCCTGCTCGAGGGCGCTCGGGGTCACGTACCCGCTCACCTGCGCGTGCGCGAGCGAGGGGAGGGCGGTGGACCCGGCGACGAAGCCGAGCGTCGATAGAAGGAGGAAAGCTGCACTTTTCACGCGCATGTTCGAGTCCACCGTCTTGGTTTGTTCGCGGCGGGAGTGTCGGGACCAGCCCGACGCACGCTCGCGCCGCAAGCGAGCGAGCCAATCTCACAGGTCGGTGATTGCGTCAACGAGGGGTTCTCTCGGTGTCCTGTCGGTGAACGAACGAGGCTTCGTTCGCGCGTGGGCACGGAGAGCGATCGGCGAGGTCGACCGCGCGAGCGATCGACGACGTCGGGTCGGAGGGCGAAGAGAGACGAAGAGAGGAGGGATGACGCGCACCACGATCCGTGGGCCGCACGCGGCGAAGCAGGAAGCGTGCCCGACGTGGATCCGGGCGCAGGAGCCGTGAAGCGGCTCGTTTCACGTCCCCCGGCTCCTCGGGGCGGGAGGCGCTTCGTTAAGAGCATAACGGTCGGCCAGCGTTGCGAAGCTGACGAGCCCTGGAGTAAGCCTCCGTCATGGACCCGACGACCGGCCCGACCGGGCACGTGGGCGAGCGCGGCGCGACCGGGCGTGGCTCGGGACCGCCTCAGCCGACCCGGCGGCCGACCGAGATCACCGCGCTGCTCGGCCGCGGCACCCATTTCGAGGGCAAGCTCCACTTCGACGGTCGGGTGCGCATCGACGGCTCGTTCAAGGGGGACATCCGCGGCGAGGACGTCCTCATCGTGGGCGAGGGCGCCTCCATCGAGGGGTCGATCGAGGTCGGGACCTGCATCGTGACGGCCGGCGAGGTCCGCGCCGACATCCGCGCGCGCGACGCGATCGAGCTCTACCCGCCGGCGAAGGTCGTCGGCTCGCTCCACGCCCCCGCGATCTTCATCGACCGCGGCGTGCAGTTCGAAGGATCGTGCACGATGGCGCCGCTCTCGCCGCCGGAGGCCGAGCCCGAGGTCGCGCCGGAGCGGTTCGACGAGCTCTCGGACTCCGAGGACGACGAAGAGCAAGACGAGCCCACGCTGGGAGCCGACGAAGCCGCCGAGGCGATCGCCGCACCTCGAACGAACGAAGGCGCGCGGCCGGCCCGCCGGCGACGACCCGCCCCGGGGGCGTCCGAGGAGGACGACTCCTGACGCGCGACGAGGTCACCCTCGTCCCGACCGAGCGACACCTCGAGCGGCTGGCGGCTCCCCGAGCGATCTCGCTGCGGCGGTACCTCTCGGCGCGCGCGGCGCCCGACCGCGCCGCGGCCTCGCCGATCGCGCGGCGGCT
>CAYYKK010000189.1:0-13859 GCA_964467935.1 uncultured Polyangiaceae bacterium
GCCTCTTCGGATCCACGGAGGCGAGGACGCCCGCGCTCAGTTGCGCCATCCGCCAAAAGTCGAGTAGCGTTGGGAGCTTGCCTCGCCCTCCGAGGGAACGTCTCCCGGGGGTCGTCGGCCACCCGAAACGAGCCCACCCGAAGGCCTTCGACGCGACACGCGTCGAGGAGGACGGCGGCGGTTTCGCCGCGGGGGGCCGAGCGAGAGGGCTTCGCCGAGGAGAATCCCATGACGCTTCGAACTCCGCTGGTCGCGCGCGCGACGCTTCTGGTCGCCTTTTCCGCGCTGCTCATGGCTTGCACCGGCGACGGCGACGAGCGGACCGAGGGGGCACGGGGCGCGGCCACGCAGCCGGCGGAGACCGGCGCCGCCGCGAGCGACGGGGTCAAGCCTGGCGTCACGGGTGAACAGGCGTCGCCCGGGGTCGATGCGTCGAAGGTCGATGCTCCGAAGATCGATGCGTCGAAGGTCGATGCGTCGAAGGTCGATGCTCCGAAAGCGGACGCAGCCAAGATCGACGTGACGGCTCCGAGCGGCGCGCCCAAAGGGATGAGCGCGACGACGGCGACGAAGGGTGCCGTCCCCGGCGCGAAGGCGGCACCTCCCGCGTCGCCCGGCTCGCAGCTGCCGGTCATCGCGCTCGGCGATCCGTGCTCGGTGGGCACCGAGTGCGCGAGCGGGTTCTGCGCCGACGGCGTGTGCTGCGACACCGCGTGCGGCAACAGTGATCCGAACGACTGCCAGGCGTGCAGCACCGCGACGGGCGCCGCCAGCAACGGGACGTGCCTCACGACGCTGACGGGGACGACGTGCAGCGACGGCAACGGCTGCACCCAGACCGACACGTGCCAAGCAGGAACGTGCGTCGGGTCGAACCCCGTCACCTGCGCGGCGGCGGACCAGTGCCACATCACGGCGACCTGCAATCCGTCGACGGGCACGTGCCCGGCGCCCGCAGCGGCGCCCGACGGCACGACCTGCAACGACGGCAACGCGTGCACCCAGGCCGACACGTGTCAGGCCGGCATCTGCACCGGCTCGAACCCCGTCACCTGCACGGCGAGTGATCAGTGCCACGACGTCGGCACGTGCGACTCGGTCACGGGCATGTGCTCGAACCCCGCGAAGGCGAACGGCTCGACGTGCAACGACGGCAACGGCTGCACCCAGACCGACACCTGCCAAGGCGGCACCTGCACCGGGTCGAACCCGGTGACCTGCACCGCGCTCGATCAGTGCCACGACGTCGGCACGTGCAACCCGGCGAACGGCTCGTGCTCGAACCCGAACAAGGCCAACGGCACGACCTGCAACGACGGCAACGCCTGCACCCAGACCGACACCTGCCAGACGGGGACGTGCACGGGCGCGAACCCCGTCACCTGCAGGGCGCTCGACCAGTGCCACGTGCCGGGCACGTGCAACACGACCACCGGCGTGTGCTCGAACCCGAACCAAGCGAACGGCTTCGCGTGCAACGACATGAACGCGTGCACGCCGGCCGACGCGTGCCAGGCGGGCATGTGCATCGGCGGGGACATCGACGCGGACGGCGTCGGCGACCTCTGTGACAACTGCCCCAACGTCTCGAACGCGAGCCAGCTCAACTCCGACGCCGACACCTTCGGCGACGCCTGCGACAACTGCCCGTTCGTCACGAACCAGAACCAGCTCGACACCGACAACGACACGCGCGGCGACGCCTGCGACAACTGCCCGCTGACGCCGAACACGAACCAGGCCGACCAGGACGGCGACAAGGTCGGCGACGTCTGCGACAACTGCCCGACGGTCGCCAACCCGACGCAGTCCGACATGGACCACGACGGGATCGGCGACGCCTGCGACCCGGATCGCGACGGCGACGGGGTGCCGAACGCGAGCGACAACTGCCCCGACGTGCCGAACCCCGATCAGGCCGACGCCGACATGGACGGCATCGGCGACGCGTGCGACGCGGACGCGGACAACGACGGGATCCCGAACACGGTCGAGAACCAAATCGGGACGAACCCGCTGAGCCGAGACACCGACGGCGACGACATCTCGGACACCGACGAGGTCGGCCCGGACTTCGCCCACCCGCTGAGCACCGACTCGGACGGCGTCATCGACGCGCTCGACGCCGACAGCGACAACGACAAGGTCTCAGACCTGGACGAGGCCGGCGACACGGATCTCGACACGCCGCCCATCGACACCGATCACGACGGCATCCCCGACTACCGCGACACCGACTCGGACAACGACGGCGTCCTCGACGGCCCCGGACCGAACGGCGAGAAGCCTGACAACTGCCGCCTCGTGCCGAACCCGACGCAGGTCGACTCGAACAACAACGGCATCGGCGACGCCTGCGACGGCGACGCGGACGGCGACGGGATCCCCAACGCGAGCGACAACTGCCCGACGGTCGCGAACCCCGACCAGAAGGACACGGACATGGACGGCAAGGGCGACGCTTGCGATGGCGACATCGATGGCGACGGGATCCCGAACGCGTCCGACAACTGCCCCAACAACGCGAACGCCGATCAGAAGGACGAGGACCACGACGGCATCGGCGACGTGTGCGACGACGATCGCGACGGCGACGGCGTGCCCAACGCGACCGACAACTGCCCCGACGTGCCGAACCCCGACCAGAAGGACGCGGACCACAACGGGATCGGCGACGCGTGCGACACCGCGAAGGACACCGACGGCGACGGCATCCTCGACGCGATGGACAACTGCCCGAACGTCGC
Organism: uncultured Polyangiaceae bacterium; assembly: GCA_964467935.1. Lineage (GTDB taxonomy): Bacteria > Myxococcota_A > Polyangia > Polyangiales > Polyangiaceae > CAYYKK01. Next base: position 2,748 of record CAYYKK010000189.1, read on the forward strand.
GAACCCCGACCAGAAGGACACCGACGGCGACGGCATCGGCGACGCCTGCGACGACGACCTCGACGGCGACGGCGTGCCCAACGCGACCGACAACTGCCCGAACGTGCCGAACGCCGATCAGAAGGACACGGACGGCGACGGAAAGGGCGACGCCTGTGACGACGACATCGACGGCGACGGGATCCCGAACGCCTCGGACCCCTGCCCGCTCGACAAGGACAACGCATGCGCGGCCGGCGGGGCCGGCGGCGGCGGGCCGAAGGTGCCGATCAACGGCGGCGGCTGCGGCTGCCGTCTCGGAGCGGACGGAGACGACGACGCGACCGACGCGGCGCTCGCGCTGACGGTCGCGCTCGGGCTCGTCGTCGTCGGAGCGCGCCGCGCGCGGAGGGCCGGACACCGGTAGAGAGCATGCGAACGACAGCGATCCTCTTGTCCCTCGCGACCCTCTTGGTCGCGGGGGCGGCGCCACGCGAAGCGTGGGCCCAGTCCCAGACCCTCGGCGGCTACGCGCTCGATCAGCTCGATCCCGCGCCGGCGGGCGACGACTTCTTCGGGGTGCAGTCGGCGGCCACGCCGGGCCACCTCGTGCCGCGCGCGTACTTGATGTTCGACTACGCGAAGAACCCGCTGCTGCTCGGGACGAACGAGGCGATCGTCGGCTCGCAGGCGTTCCTCCGCGGCGACTTCTCGTTGACGCTGAAGGATCGGTTGATGCTCTCGGTCGACCTGCCGATCGCGGTGGCGCAGAGCGGAGACTCGCCGACGGTGCGCGGCGTGACCCTCGCCTCGCCGCACGGCGCCGGGCTCGGCGATCTCCGGATGGGCGCGCGCGTCCGGCTCTTCGGCGACGATCGGTCGCCCTTCCAGATCGGCGTGGGGACCGACGTGTTCTTCGCGACGGCGAAGAGCGACACCTACGCGGGTGAGGGCGCGATGCGCGTCGCGCCCTACGCCGCGCTGAGCGGGCGCGTCGACGGTCACGTCGCGAGCTTCCTCTGGACCGCCTCGGGCGGCGGCATGCTGCGCGGCGGAGGAAACCCGCACTCCATCACCTATGGTGCAGGTGCAGCTGTGTCGTTCTTGAACGACGCGATCCAGCTCGGCCCCGAGGTGTACGCGGCGACGCAGATCGGCGACGGCGCGCCGCTCACGAGCCCGCGCATCACCGTCGAGGCCGCGAGCAAGACCAGCCTCGAGCTCCTCGGCGACGTGAAGGCGCGGTACGGAGGCCTCTTCGCGGGCTTCGGCGCAGGCCCGGGCCTCTCGAAGGGCATCGGGACGCCGACCTACCGCATCGTCGGCACGATCGGCTGGGCTCCGCTGCCGGCTCGCAAGGTCGAGATCGATCCCGACGCCGACAAGGACGGCATCCCGATCCCGGCCGACGCGTGCCCCGACGAGGCCGGGCCGGCGAACGACGACCCCGCGAAGAACGGCTGCCCGCCGCCCGACCGCGACGGCGACAAGGTGCCTGACACGCTCGACGCGTGCCCGAGCTTGCCGGGGCGCGCGAACGCGGACCCGACGCGCAACGGCTGCCCGGCCGACTACGATCGAGACGGCGTGCCGGACAACGAGGACGCGTGCCCCAACCAGAAGGGCGTCGCCAGCGTCGACCCCGCCCGCAACGGCTGCCCCGGCGAGCTCGACACCGATCTCGACGGGATCGCCGATCGCGAGGACGCGTGCCCGAAGCAGAAGGGTGCGCGCAACGACGACCCGTCGAAGAACGGCTGCCCCATCGCCGATGGCGACGGCGACGGCATCGCGGACGTGGACGACGCCTGCCCGAGCGAGCGAGGCCTCCCCGACCCCGACAAGGCGAAGAACGGCTGCCCGAAGGAGGTGCGCGTCACCACGGGCGAAATCGTCATTCTGAGACAGGTGCAGTTCAAGTTCGGTCAGGCGAGCATCAACCAGACGATCGACCCGGTCTCCGACGATCTGCTCACCGAGGTGCGCGACGTCATCCTGCAGCACCCCGAGATCAAGGTCATCGAGGTGCAGGGACACGCCGACGACGTGGGCAGCGCCGAGGTGAACCAGCAGCTCTCCGAGGAGCGGGCGAACGCGGTGAAGACCTGGCTCGTCGCGAAGGGCATCGACAAGTCGCGGCTCGTCGCGCGCGGCTACGGCTCGACCCGACCCATCGCCTCGAACCAGACCGAAGAGGGCCGCCAGGCGAACCGGCGCGTCCAGCTCGTCATCGTGAAGAAGAAGTGAGCTACCGGAGTCGCTTCGGCGCGGCGAGGGTCGCGTTGAAGAGCTCCTTGTAAGCCTTTCGCGCGCGCTCTCGGAGATCGTCGTCCGAGAGCCGCGCGAGATCGCCGAGCGCGTCGCGGACGCCGTCGTAGTCGACCTCCCCGTCGGGCTCGGTGCCGTGTCGGAGCGTCTTTTGGGTCAGGGCCTCGAACACGAGGATCGCCGCGTGGTGATAGGCGCCGTTGCGTTCGCCCACGACGAACTGCGCGAGGTGGACGAGCTCGAGCTTGGGCGCGAGTCCCTCGGCGGTCAGCTCGGCGACGTACGCGGAGAGCTCGCGGTTCACGCGATCCTGGAACGTCGGGACGTACGCGCCCAGCCGCGCGAGGACCGCGCTGCTCACGGAGAGGTGCGGCCCGTCGATCTGATGCTGCAGCTCGTGGCGCTCGGTGCCGAGGACGAGGGCGTCCTTCACGCCGCCGCCCGCCTCCGCGACGAGATCGGCGAGCACCTCGCCGCAGCGCTCGAACGCCCGCTCCGCGCCGGGCTGGGGGAAGACCTTGAGCGTGCACGCCTTCACCGCCGCCGACGCCTCGAGATCCTGCCGGTAGGGCTCGATCTCGTCGACGTCGACGAGCGCGAACGGCTGCACGTCGCGTGAGAAGCCGAGGAAGCCGTGCCCGGAGTGACCCCCCGAGATCGGGCGGACGAGCAGCGCGGCGAAGTCCTGGCCGTCGACGTCCCAGCGATTGACCGAGTCGATGCGGAAGCTCGCCGCGTAGAAGAGGCGCTGCACGCCGTCCTTCGTCTCGCGGACGGAGATGGTGGGATCGATGTAGTACGGGAGGCGGGCGCGACGGCTCGCCTCGTTGACGTCCTCGACGAGACGGAAGAAGCGACGGCCGGCGAGATCGAGATCGTCGGACTCGCTCGTGAGCGCATCGAAAGCCTGCGCGAGCGCGGGATCGAGGCGCTTCGCGCCGACCTCGAGGTCCTTCGCCGATTTGCGGACCTCGAGGTGACCGGAGGCCGACGCCTCGTGGCGCACGTCCGCGTCCCACGTGCGACGCGCGCGATCCCATTTCGCGAAGAGCGGCCCGTAGACCTGATCCGCCTCCTCCGTCGCGCCGGACAGCTGCCACTCGACGCCCTTGTGCGGCGGACGCGCGAGGATCCACTCCGCGATCGAGAGCACGAGGAAGACGCCGCCACCCACGAGCGACGCGATCCGGAGGGGCAGGCCGCCGTGTCGCGCGCGGCGCCGGGCGTCCCGGCTCGGCGCCCCCGCGCGGCTCGCCTCGTGAGCGACCGCGAGCTCGCCCTCGCTGAGGCTCGCCGCCTCGCCGACCACGACGACGGCGCTCGACAGGAGCGCGAGGATCCCGGTCACGAGCAGGATCGTGAACGTGTACGCGAGCAGCGCGAGGCCGGCTTGCGCGAAGATGAGCGCGCGGTACGCGAACAGGAGCAGGAGCGCGGGGAAGCCGAAGGTCGCGAGGACGGTGAGCCAAGGATCGTCCCGCTTCGGCGGCGTCTTCACGTAGACGAGACCGAGCAGCGAGACGGCGAGCGGGAAGAGCACCAGGATCGCGAGGAGCACCATCCCGATCTGGAAGCGGATGCTCGGGAGATCGGGGAGCGTCTCGAGCGCGCGGAGGAGCGTCGCGGAGGGCGCCTCCCCGCGAGCCGGCCACAGGTAGAAGAAGAGGGCGGCCGCGATCGAGGCCCCGAGGAGGATCCGCGCGAGCTTGCGCGTCTGAGGTCGGAACGCGAGCGCCGCGCCGGCCGCAGTGAGCGCGAGCGCGAGGAGCGCGGGCGCGGGTCGGTTGGAGATGCTCTCCGGCATCGAGAAGACGTCCCACGCGGCGCGATCACCGCCGAGCTGGTAGAGCACGGCCACCAACGCGAACGACGTGAGCACGACGACGGCGAGCGACGACGCGCGCTTCGTCAGCTTGGACGCGACGAGGATCGCGAGGCCCGCGACCGGCATCGCTAGGGCGGCGATCGCCGCGGCGAGCGGGAGCTCGGGCAGCGTGTCCCAGAAGAAGAGCGGGGAGGTGTCGACGAACTCGTGGGGCAAGAGCGACGACGCGACGAGGAACGCGCCGGCCCAACGCGCGCGGCGACGGAGGCGCTCGGACGAGATGCCGAAGAAGAGCGACGCCTCGTTGACCGCCTCGTCGTCGACGGGACGGGAGGAGGGCGGCGCCTCCTCCGGCGGCGGCGGCGCGAGGTCCTCCTCGCGACGAGGAGGAGGCGGCGGCGTGCTCGCGAGGGGATCGTCGATCGGCGGATCGATCGGCTCGTCGCTCACGGAGCGACCTCGACCGACGCGACGACCGCGACCTGCCTGCGGCGGAAGTTCGGATCCTGGCCGAGGGACTCGAAGTAGACGGTCTTGCCGTCCGCGGAGAACATCGGGTAGCGCTCCTCGTACTCGTTCTCGGTGAGCTCGACGGTCTTGCCGTCGGCGACCGAGAGCAGCTTGATGTCGCCACCCTCCGAGAAGACGATCTTCGTGCCGTCCGGCGAGAACTCGGGGTTTCGCGCCGCGCTCGCGGCGTGCGTGTCCGCGAGCCGCCCCGAGGCGAGATCGAGGATCGCGACGTCGTCGCCGGCGTCGGTGCCGTGCGCGAGCGCGAGCGACTTGCCGTCCGGGCTCGCGGTCGGGGCCGAATAGGAGGCGTCGCCGTCGAGCGAAGCGACCTTCGTCACCCTCGGCGGATCGGACGAGACGTCGACGACGAGGACGTCGAGCGTCACGGCGGGCTTGTCCTTCGGCTTGCGGCCGTCGCTCACGGGATCGGTCGAGGGATCGGCGACCAGGCTCGGATCGACCCTGGGCTTCACGAGCAGGACCGCGCGGTGATCGTCGAGCCAGGTGTACCCGCCGTAGATCTCCGCGCTCTCGGCGCTCGGATCCTCCGACGCGGCCTTTCGGTCGTAGAGGGTCTTGTCGTTCTCGAGCGAGGCGATGACGAAGGTCGAGCCGCACGATCGACAGGGCTTCACGTAGAGCGCCGCCGCCTTGCCGCCCGGCGCGATCTTGGGATCGACGAAGCGCGCGCTCGGATCGACGCGCACGCGCTTCGCCTCGCCCTTCGCGTCGAGCACGGTGAGCGTCTTCGCCCAGCCGAAGATGTCCTCGACGAACACGACCGGCGAGCCGCCGGGCGCCGCGGACGGGTAACCATAGAGGTGATACCCGGTCCACACGACCTTCGCCGCGCCCTCGCCCGGAGGCCGCCACTCGAGCCGCTCGAGGCGCGCGAAGCTCCCGAGGTCGCTCGAGCTCGGCGAGACGAACGGCGCGACGTCGACGGTCTGCACGAGGAAGCCCTCGGGGCCGGTGCCGGCGAGCGCGTCCGCCTCGTCGAAGTGTCCGTGGTAGGTGATCTTGCGGATCTTCTGCGGGCCGTTCGCGCGCTCCTTGTCGAGGTCGGCGTAGGCCTTCTGCACCGCGTCGAGCCGCTTCTTGCGGAGCGCGACGAAGTTCTTCGCCTTCTGGATCTGCGAGAGCGCCTGGATGTCGTCGCCCTCGAGGAGGCTCTGGATGGACGGGTGCGCCATCATGCGCGGCGCGGCCTCGTCGAAGACCAGATCGGAGAGCGCGCCGGCGAGCAGATCGAGCGCCTGCTCCTTCGAGTGCGCGCCCGACCACGTCGAGACGTGACCCTCGTCGACCTTGCCCGCGGCGTCCTCGATCTGGCGCACCGTGATCGCGGCGTCGACGCGTGCCTCGACGAAGCCGCCAGCGACGCCTTGCTCGATGAGCTTCGGCTCGAGCCGCCCGCCGATGACGAACGCGGCCTTGAGCTCGCGCGCCGCGTCCTCGGGCGTCTTGGCCTTCGCGAGGATCTTGTCGACCTTCGGATCGCCGCTCTTCACCGGCTCGAAGCCGACGTTCGCGAGCAGCTGGCTCACCTCGTCGGTGAGCTTCGACGCCGGCCGCGATCCGTCCCACGCCATGCCTTCGAGATCGATCGCGACGAGCACGCGCAGGGGCTCGGGCTTGCGGATGCGCCAGACGACCACGCTCGCGATGCCGCCGGCGATGAGGAGCAGCACCGCGAAGAACGGCCACATCGGGCGCCGCTTCACCCGGTACGTCTCGGCGCTCTCGGGGGCGCCGTCGCCTTTCGCGTCCGAGGGCTTCGAGGCCCCACCGCTCTCGTCATCCATGGCGCGAGGGCTACCGCGCCCGCCGCGCGGCGTCATGCCCCGCGGGCCTCCCATGCGCGCCCCGCGTTGCGGTATGGTCGAGGCTTCCTTCGTCGAGGAGCTTTTCGATGACCGTCCGACGTGCATGGACCAGGATTTCGGCTGCGAGCGCGCTCGCGGTGCTCGCGGCCGTCAGCGGCGCGAGCGCCGGCTGCTCGGCGGGCACGCAGAACCAAGGCGGCGCAGGCGGCGCGAGCACGAACGCGACGGGCCAAGGAGGATCGAGCAGCACGTTCCAACCGACAGGAGGCACCGGCTCGGGCGGACCGACGGTGGGCGACATCACGGGCAAGGTCCTCGCGCCGGAGGGGACGATCCCGATCTCGGGCGCGCTCGTGTACGTCACGAGCCAGTTCCCCGATCCGATCCCCGACGGCGTCTACTGCGATCGCTGCGTCGAGATCACCCCGTCGACGGACTACACGTTCTCGAAGCCCGACGGCACGTTCGATCTCGGCGTGCACGCGACCGGGCCGATGTACCTCGTCGTGCAAAAGGGCCAGTTCCGGCGCATCCGCGCGATCATGGTGACGACCGGCGCGCAACCGGCCGACGCGTCGCTCACGACGCTGCCGGGCCGCACCAACCAGGCCGCCGGCGACAGCATCCCCAAGATGGCGGTGCGCATCGGCGCTTGGGACTCGATCGAGACCTCGCTCCAGAAGCTCGGCATCGCGTCCGACGCGTTCGATCGCTTCGAGTACGCGTTCCCGCCCGATCCGAACGATCCCCACTCGCCCGACAAGCTCTTCAACGACTACGCGGGCACGCTGTCGAAGTACCACATCGTCTTCGTCCCGTGCTCCGGCTCGAGCGGGACGACGTGCAACGACTACACGACGAGCAGCGCGACGGTGAAGTCGAACCTGCAGCAGTTCGTCGAGAGCGGCGGCCGGCTCTACGTCACCGACTACTCCTACGACTTCGTGCGCCAGCCGTGGCCCGAGTACGTCGACTGGGTGGACCAGACGACGGAGATCGGCAGCGCCTGCCTCTCGGGCGCGTACGACTCGGTCGCCCAGAACGTGGACCCCGGGCTCGAGGCGTGGATGGCGGCGCAGGGCATGGGGACGTTCAGCGTGGTGCAGAGCTGGACGGCGATCGATCAGGTGCACACCGTGGCGACGACCGACCTCGACAACAAGCCGGTGATGGTGACGCCGAAGGTCTGGGTCTGGGCGGACACGGGGCAGGGCCTGCACCCGTCGACCATCAGCTTCGAGCGCTCGTGCGGCCGCGTGCTCTTCAGCACGTACCACACGGAGGGCAACGGCGGCGCGACGCTCCTGCCGCAGGAGAAGGCGCTGCTCTACGTGCTGCTCGAGGTCGCCGTGTGCGTGAACCAGCCGATCCCGAAGTGACGCGCGGCAAGAGCGCGATCGGCGCCGCGCGCGCGGGAATGAGAGCGCGCGTCCGAGCATCCATGGAAGGTGGCCTTCCTCGGCATCGGACGGGGCGCCGGTGGTGCCCTCCTCTTCGCGTCTCTCGCCGTCGCCGCCTGCTCGTCGAAGGAGGCAGGCGCGCCCCCCGCGTCCTCGGCCGCGCCGCCCGCCGCCGTCTCGTCGGCGCCTCCGCCCGATCGCGACGCGGCCTTCGAGGCCTGCGAGGCGCGGTACCGCGCGGTGCTGGCGTCGGCGAAAGCTCCCGGCGCACCGGCGTTCGACGCGCACCGCGCGGCGTTCCTAGGACGCGTCCGCGGAGAGCCGGTCGTCTTCGTTCGAGCGCCCGAGCGCTCCTCGGATGAAACTTCTTCTCTACTTCTATTGCAATCCAAGTCCATCTTCGACGAGAGACCTCCCGGGCTCCGCGTCGACGAGCTCAAGGCGCGTCTCCAGAGGGACAAGCCGTCGCTCCGCGCGATGATCCTCCGAGAGGGGTACCTCTACGCGGAGGAGCCGGACGATCTCTTCGAGATGATCGAGCGCGTGTCGCTCACGGATCTCTTCGACGACGCGACGCTCTACCTCCAGCGGAAGAACGAGACCTCGCGCCTCGAGCGGGCGGGGACGCCGAAGGAGCCGCGCTACGTCTTCGCCGAGGGTCCGTTCGCCGGGCGCTCGGTGCAGCTCTTGTTCGGAGACCGCATCGCGCAGCGCGAGGCCGACCTCGCCGCGCCGCTGCATCGCGACATCGCGACGCTCTCCGACGCGGAGGGCTTCGAGCGCGTGCGGATCGATCGACTCACCGAGGGCGACGTCGCGGTCACGCTGCGCTTCGGTGACGAGGAGTCGAAGGCGGTGCTCGAGGCCCACGGGGCGGCGCTGTCGCTCGCGTGCCTCGCGGAGCCCCGGAGCCGTCGAGAGCGGGCGGCCGAGCACGCGCGCGCGACGGAGCCGCACCGAGCGGCGATGCGTGCGCTCGGCGCCACGGTGACGCAGGTCGTGTTCGAAGCGCACCCCTTCGACCGGCCCCGCGACGTGAAGGGTCCCGACCGTGACGGTGAGCTCCGACCCTTCTGGACGTCGGCGTATCTACGCGGGCAGCAGAGCTTCGAGCACGACGGCGCGACCTACACGGTCTACCGCGCCGACGGCCTCCCGAACACGCCGGAGGTGTGCGTCGACTTCGTCCTCGACAGCTTCGAGCGCGCGGCGGGCAGCTGGTACGCGCCGCGCGGAGAGCGCCCGCACCGTGATCCGGGGCGCCTCAGCTTCGACGGCCTCGCGGTCGATCGCCCCCGCGGCGTCATCGCCCTCGGGAAGCTCGCCGAGGCGGAGCCGCGCCTCTTCGAGATGCGACGGTTCGCCGGCGCGGAGCGGATCCCGTTCGGCGACCGCGCGAAGTTCTTCGCGTTCCTCGAGGAGCACGCCGATCTCTTCGCCCCGGGCGACGTCCTCAGCATCCAAGGTCTGAAGCGCGACGACCGCGTGCATCAGCACGCGATCTTGCTCGAGGCGATCGATCCGATCACCGGGATCCCCTTCGGCCTCGCGGATCAGATGCGCCTGCCGCGACGACGCTCGTGGGAAGGCATCATGGCCGAGGCGCCGAAGCGGAGCCTCTACTATCGGATCCGACCCAAGGCCGCGATCACCGAGAAGCTCGTCGTCACGCAGGGCGACACGTCGTTCGCGAAGAACACACCCTGAAGGATCTCGTCACGGCTGAGCCGCCTCGGCGATGCGCCAGAGGTACCAGCTCGCCACGCTCCTGTGCGGGGCCCAACGACGCGCGACCTTCTCCATCCGCGCCTTGTCGAGCGGCTTTCGCGCGCGGAGCAGGCGCTCCATGCCTCTCTTGAGGCCGAGATCGTCGGGCGCGAACACGTCGGGGCGGGCGAGCTCGAACATCAGGAACATCTGCGCCGTCCATCGCCCGACGCCCTTCACCGCGGTGAGCGCCGCGATCGCCGCCTCGTCCTCCATGCGGGCGACCTCGGAGAGCACGAGCGTCGCGCCATCGACGCGCAGCGCGAGATCGCGGACGAACGACGCCTTCGATCCGCTGAGCCCCGCCTCGCGCAGACGCTCGGGCGCGATCGCGAGCAAGGCCTCGGGGCAGAGCCCTCGCGCTTCGGGCACGAGCGCCTCGACGCGCGCGAAGATGGTCGCCGCGGCCTTGCCCGAGAGCTGCTGACTCACGATCGCGCGCACCAGCGCCCGAAACGCGTCGCCGCGCGGCGCCGTCGGGAGCGCGCACACCCCGACGCGCGCGATCCACTCGCCGAGGCGCGGGTCCGCCTCCATGAGCGCCTTCGTCGCCGAGGCGTGGGGGGTCTGCTTCGATGCGCTCATGGGCTCGGTCTCCTCGGTCGTAGGAAGCTCGCGCCGAGGTCCCAACCGCCCCCGTCGGCGGGCTCGAGCGCGAGATCCTGGATCGCCGCTCCCGAGACGCGCAGCTCGCCGAGGACGCCGACGCGCAAGGACTTGGTGAGCGCCCGAGCCCCCTCGCCTCCGAGCCGCGGAGGGCTCTTGACGATCTCGGCGGCGCGGCTCGGGTCGTCGAACGTCGCGAGCGCGACCAGGGTCTCGAGCGTCGAGGGCCCCATCGGGCGGGCGACGCCGAGCGAGAGGCACGCGTCGCCGCGGCGCCGACGATCGCGCACCTCGGCGCGCGGCAGGCGCCTCACGGTCACCTCGTGATCGGGACCGCTGAGCACCGCCGCGATCGCGTCCGCGACCTCCGTCAGGTACACGGCGTCCTTGTCGACGACGAGGTCGGTCGGCGGCCCGCTCCAGCCGACGCCGGGCTTTCCTGCGGGGAGCGCGCCGAGCCCGAGATGCGCGATGCTGTCGCGCGGGAGATCGTCCGCGAGCCGCTGCGCCGCGCCGGGCGCTCCGTGCTCGCCGAGCCCTTGCCCCGCGCCGAGCAGGATCCAGCCCGCCCGCCCGAGATCGAACTTCGCCGCGTTCTTGCGCGCGCCGAAGAGGCCGCTGCCGAGCCAGCCGACGTCGTCCCGCTCCGCCTCGAACTCGCGCAAGCTCTCCGTCAGCGCGCTCGCCTCGGCGACGTCGACGTGCTCGAGGAACGAGGCCCCGCGCGCGGCGTTCAAGTTGCGGCCGAGGGCGAGGCCTGCGCTCGAGAACGATCCGGCGAACGGCCCCGTGCCGTCGGGGGATCTCGGATCGAAGGCGCGCGGGACGATCGCGAGCTGCGGTGACGCGAGAGCGCGCGCGAGCGAGTAGCGCTCGGCGGCGCCGGCGGCGCGCCCCGCCGGGAACGTCACCGCGAGCCCGTCGTGCG
>CAYYKK010000190.1:0-13791 GCA_964467935.1 uncultured Polyangiaceae bacterium
TCTTCACCCGTCCCGCTTCCGCTTCACCTTCGTCCACGGCCTCGTCGCGCTGATCGCGGTCGGGAGCTTCGGCACCGTCCTCGGCGCGGGCTGCGGACGCACCACGATCCTCGGCTCGACCGGCGCGGGCACGGGCGGATCCGGCGACAGCTGCGGCGACAAGATCTGCGAGGCCGGGCTCGGCGAGACGTGCGACACCTGCCCCGGCGACTGCGGCTTCTGCGCAGGCTGCGGCGACGGGACGTGCAAGGGCAGCGAGACGTGCGCGAACTGCGCGCAGGACTGCGGCGCGTGCTCGACGTGCGGCAACGGAACTTGCGACGGCTCGGACAACTGCACGAATTGCCCGCAGGACTGCGGCGCGTGCTCGACGTGCGGCGACATGGTCTGCGACCCGTCCGAGTCGTGCACGTCGTGCCCGAAGGACTGCGGCCTCTGCCAGACCTGCGGCAACGGCACCTGCGATGCGACCGAGAGCTGTACGAGCTGCCCGCAGGACTGCGGCATCTGCAACTCCTGCGGCGACGGCGTCTGCCAACCGGGCGAGGATTGCCTCTCGTGCGCGCCCGACTGCGGCGTGTGCGAGTCGTGCGGCAACGGCGTCTGCGCGATGGCGACCGAGAACTGCTTCACGTGCCCCGCCGACTGCGGCAAGTGCCAGGGCTGCGGCGATGGCGTCTGCAAGAACGGCGAGACGTGCGCGTCCTGCCAGCAAGACTGCGGCGTCTGCTCGGTGTGCGGCAACGGCAAGTGCGAGAGCTTCGAGACGTGCACCAACTGCCCCGGCGACTGCGGCCAGTGCAGCCCGAAGGACTGCCTCGCCGTCGTGCAGTGCGCGTTCGGATGCATCGATCTCCAGCAGAACCCGCCTCAGTTCAGCGTGACGTGCGTCGCGAACTGCGTCGCGCAGGGCTGCGCCGACACGCAGTTCTTCGTCGACCAAGTGCTCAACTGCGCGGTGTCGAAGCTGCCGATGTGCAGCGGCGGCAACACCTTCCAGTGCATCCAGCAAGCGTGCGGCGCCGAGTTCGCGGCCTGCATCGGCGCGCATTGCCCGGGCGGCTGACATGCCCGTGCTCAGCGCTCGCAAGCTGTCGAAGGCGTTCGGCGGCGAGCCTCTCTTTCGCGATCTCAGCCTCACCATCACGCGCGGCGAGCGCGTCGGCCTCCTCGGACAGAACGGCACCGGCAAGAGCACGCTCTTGAAGGTGCTCGCGGGCGAGCTGCCCGTGGACGACGGCGTCATCGAGCGGCGTCGCGACGCGACGATCCTCTACCTGCCACAAGAGCCGCCGCTCGATCCGGACGCGACCGGCCGCGCCATCATCGAAGGCGGGCTCGTCGAGTGGCGCAAGACGAAGGCGGCGTACGAGGAGGTCTCGCGCGCGCTCACCGAGGGCAAGCACGGCGCGGCCGACGAGCTCGTGGCGAAGCAGGCCGCGCTCGCGGAGGCGATGGAGCACCTCGGCGGCTGGGAGCAGGAGCACGTCGTCGAGGATCTCGCCGAGAAGCTCTCGATCCTCGATCTCGATCGGCCGGTCGGGACGATGAGCGGCGGCGAGCGGCGGCGCATCGCGCTCGCGAGCTTGCTCATCGCGCGCCCGGATCTCGCGATCCTCGACGAGCCGACGAACCACCTCGACGCCGAGACGATCGAGTGGCTCGAGAAGCACCTCGCCGACGAGCTCGGCGGGGCTGTGCTGCTCGTGACGCACGATCGCTGGGTGCTCGACGCCGTCTGCGACCGCATCCTCGAGCTCGAGAACGGCGCGCTCACGGAGTACCGCGGCAACTACAGCGACTACGTCGAGCAGAAGGCAGATCTCATCGCGCACGCCGAGCGGGTCGAGCAGAACCGGCTGAACCTGCTCCGACGCGAGAGCGCGTGGCTCAAGCGTGGCGCCAAGGCGCGGACGACGAAGCAGAAGGCGCGCATCCAGCGCGCCGAGGCGCTCATGAAGATCGAGGGCCCGAAGGAGGCGCAGCGGGTGTCGCTCGGGGCGACGACGCAGGGCGTCCGCCGCATGGGCAAGACGATCCTCGACCTCGAGCACGTCGGGATCTCGCTCGGCGGCCGCGATCTCCTGCGCGACCTGACGCTACGCATGGTCGCGGGCGATCGCATCGGCGTCGTCGGGCGCAACGGCGTCGGCAAGACGTCGCTGCTCCGCGTCGTGACGGGCGAGCTCGCGCCGACGAGCGGCAAGGTCACGCTGGGGCTCAACACGCGCGTCGCCGTCGTGGATCAGGCGCGCGCGCAGCTCGTCGACGAGTGGACGATCTTCGACAACGTCGCGGAGCGCGAGGGCGCGGAGCGCGCGGGCGGCGGCACCGTCACGTTCGGCGAGACGACCCTCGAGCTGCGGCAGTACCTCGAGCAGTTCCTCTTCGACGGTCGCAAGCAACGCCAGAAGGTCGGGTCGCTCTCGGGCGGCGAGCGCGCGCGCGTCGGCCTCGCGAAGATCCTGAAGAACGGGGCGAACCTGCTCCTGCTCGACGAGCCGACGAACGATCTCGACGTCGCGACGCTCTCGGCGCTCGAGGAGCTGCTCGAGTCGTGGCCGGGGTGCGCGATCGTCGTCTCGCACGATCGCGCGTTCTTGAACAACGTCGCGACGTCGATCCTGTCGTTCGAGGGCGATGGGCGCGCGGTGCTCTACCCCGGCAACTACGACACGTTTCGGTCGCTCAAGGCGGAGTCGTCGAGAGCGGAGAGCGAGGACGTGCCGAAGGCGGCGACCGGACCGAAGGGCGCGGCGACGCCGAAGGCGGAGGAGAAGCCCGCGGCGAAGGAGCCCGCGACGAGCGCGCCGCCCGCGCCGAAGCCGCTCTCCTTCGCCGAGAAGAAGGAGCTCGACGGCATCATGGATCGCATCGGCGAGGTCGAGGCGCGGGTCGCGAAGCTCGCCGCCGAGCTGTCGGATCCGGCGCTCTACGCCGCGCGCGCGAGCGATGCGCCGCGGGTCAAGGCCGAGCACGACGCCGCCGTCGCCGAGGTCGAAAAGCTGACGGAGCGTTGGGAAGCGCTCGAAGCGCGGCGCGAAGCGAAGAAGTGACGTGGAAGGGCGGGCGGCCTTCCGCTCCGCATGCGCTACACTCCCGAGCCCGATGACGAGCCGCGCCGACGACCCCAGCCAGTTCGACACGTTGGCGGCGCCCTCGGGGATCGGCGGCGAGCCCGCGAGCCGAGGCCCCTCGAGCATCACGGACGACGAGACGCGGCCCGTCTTCGGCGATCGCTACGAGGTGCTGTCGCTACTCGGCTCGGGCGGCATGGGCACGGTCTACATGGCGCGCGATCGCGAGCTCGACGAGGTCGTCGCGCTCAAGGTGCTGCGCAGCGAGGTCGTGGCGCAGCCGGGCGCGCTCGAGCTGTTTCGTCGCGAGGTGAAGCTCGCGCGCAAGGTCACCCACCCGAACGTCGCGCGCACGTTCGACATCGGCGAGTCGGGCGGCTCGAAGTACCTCACCATGGAGCTCGTGGAGGGCACGTCGCTCGCGCGGATCCTGGATCGGTGCGGCCGGTTGCCCATCGCGCGGGTCGTCGACGTCGGCCGACAGATCGCGGCGGGCCTCGCCGCGGCGCACGCGGTCGGCGTGATCCATCGCGATCTCAAGCCGGAGAACGTCCTCGTCCGGAAGGACGATCACGTCCTCATCACCGACTTCGGCGTCGCGCGCCCCGTGGACGCCGGCTCGCACACGATCACGATGGGTGTCGCGGTCGGGACGCCGGCGTACATGGCGCCGGAGCAGGTCGAGGCGAAGCGGGACATCGACGGACGCGCCGACATCTACGCGCTCGGCGTGCTCCTCTTCGAGATCCTCGCGGGCGAGCTGCCGTTCTCGGGGGACTCGGCCCTCGCGGTCGCGGCCGCGCGCCTCGTGCACCCGCCGCCGGACGTGCGGACGAGGCGACCCGACGTGCCCGACACGCTCGCGGAGATCGTGAAGAAGAGCATGGCGCGTGATCGATCGGAGCGCTTCGCCACGATCGATCAGCTGCTCGCCGCGCTCGCCACCATGACGACGCCGATCCCGCTGCCGACCGCGACGTCGATGCGACCGACGTCGGCGCCCACGACGAAGGCGGTCGCCGTGCTCCCGTTCAAGAGCGTCGGCGCGAGCGGCGACGCCTTCACGTCGGAGGGCATCTGGGACGATCTCATCGACTCGCTGTCGATGACCGAGGGGCTCCGCGTGAGGCCCGCGAGCTCGGTGGCGCGCCACGCGGAGAGCCGCGAAGACCCGCGCGCGATCGGTCAGGCGCTCGGCGTCGACGTGGTGGTCGAGGGCTCGGTGCGCAGCGCGGGCGAGACGATCCGCGTGTCGGCGCGGCTGCTCAACGTGGCCGACGGCTTCCAGCTCTGGGCGAAGAAGTTCGATCGATCGCGCGGCGACATCTTCGCGCTCTCGGACGAGATGGCGGACGCGATCGCGCGGGCGCTGACGCTGAGCCGCGACGTCCCCGCGCGCGTGGCGAACGTCGACGACGTCGCGATGGACGCGTACCTCCGCGGTCGCGCGGAGTACCGCAAGGTGTTCTCCGGCGGGCTCGACCGCGCGATCGGCCTCTACGAGCAGGCGCTCCTTCGCGCGCCGGACGATCCGACCATCCTCGCGGGCTACGCCGTCGCCCAGGTGCGCCGGTGGTTCTTCGGTCACACGAACGCCGGGGCGGAGGCGCGCCGCGCGGCCGAGCGCGCGCTCGCGCTCGCGCCCCACCTCGTGGAGGCTCGCCACGCGCTCGCGCTCCTCAAGCTGCACTCGGGCGAGCCGGAGGGCGCGATCGACGATGTGCGCGCGGTGCTGCAGAAGGCCGCCTACGGGCCGGCGCACGAGTCGCGCGGCGGCATCCTGCAGGAGATCGGGCTGCTCGAGGAGGCGCGCTGGCAGACCGAGGAGGCGCTCCGGATCGACCCCGACAGCCTCTTCGGGCACCTGCAGCTCGCGCGCGGCTACGCCCTCGGCGGTCAATGGGACGAGGCGGACATCGCCGTCGCGCGCTCCTCGATGAGCGAGACGCTGCACCGCGACGCGAAGGCGGCGTTCATGCGCTTCGCGATGTGGCAGCGCAAGGTCGACTACCGAGAGATGGCGGAGTCGAAGGGGCCCATCGGCCCCGTCGAGCGCGAGATCGTCGAGCTGCTCGCCACCGAGGGGGCGATCGATCGCGCGGCGGCGACCGCCGCCTTCGTCAAGTACGGGGCGACCGGCTCGTCGCGGCGCCAAGCGCTCATGCACCAGATCGAGACGGAGGTCGCGGGCTTCCGCGGCGACGGGCCCTGGGCGCTCGAGGCGGCGCGGCGCGCCGTGGCGGCGGGGCTCTTCGACATCGTGTGGCTCGAGCGGTGCCCGATCCTCGTCGCGCTGCGCGAGGAGCCGGGCTACGCGGAGGTCGAGCGAGAGGTGCGCGCGCGCGCCGACCAACTGCGAGAGCGCTACCAGACGCGGCCGAAGCGCGAGTAGTCTCCGGGCGCCTCTCCGTCCCCGCTCGAAAGGAAGCCGTGATGACGAACGCCACCCAGAGCTCCTCGGAAACCCCGGTCCGCGTCGAGCGGCGCGGCAGCGTCGGCGTGCTCACGCTCGATCGCCCCGAGCGCAAGAACGCGCTCTCGAGGCACGCCCTCCGCGAGCTCGGTCGCCTCGGCGCGGAGCTCGTGGCCGATCCGAGCGTGAAGGTCATCGTGCTGACGGGCGGCGGCAGCCAGGTGTTCTGCGCGGGCGCCGACTTGAAGGAGCGCCAGGGGTTCACGAACGAGGACGTGCGCGTGCAGGTCGGCCTCTACCGCACCGAGCTGCGTGTGCTCGACAAGAGCCCGAAGCCCGTGGTGGCCGCGCTGAACGGCGTCGCGCTCGGCGGCGGCCTCGAGCTCGCGCTCCTCTGCGATCTCCGGGTCGCCGCGCCGCACGTGAAGCTCGGGCTGCCCGAGACGACGCTCGGCATCATCCCCGGCGCCGGCGGCACGCAGCGCCTGCCGCGCATCGTCGGCGAGGCGCGCGCGAAGGAGATGATCCTCCTCGGCCGCGCCATCGGCGCCGAGCAGGCGCTCGCCTGGGGCCTCGTGAACCGCGTGAGCCCAGCGGGCGTCGACGTGGTGGACGACACCCTCGCCTGGGTCGAGCCCATCGCGAGCGGCGCGCCGATCGCGCAGGCCGCGGCGCTCGGCGCCATCGACGACTCGTTCGACGTGACGCTCGATCAGGGGCTCGCGCTCGAGCGCGTGCACTACGACGAGACCGTGCGGAGCGCCGACCGGCTCGAGGCGCTCGCGGCGTTCGCCGAGAAGCGAAAGCCCGCCTTCCAAGGCCGCTGAGCGGGCGCGCGGGCCCGCGGCGACTAGCTCCCGAGCGACGCCGCGAGCGCGTCCGCGTCCAAGCTGAGGCGCAGCTCGTCACCCCACACGATGCTCGCGCCGAAGGGACCGGCGAGGCGCACGAGCGGAGAGAGCGCGCGCAAGGCCACCTCTTCGACGCCACCGACCGCGTCCACGCCGACGAGGATCGGCGTCCCCGCGGGCTTTGCGTCGACGAGGCCGGCGGGCGGCACGATCTCGATGGCGAGCGGCGCCGGCTTGTCGGCGCGCGCCGCGACCGTGGTCCCGACGAAGCGCGAGAGCGGCGTGATCGCGTGCGGCGCGTCCTTCGCGAGGTGGACCTTGCCCGCGTGGGCGACGGGGAGGGCGAACGTCGCCGCGCCCCACTCGAGCCAGACGATCTTCACGAGCGCGCCCTCGGCCGGGACGACGACGGTGGCGGTGAGGCCGTGGCCGCGCCGGTTCGCGAGCTGGATCGTCCCACCGAGCCGGTGCACGGCGGCGAGCGTGAGATCGAGGCCGACGCCGCGCCCCGCGAGCAGGTCGGGGCTCCTCCGCATCGAGAAGCCCGGCAAGAAGAGGAGCGAGAGCAGCGTGCGATCGCTGAGGCTCTGCGCGACGTCGAGCGCGACCGTGCCCGACTCGACCGCGCGCCTTCGCACGTCGACGACGTCGACGCCCGCGCCGTCGTCCTCGACCCCGACGACGAGCGATCCGGTGCGGAGCTCCGCGCGGAGCGTGACGGTGCCTCCGCGGGGCTTGCCGCGCGCCTCGCGCAGCTCCGGCGCCTCGAGGCCGTGGGCGACGGCGTTGCGGGCGAGCTGCATCACCGGATCGGCGAGCGCCTCGGCGAGTCTGCGATCGACCGGCGTGTCGCCGCCGACCACCAGCACCGCGACCTCCTTGCTCTCGCGGCGCGCTTGCGACGTGACCGCCGCGACGATCGGCTCGAAGAGGCGGTGCGCGAGGGTCGTGCGCATCGACGTGACCGTCGACTGCATCGCCTCACCCTCGCGGCGCACCCGGCCGGCCGCGGCGCGCAGCTCGAACGACGACTTCTCGAGGGCGCCGGCGAGCGAGACGAGGCTCTCGGCCGTGTCGCCGACCTTGGTGATCGCGAGCGCCGGCGCGCCCCACGGCCGCGGCGGTCCGATGAGGCGCAGCGCCTCGCGCAGCTGCCGGTGGAGCTCCCGCGCGAGCTCCGCCCCGCGCGCGAGCCCGGCCACGTTGCCCGAGAGCGGCGCGCGCACCTGGGCGAGCTGGCCGACGCGCTCGAACAAGCGATCGAGCATCGCCGTCGAGACGCGCACCGAGCCGTCGTCGCTCAGCGTGCGCACGTCCGACTCGGCCTTGTAATCCATGCTGGGCCGCTTCGGTGGGAGCGGCAGCGGCGTCTCGAGCGGCGGGCGCACCGACGGCCGCGACACGCCGACGAGCAGGCGCAGGGTGTAGAGCGCGTGCTCGGGCGAGTCGACGATCTCCGCCATCACGGCGCGGTACTGCGGCAGCTCCTCGATGACGCGACGGAGGCCCTCCTCGGAGGACTGCGCGAGCTTGAGGTGCTCCTCGAGCCCGTGACAGAACCACGCCATGATCTCGTCACCCACGGCGAGCGCGGCGCCCTTCAGCGTGTGCACGTCCCGGTAGATCTCGAGCACGACGCGATCGTCGGAGTCGGTCGACGAGAGCGCGGCGTCGATGCGCGCGAGCCGATCGCGGATCGTCTCGACGTATCCCTGCTCGAGCGACGCATCGAGCGGCGTCGGGACGAGGTCGAGCGGGGGCTCGGGCCAGATCTGCTGCGGGATCGCGATCCCCTCGACGAGCGCCTCGAGAACGCTGGCGGCGAGCTTCAGCGCGTCGCCGAGCGCGTCGCGATCCCCGCCGACGAGACGTCGCTCGAAACGCCCGAACGCCTCGGCGGGCCCGCGGAGCCCGGCCATCCCCAGCGATCCCTTCAGCGAGTGGATCGCCCTGCGCTGCGCGTCGGCGGGGGCCTCGGGCGCGAGCGCGTCGAGCTGCTTCGCGAGCTCGTCGATGAGGAGGCGCTTGAGCTCTTCGTCCACCACGCCTCCGGGCTCAGGTCTCGTCCGAGCCCTTCGCGCGCTCGTCGGTCGTGGAGGCGAGGAGCTTCATCAGCGGCCCGAGCACCGGCCCGAGCGCCTCGACGACCTGAGAACGATCGATCTCCTTCGGCTCGCGCGATTCGATCGCGGTGAGCGCCAGGATGAGCCCCTTGGCGTGATCGCCGGCGAGCGTCAGCGTGCGCGCGAGCTCGGGATCGAGCCCGGTCGCCTTCCGAAGGCGCGCCTCGAGGTCGGCGAGCGCGAGGCCGGCGTCCTGCGCCGCGGTCTTGAGGAGCGCCGCGTCGCCGCCGATCTCCCCTGCGTCGCGGCGGGTCGCGTCGAGCCGTTGCCCGAGATCGGTCGCCTGCTGCGTCAGCTCCTCCGAGACGCCGAGCACGTCGCGCGTCGCCTCCGTGCCTCGCGCGACGTTCGCTCGGATCTCTTCGGAGACGAGCAGGAGCGCGCGGCCGAGCGGCTCCGGGCTGCGCGCGCCCTCGAGCCCCGCGTTGAGCGCCACCACACCGAGACGATCGAGCGCCTCGAGGACGCGACGCGTGCCGTCGGCGGCGCTCTCCGACTTGCTCGCGAAGAGCGCGGCGCGCTCCACCGTGGCGTCGAGCAGCGAACGCTGCCGCGTCACCGACGCCGTCACCCGCTCCGCCAAGCGCGCGGCCTCGGCGGAGGACTTGGCGGCCTTCTCGCGCGCCTCCCAGAGCGCCGCGTCCTCGAGCGCGACGCGCGGGCCCGAAGGCACGCCGGCGGTCCGGCGCAGCACATCCATCCAACGGCGTCTCTTCGTGGTGCTCACGGTGTTCTCCCCTCGGATCGACGAGATGCGGGCGGACGAGCCTGCGAAGCGAGCGCGCGCGTCTCCCACACGCGCGCCTCCACTTTCCTGTAGACGAGCGCGATCGACAAGGGGCGCACGTCGCTTCCTTCGAAGACGATTCCATCGCCCTCGCTCGCGCGGTCGAAGAGGCCGGTCGCGAGCACGGGGCCGCCGACGAGGAGCACGCTCTCGCCGCTCTCGATCTCCGCGAGGACGCCGACGCGCGGTCGATCCGCGTCTCCGCCGACGTCGAGATCGAGGAGCGTGACGAGCTGGCTGCCGACGGCGGCGACGCCGACGCCGACGCCGAGCGCCTGAGCGACGAGGGTGCGGGCCCCGAGCTCCACGACGGCCCTCGCCTCCCTTGCGTCGACGAAGACGCGCGGGCCGCCCACCCACGCGCTCGGGCGCGCCTCGCCGGCGCCCGACGCGGTCGAGAGGACGAGGCCCGCCCGCTTCTCACCGCGCAGGATCACGATCGGGGCCTGTCGACGGGGCGCAGCACGCGCGAGCGGAGGAACTGGTGCACGACCTTCACCGCGTCGAAGCTCGACAGGTGGCTCTCGGCGACGACGAGCGTGATGGTGCGGACGCCGTCGACGGCGTCGAGGACGAGCTTCTCCGCGCGCGTGAGCTGCTCGACGACGTTCGCGAGCAGCGCCGGATCGATCGCGATGACCTGATCCCACACGATCGTGCTCTCCATGAGCCTCCATTCATCCATGCGGCGGAAGCCCTCGAGCAGGAGCCCTGCGATGCCGAGGCCGAGCTTCGCCTCCTCGGCCTCCGCCGAGGGGGGATCCTGCGAGAACCAGAAGCGCCCCTGCGGCCATCGGAGCAGATCGTAGACGAGCTCGCTCGACTGCTTCTGCAGGGCCTCTTCGCGCGCCTTCGCGGTGATGA
The DNA here is from genome assembly GCA_964467935.1 of uncultured Polyangiaceae bacterium. GTDB lineage: Bacteria > Myxococcota_A > Polyangia > Polyangiales > Polyangiaceae > CAYYKK01. Next base: position 10,116 of record CAYYKK010000190.1, read on the forward strand.
CGCCCGCGTCGACGAGCTCCTGACCGAGCGCCTTCTTCGAAGCCTCGGCGCGGGCGAGCGCGGCGTCGACGTCGGCCCGCGTCGCGACGCCGAGCTCGATGAAATAGCGGCCGAGGCGGTACTCGTGCGGCAACCCGCGCGCCTCGTCGGCGGGCGCCTCGGTGAGCCTCGCGAGATCGACGTGACCGTCGCGCACCGTGATCGTGATCTCCCGCTTCGCGCTCTTCACGCGCATGACGCCGGTCTGGCGCTGCATCTGGAGCATCTGGAGCACCTCGGCGAGCGGGATGATCGCGAGATCGCCGGCGAGGACCTCGCGGCTCGACGCGCTCGACGCCTCGCGCAGCGCGAAGAAGAGATCGTCGAGCGACGCGGCGTTGAGCGCGCGCGCGATCGACTCCTCGACGACGCGCGCCGTGACCCGCTCGGCCGGATCGAGCGAGACGATCGCGGGCGTCACGACGTTCGCCACGTGACGCGCGAGCGCGGCCTCGGCCGCCCACCGCAGCTTCTTCGGCAGGAGGCTCGGCCTCGGCTCGTCGTCGCCGATCGACGTGTCGTCGTCGGGCATCTCCGAGCCATCGGGGACCCGGCGCCCCTTGCCCTGCGCCGTGCGCGCGAGCGCGCCTTGGATCACCGCGACAAGCGCGCGCGCGTCGAAGGGCTTGGTGATCGCGTCGACCGCGCCCGTCTGCTGGACGAACTGATCGCGGATGCGGTCGCCCTTCGCGCTCATGAGCACGACGGGCAGCGCCTTGAGATCGGGGTTCGAGCGGAGCTCGCGGCAGAACTGGTAGCCGTTCATGCGCGGCATCACGAAGTCGAGCAGGACGATGTCGAACGGCGTGCCGCGCTTCAGGATGTCGATGCCGACGAGGCCGTCACGCGCGCTCTCGGGCTCGAACCCGTGTCGCGACAGGATGGCGCTCACCACCTTGAGGATGGTGGGGCTGTCGTCGACGACGAGGACCCGACCGGCGCTCACCGCACGACCTCGCCCGCGCGCGCGAGACGCGGCGCAACGAGCCCGCCGCCTCCCCCGTCCTCACGCACTGGTCTTGCAAGCTCCGTCCGTGCCGCGCGCGTACGCCTCGAGCGCGAGCGCGCACGTGCTGCCGTCGGCATCGAGCGTCCCGTCTCGGAAGCCGGGGCCCGGCTCGCATGAGGCCGACACGAACACGTCGCCGTCGACCAAGCCGCCCGAGGCGTCCTTCGTCTGCGACACGTAGCAGCGCACGCCGGTGCACGTGCCGTGCGCCGCGCCGTCCACCACGTCGATGACGCCCTTCGGATCGAGGCAGTCGTTCGTCTTGTCGTAGTGCTGCCCGACGAACGTGTGGACGACGAGGTTGTTGCAGCCCGCCGCCGCGGACGCGCCGCCGCCGAGCGAGATCGCGGCCGCAGCGAAGAGCGCGGCGCGGGGCGCGGAGGAGCTCCACGCCCGAGCGGACGAGCGGTGCGGCGCGCGGCGGCTCACGTCGGCGTCACGGTGGTCTTGATGTGGAGCTCGGAGAGCTGCGCGGGATCGACCGCGACCGGCGCGCCGGTGAGCAGATCCGTCGCCTGGTTCGTCTTCGGGAACGGGATGACGTCGCGCAGCGTCGGCGCGCCCGAGAGCAGCATCGCCAGCCGGTCCATGCCGATCGCGATCCCGCCGTGCGGCGGCGCGCCCGAGCGGAGCGCGTCGAGGAGGAAGCCGAAGAGCTGCTTCGCCTGCGCCTCCTCGATGCCGAGCACCTTGAACACGCGCTGCTGCACGTCGGGATCGTGCAGACGCACCGAGCCGCCGCCGATCTCGAAGCCGTTCAGCACGAGATCGTAGCGGTAGCAGTTCACCCGGCCCGGATCGGTCTCGAGGAACGGGATGTGCTCGTCGACGGGGCGCGTGAAGGCGTGGTGCGCCGCGGCCCAGCGCCCGGTCTCCTCGTCGTGCTCGAAGAGCGGCGGGTTCACGACCCAGAGGAAGTTCCACTTCCCGCCGTGGCCGTACTCGGGGATGAGGCCCATCTTCTTCGCGACGTCGCTGCGCAGGCGCGCCATCACGGTGTGCACGAGGCTCGTCTTGCCGAACTGGAAGCAGATGATGTCGCCGGGCTTCGCGCCCACGGCCTCGTTGATGCGCTTTCGCGCCTCGTCGGTGACGCTCTTCGAGAGCGGCGACTGCGTCCACGACCCGTCGTCGGCGACCTTCGCGCGCGCGAGACCGCGGAAGCCCTTGATGTCCTTGAGCCCCTTCTCGAGCTCCTCGGTCTGCGGGCGCGAGAGGTTCGCGGAGGCGGGGATGACGAGCGCCTTCACGATCTCGCCGGGCAGCTCGCGGCGGAGCTTGCCGCTCTTGAACTTGTCGGCGATCTCCACCCAGAACGGCACGCCGCCGCCGCCGAGCTCGATCATCAGCTCGGTGAGATCGACGTGCGGGAGATCGAAGCGCAGGTCGGGCTTGTCGCTGCCGTACTTCGCCATCGCCTCTTCGAACGGCAGCTCGGGGAACTGGCCGGACGGGTAGAGCTCGCGGAGATCGATGCCGAGCGCGGCCTTCCAGATCGTGAAGACGAGCCCCTCCATCAGCCGGAAGATCTCGTCCTGGTTGGTGAACGAGAGCTCCACGTCGATCTGCGTGAACTCGGGCTGCCGGTCGACGCGGAGATCCTCGTCGCGGAAGCATTTGACGATCTGGAAGTAGCGGTCGAAGCCCGCCACCATGAAGAGCTGCTTGTAGAGCTGCGGGCTCTCCGCGAGGGCGAAGAACTTCCCCTCGCTCATGCGCGCGGGCACGAGGAAGTTGCGCGCGCCGCCCGGCGTGTACTTCACGAGGAACGGCGTCTCGAGCTCGAGGCAGCCCTGATCGGAGAGGTAGTTGCGCGTCGCGCGGTTCACCTCGTGACGGAGGCGGAGCGCGCGCTGGAGGGGGGCGCGGCGCAGATCGACGTAGCGGTACTGCAGGCGGATCTCCTCGCGCGTGTCGCTCGTGTCGGCGAGCTCGAAGGGCGGCGTCTCGGCCTTGTTGAAGATCGTCGCCTCGAGCACCTCGATCTCGATCTTGCCAGTCGCGAGGTGCGGGTTCTCGGCGCTGACGAGCTTGCCTTCCTTCTTCGAGAACTGCTCGCCGCGCGAGCGCACCTTGCCACGCACGCCGACGACCCACTCGCTGCGCATCTGCTCGGCGAGGCCGTGCGCGTCCTTCGACAGATCGGGATCGAAGACGATCTGCGTGATCCCGGTGCGATCGCGCAGATCGATGAAGACGAGCGCGCCGTGGTCGCGCCGGCTGTCGACCCAACCGAAGAGGACGACCTCTTGGCCGATGTCGGTGTCGCGCAGCTGGCCACAGCGGTGGGTGCGCTTCAGTTCGTCGATGAAACGGTTCACGGGACCTCCGAAAAGTCGGCGTTCCTTCTACTGAGAAGGCGGGCGGGAAGGAAGGGGGCGCCGCGCCGACGGAGGACCGCGCGCCGCGCTACTTCAGCGTGCCGCCCAGGATTCGCGCGGTCCCCGCGCCCCGGTAGGTGAAACCGTAGAGGATCCAGCGCGCGTCCTGGGCGATGGTGGCGGACACGGTGCAGCGCCGAGGGGACGGCGTCGACGCGGCGACCGGCGCCGACTGGGCCTCGATGAACCCTTGATAGGCCAGATCGCGCGAGCGCTGGATCTTGAGGAGGCACAGCCCTTCGGCGTC
>CAYYKK010000191.1:0-13710 GCA_964467935.1 uncultured Polyangiaceae bacterium
GTCCTCCCCGTGAGCGGGCTCGGGCTGCTCGCGTTCGTCGCCGTCCTCAACGTGCTCTACGTGATCGGCTCGGACACGCACTACGAGGGCCTCGTGACGCCGCTCGCCGGCATGCTCGCCGGCTACCTGTTCGGCGACACGTCGCCGCTCCGGCGTTTCTGGCTCCAGCGTCGGTTCAAGCAGCTCCAGGCCGAGAGCAAGGCGCTGCGTGATCTCCGCGTCGGCACGGGCGGACCCAAGCTCAAGGTCATCGAGGGCGGGCTGCGCGGCGGCAAGACGAAGCCGCCGGCCGACAAGCGCTTCCTCAACTAGGCGCCGTTTCCCCCGAGCGGAGCGAGAGCCGAGCGCTCGCCACGTGGTAGACTCGCTCGCGTGGAGGTCGCGTGTCGGTTCCCGGTCCCTGTCGGCATCGTCCCTTGGCGTGACGACGCGGGGAGCTACTCGCCCTTCGCGAAGCTGACGTTCGACCTCGGCGCCACCGGATGGGCGATCCTCTCGCAGGAGCAGGTCGGCACTTCGGAGGGCGAGTCCGAGGGCGGCCGGGTCCTTCGTCCGAGCGACTTCGCCGAAGCGAAGGGCGCGTGTGAGATCGCGGTCGTGGGGCGTTCCCTCGTCGAGCCGACTGGCGCCGTGCGTGTTCGGGTCGGCGCGAACGCGCTCGAGGCGCCACGCGGCGGCCTGCTCGGGCCCGTCGCGATCGGCGGAGGGCGAAAGTACTTCTCGAGCGAGGCCCACCGCGTGCCGTTTCCGGGCGTACCGCTGGAGATCGCCGTCGAGGGTTTCGGAGAGACGCTGCGGTCGCTTCTGCCCGCGCCCGCCGTCGACTTCGCGTACGTCGTCGACGGCGCGTGGCAGCACGTGCAGCGGATCCGATCCTACATCGACGCGATCTTGATCGAGCCGCGCAAGCGTCGCTGCTGCGTCCTCTACCGCGGCTTCTTGAGCCATCCGGGCGACCCGCACCGGAGCCTCACGCTGATCGTGGATCCGCTCGGCCTGCTCGACCGAACCGGGCCGGCGGAGCTCGCGACGTGGGGGCGACAGCGCGCGATCGAGGCGAGCGTCGCCGGACACGACTCGCGCGCGATCGTCGAAGAGGAGGATCCCGACGGCGATACGCCGCCCTTCGGGCGCGTGCTCGGAGGGCGCGCCGCCGCCCCGCAGCCCAGCCCTGCGATGACGCTGCCGATGGTGCCCTCGACGCCGTCTGCGCAGCCGCTGCCGTTCGCGCGGAAGCCGGCGGTGAGCGGGGCTCCACGGCGCGCGGTTCCTCCTGCGCGTAGCTCGGCTCCAGGTCAGGTCGTGACGCAAGCGATGCCGGCGCAAGCCGTCGATCCCGACCGACGTGGCACGCTCCCGTTCATCGCGCCGCCACAGCCCGCTCCCCCGGTGCACGGCGCGCCGCCATCGCCCGCGCTGCCCGTGCACGGCACACCGCCACAGCCCGCGCCGCCCGTGCACGGCACGCCGCCACAGCCCGCGCCGCCTGTGCAAGGCACGCCGCCACAGCCCGCGCCGCCCGTGCACGCGGCTTCGGGCTCCAACGTGGCCGCGGCGATGACCTTGCCGACGCCGATCGCACCGCCCCCGCACCGACCCGCGACGGAGCCACCGACGCGCGCGGCGGCGCCTCCCGAAGGAGCGACGCGGGGGCGCGAGCGTGGGGAGACGACCCAACTCATCAACCTTCGCGCTCTCGAGGAGAGCCGCGCGGCCCTGCCGTTCGCGACGCGGGGCGACGCCGCGCGCCCATCCGCGGAGGAGCGCGGCACGCGTCTCGATCCTTCCGAGGCGCCCGGTGGATCTTCCTCGAACGCCCCGGCGCTTCCCTTCGTCCGGCCCGGCGGCGAGCCGCTCGCGCCCGCGCCCGCGCCGGCGACGAGCCCGCCGGCGCCGGCCCCTCTGCCTCGGCGAGGCCGCTTCGACGACGACGAGCACACGGCCCAGATTCAGCTGCGACCGGACAGGGCGCTGCCATTCGATGCGGGCCCGGCGACGCACGAGCCGCCGCGCGCCGTCGCGTCGCCGCCGCCGGTCGACGTCGACGAAGATCGCGGTGACACGCTCCCGCCCCCACCCGGAGAGCAGCCGCCGTGGGCCGCGTCGTACCCCGCCGCGCTCCCGCCTCCGCCCGCGTTCGCCGTCGCGCTCTCGACGCTCGCCGCGCCTCCACCGACGCCCGCGCCCGCGACGGCGCAGCCCGTCTTTCGTGCGCAGCTCGTCGAGCCGCCACCCGCACCCGAGAGAGCGACGGACAAGATCCCCTCCCTCTCGCTCGACGAGTACGCGAAGCTGCGCGCTGAGATCTGGAGCGGCGAGCGCCCGAGGCGCGAGATCCTGCGTGAGCGCGGGCTGAGCGAGCTTCGCTGGCGCGCCATCGAGCGTCGTTGGGCCGCGCAGATCGACGCGGTCTCACGCGATCCGCAGAAGCTCCTGCCGATGCTCTCGCGCTTTCAGAGCTATTCGGTGCGCATCTCCTGAGCGCCGCGCTCAGTTGAGGCGGAGCATCCTGCCCACGATCTTGTGCAGCTCCTCCGCGCGAGACACGATGCGATCGGCGTACGTCTCGACCTCTCCGACGGCGCGCAACGCGATCGCGGCGATGCCCGACTTCGTCAGCGCCACCTCCTTGCGGCCGTGCAGCTCGATGCGATCGGCTTCGAGCACGATCTCTCGCAGCTGGTCGACGCCTGGCGTCGGCTGCGTTCGAAGCGCGCCCATGATCTCGAAGGATCCGTCCGCGTTTCGCTGCGCGATGACGGGTTCGCCGGTTCGTTGCGCGGTCGCGAGCACCGACGCGTGCAGCGCGCCAAACTTCTTCGACGTCACGATCTCGCCTCCGATCATCAGGTCGATCTCGTCGTCACGGACCGTCAACACGCGACCGATGACGAGGGTCCCCGCCGCCATCGGGGCGGGCGCCGCCTCCGACGAAGCGACGGCCGCGCTCGCGGGCGCTCGTTCGCGCGCGCTCTCGGTGTGGTCGAGCACGCTGCGCACGGCCTCGGGGATCTCCGCGTCGACGCGCTCTTGCGATGCGACGCGGGGCGCCTCGGCTCCGCTGGGTCCTTCTTCTGCGAGCGCCGGCGCCGGTCCCCGATCGAGCTTCATACGTCGAGTCTACCTCAACTCGATCGAGGTCAGGATCGCGAGCTGCGTCGCGTGGAAGGCGTCGACGTCGAGGTACGGCGCGTCCGGGACGTGCAGCGGGAGCTCACGCGCCAGGATCCGCCGTTCGCCTTGCCGCGAGACGGGGCTCTCGAGCTCGGTCACGATCGTGCGGGCCGAGAGGGCCTCACCGGCGCGCAGGCGCGCAGCCTTCTTCGCCTGGCCGCTTTCCTCGAACCGGAGCACGAGCGCGTTCCCGTCGCCGGAGGGGTCGAGGCCGGTGACGCGGTTGTACGCCCTCTCCGCCCGTGCGATCCGCGCGGCCATGAGCCCTCCTTGGTCGCGCAGACGTCCGAGCTCCTCCGCGATGAGCGGCACGACGCTCGGCTTGCCGTAGAAGCTGAGCCAGACGACGCCGTCCTCGCGGTCGCGCGTGTGCTCGACGAGCAGCGCTTCGTCCTTCGCGACGCCCGCGAGCGCGATCGCGCGGAGCGCCAGGCCGCGATCGGGGGACGAGGTCGACGAACCGAGCACCTCGCGCATGTGCTCGAGCCCCTCGGCCTGGTCCATCCGCGCGAGCTCATCCGCCGCCCGAATCGACACGCTCGCGTCGCCGGATCCGAGGAGCGATCTCGCGGACGCGATCGCGACGTCCTTCGGCGCGGCTCGCATCGCGCGCAGCGCCGCGATCCTCACCTCGGCCACGGGGTGAGCCAGGAGCGGCACGATCGCGCTCGCCTCGTACGTGTGCCGGCGCTCAGCGATCTCGAGCAGCGCCGCCAAGAGCTCGGGTGAGGCGTCGGTCCGGAGCTCCGACGCGATCGTCCGATCCACGTACGGGTTCGACGCGACCGAAAGCCCGTGCACGTACGCGCCGTACACCGACGCCGCCGAGCGACGCATCGCGAGCATGACCCATCGCAGCGCTGCTTCGGAGCTCGAGCAGCCGAGCCCGAACGAGACGGCGAAGGCCCGCCCCCAATCGGGCAAGGCCCACTCGGTCGCGTACCGGAAGAGCGCGCGCGGCACGCCGAGCCTCGGGACGTCGTCGTGGGCGGGCGAGTCGAGCGCCCAGAGCAGATCGAGGTTGGCCAGCAGGCGATCCTCGAACCCGATCGCGTCCGACCACTTCTCCTCTTCCTCGCAGCGTCGCAGGCCGCCGAGGATCGCGATGTCCTCCATCGCGTCACGCCCCAAGCGCGCGAGCCCCGCGTCGATGTCCTTGCCGACCGGGACCATCGGCTCCTCGTCGTCGTCCGACTCGATCGCGTCCCATGGACGCTTCTTCGCGAACACCTCGAGCGCGGGGACGTCCCTCGCTTCGTGGACCGTCGGGGCACCACGGCTCGCGCGAAAGCCGAGCGCAGGCTCGCGCCGCTCGATCACCGCGTCGGGTGAGAGGCGGGAGAGCTCGTCGAGCGCGCGCGCGCGGAGCTCGCCGGCCCAGGTGATGGCTTCGTCCACGAGCGAAGCGTCGCTCGACGACGCGAGCGCGCCCTTGGCCTTCTCGAGGCTCGCGCGCAGGGCGTCGAGGGCCGCGAGCCCGGCCTCCGTGGAGCCCACCTCGCAGTACCGGCTGACGGCCGCTTCGGCGTCCTTCAAGTGCGCCGTCGCTGCGCGCGCGCTCTCCTCCAGGAGCAGCTCCTCGATACCCTCTCGCAGCGCCTCGGCTCGATCCCGCGCCGTCTCGAACCCGCTCATGACGCCCCCTCGAGGACGAGGATGCCCCGCTCGTCTCCGTCGGACGAGAGCGACACGAGCGCCTCGTTCGACCGCGCGAAGCCGGTTCGAAACGCGACGCCTGCGTACACCGCGGCGAGCGCGCCCGTCGCGGCCCCCGCGTCACCGACGAGCTGGCCCAGGTGCTCCTCTCGCGTCTTGCCCGCGACGATGCGCTCCTTGTTTCGAATCGTGGCGAACATCCACTCCTTCGTGCGGTGCCGCTCGTTGTTGAGATCCGTGATGACCCAAGGCACGGGCGACGCGCGCACCGCCTCGCTCGCCCTTCGCACGAGGTCGGTCGTCAGCGCGCCGATGCGTGGCTCCTCGGGCGGGAGCTGCTCGACGCCCGCCATGACGAACGTCACCTTCATGAGGGCCGGCTTGTCGGCCTTCGCCGGCGCGATCACGACGAACGCCGCGCCCTCGGAAGGCACGAACCCGTTGTGCGTGAACTCCGAGAGGACGCGCCGCTCTCGGTCGAGCCACGCGAGCGCCTCGGGGTGGTGGTACGAGTCGACGCCGCCCACCGCGATCGGGCCGCCGTTGCCGAGCGCGGCGATCGCGCGCTCCAGCGCCGCGGCGAATCCGGCGTTCCCGAGGCGCAGCATCTCCGAGGCGCCGCCGTCGATGCGCTGCCCGGACGCGGCTTGGAGCCGAGGCAGGAATTTTACCGCCGCGAGATCCTCGCGCTCGCTCTCGGGCATCGGCCGATCACGCTCCGCGACCGAAAGAAACACCCGCAGCGGCTGATCCTTCGCGATCTGCGCGTCCTGCGCGGCCTCCCGGAGCGCGCGCGCCGCCATCGCGAGCATGCGCTCCACGCCCACCGTCTCCTCCGCGAGACCGAGCGCTCTCATCGTCCCGAACCTGAGCCCGTGTCGATCCCGCATCCCGGAGGGGCGCGGCGCGAGCTTGTTCCCGCGGATCCCGAACGCGGTTTGGCGCGCGTCGAAGCCCAGCGGCGACAGCGCGCCCAGCCCGATGACGTTCGTGCTCCCCATCAGACGAATCGTCCTTCGTCGTCGACCTCGGGGATGGCCGGCTCGCCGCGCGTCTCCTCTTCGGCGTCGAGATACCGCTCGACCTCGCTGCGCGCGTCGGAGTCCGCGATCATCTTCGCCTGCCACTTGCGGTCGACCCGCATCCATTTGCCGAGCGACATCTTCGCGTCGGCGAGGACGTCGCGTGGGTTCTCGACGCGCAGGCGCACCACCATCGTCGCGTAGTCCTTGGCGCTCGGCAGCGACTCGCCCGGGGGCGCGAGCGCGTCCTGCGCCGCGACGAAGAGGCGGCCGTACTCGGCGTGCAGTCCGCCGCTCGCGTCCATCGGCGGGGTCGCCAATCGATCGAGGTTCGCGCGCTCCTCGACGGCCCACGAGAAGTCGTCGAACCCCCACTTCCCGAGCACGTCGGCCCGCGCCTGTCGCTCCTCGAGCGACGGCGCCGCCATGCCGCGCGAGCCGACGATTTCGAGCAGCTCGGCGGTCACCTGCGCGTGCTCCGCGAGGGTCAACGTGGGCGCGGCGGCGTCGGCGCTCGCGAGCGCCTCGTAGCGCGCCATCTGGAGCTCCTCCTCCGGTGGCTCCGGCGGCCCGTTCCCGTCGCGCGCGTCCTCGTACGTCCACGCGTAGCGAAACTGGCCGTGAGGGAGATCCGTCAGCACCGCCCGGTAGCGAGCCTCCGTGTTCTCACTGGGCGTGCGATCGAGCTCGCGCGTCGCCGGGAAGAGGACCACGACGTGATCGACCGCGGTCTTCGGGTCGACGCTCGGCACGCTCGCCGTCCCACGCCAGACGAGGTCGACGCGCTCTTCGTCGAGATCGACGTGCACGGTGTCGAGATCGATGAGCGTGTCGGTGGGCATCGGGTGACGCGTCCAGTGAACCAGCGCGTGGGCCGAGCGCTCGGGCAGCGCGATGCGCATCGGCTCGTCGCGGAGCCCGTCGATCGTGATCTCCGCGCCGGGCAGGATCTTCTCGCTGCGCAGCCGTTCGTGGCCCACGTTGAACGCGCCGTAGTCGAACCCGGGTAGGAAGTTCCAGTCCTCGGACGCTGGATCGACGCGAGGCGCGTGCGGCCCGACGTTGCTGTCCCCGTCTCCGGTCACCGTCACGAACGGAGGACGCAGCGGGACCCGACCGCCCTTGTTGCTCGTCACCACGAAGGCGATCGAGGCGGTCGGCGCTCGGACGATCACGTGTCGCGGGACGATGTCGCCGTTCGGGAGGATCGCGATCTCGGTGTGACCGGTGATGAGGATCTCGGCCTGCGATTTCGACGGGAAGAAATCGTACGCGCGCCCTTCGACGTCGGTCCGCGCGACGAACGGGCGAGGCTCGATGAAGGCGCCCGTGCGCGTCGAGATCGCGGCCTTCACGATCACGGTCACGAACGGCTCGTAGTCGTCGACGAAATGCAGGAAGCCGACGCGGCAAGGCACGGGGATGGGGCGCCTCGTGCCCACCTCTCGGATGGGCACGACCCCCACGATCACTCGTCGCATGTTCGCTCTATTCCGCGGCGCCGAAGGGCTTGAACTCGTACGGCCCGTACTCGCACTTCGCCCACTCGGGAATGTACTCGATCTTCTGTTCGGTCGAGAAGAACCAGGTATCCACCTTGAAGACGCCGCGGAAGCCGAACGACACGATGCCCTTCTCGAGCTGCAGCGTGAAGTCGGTGATCGCGCGCTTGCTCACCGGGAACGAGGCGCTGAAGGTCGGGCAGCCCTTGCAGATCGCGCCGCCGGAGATCTCCAGGCTCTTGCCCCACTCGACCTTCACGTTGAGGTAGAAGTCGAACTTGACGGGAATGCTCGCGCTCAGCTCGACGGCGAGATCGCCCGCCTTGAGCGTCGCGGTCGCCTGGATCGCGGCCTCGAACTTCGCGTCGATGCCGGCGGTCGCGCTCGCGCCGAGCCAGTTGATCACGCGCGCCGCCACCGTGCCGGCGCCGGGTACGAACGCGTTGACGAACGCGATGATCTCCATGCCGAACGCCAGCGCGAACGCGGCGAGGTTCGCGGCTTGACCGACGGCGTGGTTCACGGCCTCCGACTCGGCCCGCGGGCTGTGCAGATCGAGCGATTTGCCGAGCGGGCCCTTGCCCTTGTCCGTGGTCTCGACACCGATGGTGAAGGTCCACTCGCGGTCGCAGCGGTGCTTGAGCTTGTTGATGCCGGGCTGGTCCTTCGTCAGCTCGACCCATTTGACGCCGGCCTCGAAGTAGAAGCCCTCGAGCAAGCGCAGATCGGCGCTGACCTTCGCGCCGCCCACGTTCGCGATGTACTTGAGGCCCTTGATGATCGCGTTGATGGCGCTCAAGATCGCGCGGATGCGGTTCAGGAGCGTCTGGTCGATCTTGAACTTCACCTCCTCGCCGGGGAGCGCGATGATCGTGAAGATCGCGGAGCCGCTGCAGGCGCGCGGGACGATCTCGAGCTTCGTCGGCTCCTTGTCCGCGTGCCAGCACTCCCAGAACTCCTTCGCGCTCTTGTAGATCGCGGCCGCGTCGAGCGCGGCGCTCACGTTCGTGACCTTCTCGCCCGTCGCGAAGCGTCCCTTGTCGTCGCGGGCTTGGCCGGGCTTGCGCTCGCCTTCGCGCGTCAGCGTGCCCTCCCACCCGGCCGGGCCCGCCTTGTCGGCGCCTACCTTGTCGGCGCCCGGCACGACGTCCGACGCCTTCACGAGCTTGCCCAGCCAATCCGGCCCGAGCTTCACCGTGTCGCCGTGGAAGATCTCCGGTCCTCGATCGACCTTGCCCTTGTTCTCGCGCTTGACCTCCCACTCCGTGTGCGCGCTGCCCTCCTCGCACTCGGGCGGCGCCTGCTTCTTCGCGTTCCAGCGCTTCCCGGTGAGCGTGAGCGAGCACGGCGTCGCGACCTCGAGAATCTTGTCCGCTCCCTGCACGCGCCCGTGCTTGCACGTGATGTGCGTGTTCGTGTCGAGCGCCTTGGGGTCGAAGAGCAAGAGGGTGCACGCGTCCTTCTTCGCGTCACTGAGGCTCTTCTCGTCGGCGCTCGGATCGCCGCCCTTCACGACCATGCTGGTGTTGCCGTGGTTCGACGTGCCCGGATCGGTCTTGCGCCCGACGGGCCCGCCCTCGGCCTGCACGTTCGGCGAGCCGGTCGCGATGCGCGCCTCCTGCATGCACGTTCCGCTCGCGACGCCTTTGCCGCATGCCCCGCCGTCGCCCGACGTCGACGACGGGCCGATCGCGTTGCCCTGCAGGACGACCGGCCCCTCGGCGACCTGCGTCTTCGGCGTGGTGTGCTCGGTGGCGAGCGCCGTGTTGACCGTGTTGTCGTGCGGGATCACCGCCTTCTTGTCCGGGGTGAAGCACACGTCGGGCGCGGCGTTCGTCGCGACGTGATCGCTCGTGGTCGACGTCACGCCATGGGACTGGTTTTCGGTCGTTGCGGCCATTTCACTCTCCTCGTCACTCGCCTCTTCTCGGGGCAGAGAGAGACCTCACACGCAGTCGGCAGGCATTGGCATCCAAGATACAATCACGGTCTGCGGCGGCTCGGTCAGTGGAAGATCCTCCAGCGTCCGCCGATCTGGGTCAGGTGGAGCGTCGCCGTCCAGCTGCGCTCCGGATCCGTCTTGTGTCGCGCGAAGAGCGCCGGACCGCCGTCCTTGTGGGTGACGTAGGCGGTCCGTCCGCCGCCGCGTCGCTCGAACGAGAGGTCCTTGAAGTCGAGCGGACGCAGGTCCCACGGCCCCGTGATGCTCGAGGCGACCTCGGCGCGCGCCTGCGGTCCGGAGTTCCCGGGGTTCGGACCGTAGAACCGCGCGAGCTCGTCGACCTTCGGTTCGAGGGTCCGCATGAAGTCGTCGACGTCGGCGCGCCGGAAGGCGTCCCAGAGCTCGTACACGGCCTGGTGCTGGTCGGGCGTGCCCTCTGGTGGGAAGTCGGTGATGGGCGCGTCGAGCCACACCGGCTTCGGCGACGGCTCGTCGAACTGTAACGCGGTCTGGTGCGCGACGGGCAGCGTGCGCTCTTCCTCCGGATGGAGCTCGAGCAGCTCGGGGAACGTCATCGTGAAGATCGGCTTGTCGTCGGAGAAGCGGAGCACCTGCATCGAGAAGCCGTACACGCGGCCCGGCTCCGGGACCGGTTGCACGAGGACGAGGTGCACCACGTTCACGCCCTCGAGCATCCAGTGGTTGAAGGGCCCGTTCGGCGCTTGGTGGTAGTCGCTGAAGCGACGGTAGACCGGGATGTCGTTGACCGTGATGGAGGCCACGAAAGCGGGGGGGTGCTTGATGAGGTAGTAGTGGGGGGTCGGGAATCCCATGGAGGAGCGCTCGGTGTCGTTCGCCAGGTCGCGATTTCGAGGGGGGTGCTTCAGCCGTTCTGGGACGCGGTGGAGGAGCCTTGCTTGTTCTGCGCGGTCGTCTTGATGACGATCGACTCGCTCGCGTTGAGCTCGATCCGACCTTCCTTCATGTTCATCTCGGTCGATCCGACCTTGAGCGTGAGCTTGCTCGTGCCCTCGTAGCTGGCGCTGAGCGCCTTCTTCGTCAGCTTCTCGAGGCCCGCGACGAGCATCTCCTTCACCGACTCGATGCGGAGCATCGCGCCCACGTTCGTCTTCCGGATTTTGTCGGCGCGCGTACCCATGTGCCCGGTCTTCGCCTGCGCGAACGCGATGCCGCCGATCGTCTCGATGCGTCCGAGCCCCGTCTGCTCCATCTTCGAGGTCTTGGCGACCTCGATGACCGCGCCTCCGACGACCATGAGCCTGGCCTTGTCCGCCTGCTCGGTGTTGCCCTTGATCGAGAGCTCCATGTCGACGCCGCCGATCGTCTCCTTCGTGTTCTTCGAGACGCTGAGCGTGTCGCGCGAGCCGAGGTTGCGCGTGTGTGATCCGCCGATGGTGAGCGTCGAGTTGCCCGTGACCTGCTCCGTCATCGACGAGCCGATGGAGACGTCGTGGTTCCCGCCGACGGAGCGCAGCTGGTTGCCCGTGACCTCCGGCGTCAGGTGCGACTTGGTGATGATCGTGTGATCGCCGCCGATCGCCACCTGCTCGTTGCCCCGCACGTCGAGGTTCTCGGTGTTGTCGACTTGGTCGCTCTTGTTGTTCTTCACGACGACGTTCTGATCCTTCATCGCGTGGAGCATGATGGCCTCGAGGCCCGCCTCGTCCTCGAAGTGGATGACGTTCTCCTCGCTGTCTTCGCCGTTCGTGCGTGGTGAGGTGAGCGATCGGAGGCTCGTGCGCATCTTGCGCTCGGGCATGGGGGAGGGGTGCGGATCGTCGGCGTTGTAGACGCGGCCGAGCACGACCGGGCGGTCGAGGTCGCCCTCCATGAAGTGGCAGAGCACCTCCCACCCCGTGCGGCTCATCGACGACGAGTGTCCGGTGTTGTCTTGGAGGACGGGGATCCAGTGCGAGCACGTGTCGTCCATCGGGAAGAGCCGATCCCAGGGGAAGTGCACCTTCACCTGGCCCCACTCGTTCGTGTGGATGTCGGCGCCCGCGGGGCCCGTGACGAAACCGGTGAGCGGGTTGGTCTGCACCGGCGCCGGCGTCACGACCGGCGGCCTGAAGGCGACCTTCGAAGGCAGCGCCTCGAACGCGACGGCGTAGCCCGTCTCGTCCTTCGTCCAGTCGTGCGTCACGCGCGTCGTCACGAACTCCCCGTCGTGGATCCCGTTCGGCGTGCCGACGGTCTCGAACAAGGCGCCCGGGCGCATGCGCGCGCTCGCCGACTTGCCCGAGACGCGATGGTGCGCGCAGCGCAGCGCCTCCGCGCGCAGGTTGGCCTTGCGCTGCCCCTCGGACGGCTCTTCGTACTCGCCCGGGTAGTCGTAGAACTCCGCGCCGCCCTCCGTCGGTCCCTTGGCGGACACGTCCATGTTGAGTCGCGGGTGCACCGGGTTGAAGTCGCGCAGCGTGACCTTGCCGGCGGTCATCGTTCCGCGTGAGCCGATCTGCACGAGCGGGTTCGCCGTCGTCGTCAAGCCCGCGTCGTGGCGGAACGGCAGCAGCCCGACCGAGCCGTCGTACGAGGCGGCGGTGTCGCCGAAGACGACGGTGTCGTCCTCGGTGATGAAGTAGTGGATGCCCTCGTCCTCGAGCAGGCGATGGGCGAAGTCGAGATCGCTCTCGCGGAACTGCACGGTGTAGGGGCGGACCTTGTAGCTCTGCGAAAGACGCTGCTCGACGCGCACGCCGAGCGCCGTCATCACCTCGGCCGCGATCTGCGGCGCGGTCTTGTTGCGGAAGAGCCGGATGTCGACCCGATGTCGCAGGAGCGCGAGCCGCGGCTCGAGCACGACCACCAGCTCGGCGCCGCCGGGCGCGCCCCGCTGCGTCGCCTTGCGCTTGATCTCCGTCACGATGCCGTTCACGTACCGCTCGAGCCCGTCGCGCTCGAGGCGAAGCGCCGCGTCCGTGCGGATGAGCGCCTCCGGGCTCGCGCCGTCCTCGGCGCCCAACGTGAGGGTCACCTCGTAGCGGAAGGGGGTGCTGATCCCCTCGACGCCGCGGACCCTCCGCGCCGGCAACGCCCTTCCTCCGAGATCCAACCAGTAGACCAGAACGAGCTCGCTCATCGGCTTCCCCTCGGGCTGATTCCCATCGGACGCGCTTCAGTGAAGTGGTGATACGGGTGCATCACGTGTTGTGGGTGATGGCGCCGGTGTCGGCGTCGAGGTGGGCGCCCGAGAGGTCGACGTTGCTCCCCTCGAACGTGATGGTCTTCTCGTCGATGGTGATCGTGCTCGCGCCGCACTTCAGCACGATCTTCTGCTCCGCCTCCGCCCACACCTCCGGCGCGTCGGCGGTCAGCGCGCCGAGCACGGTCCAGCTCGAGGTCGTGTCGGCGTTGTCGAAGTACTTCGCGTTCGTCTTCAAGTACATGCCGCCGCCGACCGTCTCGATGAGCGTCTTTTCGACGCCGAGGGGACGGTTCACCTTCGCGACGTCCACGCGGGCGCCACCCACGAGCTGGATCGAGAGCTTCGTCGTGTCCTCCGTGACGTTGGCGCCAGCGGCACGCAGGACGGCGCCTCCGACGAGCGTGACGTTGTAGGGGTGGAACGAGCCGATCTGTCCGAGGCAGATGTCGATCTGCGCAGCGCCGACCGACAGCGTCCGGTTGCCGTTGACGAAGCCGTTGTGCGCGTCGCTGGCCTTCAGCGTGCGGGAGCCGCCGATGGTCCGAGCCTCGTCCTTCGACACCGCCTTCGTGTACTTGTCTTGAACGACGATCTTGTCGTTGCCGGCCACCGTCGCGGTCTGGTTCTGGATGACGCGCTCGGCCATCGCGGCCTCGACGTGCAGCACGTAGTTCGACGAGATCTGCCTGAGCGAGTTGCCCTTGACCGTCTCGTACTTGCGGTTCTTCGTGCGGATGTTCATGTCGCGCGAGGCGTGGATGAACATCTCCTCCTGGCCGCCCTTGTCCTCGAAGTAGATCTCGTTGTGCGAGCCTCCTCCGGGCGTGGTCGCGGTCTTGTAGACGACGCGGGTCTTGTTGTCGGGCAGCTTGTACTCCGGCGGGTGATCCGCGTCGTGGATGCGACAGAGCGTGCTCGGCGCGTCGACGCCGCCCTCCTCGTTGAAGAAGGCGACGTTCCAGCCCATGCGTGGGAGGAGGAGCGATCCCGGCGTGGCGCGCTGCGCGACGCGACACCAGGTCCCGCTCGCCTCGTTGCGCTTGCCGAGCCGGTCCCAGTGGGCCTGCACGCGGATGCGACCGTGATCGTCGGGGTGGACCTCCTGTCCGTCCGGACCGACGACGACGCCCATCTGCAGGCCCGCCTGCTTCGCCAGCTTGGTCGTGCGCGCGGGGCGGAAGGGCACGTCGCGCTTGATCGCGCTGAAGCGCGTCGCGACGTTGTGCTCCCAGGTGCCCGTGACCTCGA